>JBBTFH010000001.1:0-4673 GCA_038041915.1 Myxococcota bacterium
CAAGGAGTGGCTGGTCATGCTGCACAACGGCGAATGGCTCTCGCAGCTCGCCTTGGGCAGCCGCTACGTCTCGGGTCTCGCCGTCGGCGCCGTACTCGCCGCGCTGGTCGTGCGCTTCGCCTGGCGGACGCTGCGGCGGCAGGGATAGCCCCTCGGCCGCGGCTTATCGGATGGCGAGTCGCGCGATCGCGAAGTAGCAGCCGGCGGAGACCAGCGCCGCGGCGGGGATGGTGAAGATCCACGCCCAGACGATGCGCGCGGCCACGCCCCACTTGACGGCGGAGAGGCCGCGCGTCGAGCCGACGCCGACGATCGCGCCGGTGATCGTGTGCGTCGTCGAGACCGGGATGCCGGCGTGCGTGGCGAGAAAGAGCGTGAAGGCGCCGGCGGTCTCGGCGCAGAAGCCGCCGACCGGCTTGAGCCGGGTGATCTTCATGCCCATCGTCTTGACGATGCGCCAGCCGCCGAGCGCGGTGCCGATGCCCATCGCCGCGTGGCACGAGAGGATGATCCACAGCGTGGCCGGATTGGTCAGCGAGAGCTGCGTGTCGGGTGACATCGACCCGGCGGCGACGAGCAGCGCGACGATCAGGCCCATCGTCTTCTGCGCGTCGTTGCCGCCGTGGCCGAGCGAGTAGAGCGCCGCTGAGAGGAGCTGCCCGCGCCGGAAGATCTTGTCGACCGAGCCGGGTCGCCAGCGCCGGAAGCTCCAGTACACCGACACCATCAGCGCGAAGCCGGCGGTCATGCCGATGAGCGGCGCGAGCGGGATGAAGGTCAGCGCCTTGGCGAGCTTGTCCCAGCGCAGCACGTCCCAGCCGGCGTGCGCGACGCCGGCGCCGGCGAAGCCGCCCATCAGCGCGTGCGACGAGCTGGTCGGCAGGCCCCACCACCACGTCAGCAGATCCCAGACGATGGCGCCGATCAGCCCGCAGAGCACGACGTAGACGAACGAGGGGTCGTCCCCGCGGATCTTCACGATCTTGGAAACGGTGTCCGCGACCTTGGGCGCGAACACGAACATCGCGACGAAGTTGAAGAACGCCGCCCACCACACCGCCACGCGCGGCGTGAGCACGCGCGTCGAGACCACGGTCGCTATGGAGTTGGCCGCGTCGTGAAAGCCGTTGATGACGTCGAACGCGAGCGCGACCAGGACCGTGCCGATGACGAGGAGCCAGATCGGTTCCAAGGGCTACGCGTGCTCCAGCACCACGCCCTCGATGATGTTCGCGACGTCCTCGCAGCGATCGGTCGCGGTCTCGAGGAGCTCGTAGATCTCCTTCCACTTGATGACCGTGATCGGATCGCGCTCGTTCTTGAACAGGTGCGCGACGGCGTTGCGCAAGATCGCGTCGGCCTCGTTCTCGAGGCGGTTGATGTCGATGCACTTCTTGACCACGGCCTGCGAGTTCTTCATGTCGCGCAGGCCCTTGACCGCCTCGACAACCTCCTCGGTGGCGCGCACCAGCACGTCGGCGAGGTTTTTCACGTCGGGCGTCATCTCGCGGATCTCATAGAGCCAGAGCCGCTCGGCCGCCGCCTCCACGAGATCCATGATGTCGTCCATGCGCGTGATCAGGCGATAGATGTCGTCGCGCTCGATCGGCGTGATGAACGTCTTGTGCAGCGCCTCGACGCAGTGGTGCGTGATGACGTCGGCCTCGTGCTCGATCTCCTTGATGCGTTTGGCCTTGGCGGCGACGTTGGCGCCGGTCGACGCGAGCGAGAGGAACTCCTTGGCCCCCTCGACCGTGAGCAGCGCGTGACGTTCGAAGTAGTCGAAGAAGCTGGTCTCGCGGGGTAGGAGCTTGCCGAACATGGCGGCGCTTTATCACGCCGCGGCAGGGCGAGAGAAGCGCACCCGGCTAGAAAATCAACTGCGCTTGCGTGCGGACGATCAGCTCCTTGTCGTCGGGCGCGCCGGTCGTCGTGACCATGCCCGCGTCGGTTTGCCACTTGAGCGCGTGGCCGGCGAAGAACCAGTTGACGCCGCCGGTTAGCTCGCTCTTGTCCTCGGCGCCCGCCGGGTGCGCCGCGTAGCGCGCCGCCGCCTCGATCTTCTTGGGCACGAGGAAGTAGCCCGCCTGCCCGTGGTAGCCGAGCTCCGCGTCGGCGTCGCCGGCCTTGAGCATGTACGCCGCCGCGCCCAGCGAGAAGCCCGAGACTTTCAGCAGCAGGTCCGGCCCGACGCGATGCATGAACAGGGCGCTCTCGCCCTGCGCGAGAGCGCCGAGGTATGAGACGGCGACGGCGAGGCGCAGCGGGCCGCCCTCGAGATCGGACTCGCTGTAGCCCTTGATGCCGCCGTGGTTGTAGCCGACGCGCGCGCCGACCTGCGGGCCGATGTCCTTGGGCACGTTGGTCTGCTCGCACGCCGCCGTCGGCGCCGCCGGATCGGTCGTGTCGACGGCGCAGTCGATGTGCGGCTTCTCGCCGGTGCCGTTGAACACGCCGACAACCCACTCGAAGCCGGGCGACTTCTCGTAGTTGTTGTGGACGGCCACGCCGATGTCGCGGCCGGCGCCGGAGAACTTGTCGGTGATGGCGCGGTCGACGAGCTGCATGTTGGCCGACGACGTGATCTGCTGGCGCGAGAACGGCTTCTTCCACTGGCCGGCGCGCACGTACACGCCGCCGATCTTGGGATCGATGTAGTAGTCGCGCAGGTAGACGAAGCCCTTGCCGAACTCGGTCTGGAACTTGTAGCCGACGGTTTCGTAGGCATGCCCTTCGAGCGTCAGGCGCGCGCGCGCGATCTCGAAGTTGGCGGCGTTGACGTCGCCGCTCGCGCCGTCGGTGAGATCCTGCTTGAACGTGAAACGCGGCTGGACGCGGCCGACGATCTTGAGCGCGAATTCGTCGTCGGCCGTCGCGAGCTGGAAGCCGTTCTTATAACTGACCTTCGGGGCTTCCGCAGGCGCCTCCTCCGCGCGTGCCGTCGTCGCCGCCATCAGGAATCCAGCCAATCCGAGAACGTGTGCCTTTCGCATGAAGGGCCTCCTTGTGGGTTGGATGGCGGTTCTGCCCGAGCCGTGTGACGGGAGCGTGACGCCCACGAAACGATTCGGCGGCCATCCCGGCGTTTCGCGGCTGAGCTGAGAAGACCTCAGCGCGCTCTGGCAGCGGCCGCCGCGGCCTTGCTGTCTACGACGAGGCGTCGACCGAACACCTGTTGAAAGAGCCGAGCCTCTCGCCCTGCGTCCCACAGCTCGAGGTCGACGGACCCGTGCGTATCGAGGTGGAGCGTCACGGCGCGCTCGCGAGCCACGGTACGGAGGTGGTCGATCGCCTGATGGTGGCTGCGGTCCAGCGCGTCGGCCACCCGCAGCAGGGTCGCAAGCTTGCGGACCCACCGCATTTCAATGACCGCCAGCCCCTCCATCCCTGGGTGATCGAGGTCCGGGGGACTGCGCCGATGAAAGCGCGCGATCCTCGCGACAATCTCACGTTCCCGGTCGGTCAGGCCCGGGATGTCCGCGTTCTGGATCAGGTAGTACGAGTGCTTGTGATGCCGGTGGTAGCCCACGGCGTGTCCAATGTCGTGCAGGAGCGCGGCGGCCTCGAGATAGCGGCCCGCGGCTGGGGGCAGCCGGTGCACCCTCTTCAGCCCCTCGAACAGCGACACCGCGAGTCGGGCGACCTGTACCGCGTGCTTCTCATCGAACGAGAACCGACGCCCGATTGCGCACGAGGCCTCAGCCAGCGATCGGTCGCCAGCGCCGGCCTTCAGCCGCCGCAGGAGGTCGACGAGCACGCCATCCCGCAGGCCCCGATCCACGGCCGTGATCGACGAGAGCCGCAGGTGCTCCATCAACGCATCCAGGATCACCGCGCTGGCCACGATGATGTCGCCGCGATCGGGGTCGAAGTGCCGCTTCCGATCCGAAGGGCTCAGCTCGGCGATGCGCCGGACGGCCTTGGATATCCGGTCGGCCGAAACCTCGCGCGCATCGCCGTTGGAGGCGAACGCCACCACCGCGCGGATCGCGCCCGAGCTTCCCAGCGCCCGCGACGGCGCCTCCGGGATGCGTGGGGGGAGCACCTCCTCCAGCGCCTCGCGCACATACTCGCGCATGAGGCGGAGCTTTCGCTCCGAAACGCCGGCGTGGGTCCGAAACACCTCGGTCACGCGAACGGACCCGACGGCGATGCTCCAGAGGCTCGCCGGCTCTTCGCCGCGGGCGAAGGCGACCTCGGTCGAGCCGCCGCCGATGTCGATGCAGAGCGAGCGCGAGTGCCGGGGCTTGTCATGAAGCACTCCCAGGCAGATGAGCCGTGCCTCTTCCTTGCCGGAGACGACGTCGAGGTCGACACCCGCCTCGGTGCGGACGCGCCGGATGATGGCCTGGTGGTTGCGCGCTTCGCGCACGGCGCTCGTGGCCACGGCGCGCACCCGCGCGTGGTAGCGGCGACACAGAGCGCCATAGCGCCGCAGCGTGACGACGAGGCGCCCAAGGACGGGCTCCGGCATCACGCCGGTCGCAAAAAGACTCTCGCCCGGGCGGATCGGATCCCGCTCCTCCCGCAGGGTTTCCAGCGAACCATCGGGCAGGACACGGGCCAGTTCCAGCCGAACCGCGTTGGTGCCCACGTCGATGGCCGCCAGAACCGTGCCCACGGGCTGTCCGCTCGAGCGAGACATTGGGATGGTCAATGTAACCCGAACCCTT
>JBBTFH010000002.1:0-11623 GCA_038041915.1 Myxococcota bacterium
TCAACCGCGCGTGGGGCTCGTCGATGGAGGTGGGCGTGAAGATCGTCGCCGAGAACGCGGACGCGCGCAACGTGCGGCACACGTCGACCGCCTACCTCACGTTCGTCGCGATCGACGCGCGCGGAAAACCGCGGCGCGTGCCGGCGGTGGTGGCCAAGAGCGCCGACGAGAAGCGCCGCTTCGCCAAGGCCGAAGGTCGGCGCGCGCGCCGGCTCCGCCTGCGGCGCGAACGCCTGCTTCGGCGAAAGCGCGCCTGACGCGAGGGACGCCGATCGTTTAGAACGGCGTCTCCACCGCTCTCCGCACTAAGTCGCCCTCGTGGAGATCGCGTTGACGCGCGTTGAAGTAGCGCGTCGTTCGGGCCGCACCGAGGACGTTCGCGCCGTAGAACACGCCCGTGATGCCGAGCGCCAGGCCCGTCAGGACGAACGGCTCCCCCTGGGTGCTCTCGTACCGATAGGCCACGAGGCTCGCGATCCCGAAAGCGCCGACGAACCCAAACGCCTGGAGGGCGTCGAACCAGTGCCCCGCGTAGGCTTGTCCGGCGCCGGGCAGGACCGCGGAGAGCGCGCCCGCAAGCCACGGGCTGCGCCGCGGAATGCTCTCGCCGTGCGCGGCCCGATCGGCCAGGTCCGTGGCGACACGGGCGGTGGCGGCATCCGGTGCGTCGCGGGCGGCTGCCAGGAAGCGTCCTCGCGCCGCCGACCAGCGTTCTCCACGAAAGTCGACGATCCCACGAAAGAGATCCGCGCGCGCTCCCTCGCCACGCACGCGCGCGGCCTCCAGTGAAACCACGGCCTGCGCCGACGATCCGAGCGACAGGTCACACAGACCCACTTGCAGGTACGCGCGGCCGGTGACGTTGGGCGTCGGCTCCGAGCCGTGAAGGAGCGGCGCGAGCACGTCCATGGCGAGATCGCAGCGACCACTCAGACGGTAAGCCTGGCCGATGGCGTAGATCCAGCGCGAGCGCTGCGCGGCATCTCGCTCGTGGAACGCAAGCTCCTTGTAGACGGAGATCGCGCGAAAGTAGTCGCGCTCGCGCACGAGCGAGACGGCGAGCGCGGGATCGGCGTCGGCGTGGGCCGTTCCGTGAGCCATCGCCACGGCGATGGCCGCGAGGGCGAGCAGGCTATGGCGGTGGAGCGCCATCGTCGAGCCGCAGCGCGCCGTCGGGCAGGTACACGGAGCGGTAGAGCGACAGCGCCGCGGGGGTTTCGCGGAAGAAGAATCGATCGATGAAGCGGAGCAATCCGAGGAAGAGACCTTCGCTTTCGACGGAGCGGAGCGCGAGGGTCGAGCACGAAACGACGAACGGGCAGCGCGCGATCGAGCGGGGCGCAATTCTAGCGCGGTAGAGTCGGACAGCGGCGAGCGCCAGATCGCCAAACGGCGCGAAGCGTGGCTCGTCCCCGGGGACGTGCGCGCCGCGGGGCACAGGCTCCCACGGCTCCGCGATGGCCACCGGCTCTCGCGGGGCGGCGTGCGCGGCACCGGTGATCGCCAGCGTGAGCACCAGGCCGAGGGTCACGGCGTTTCGCGCACGAGCGGCACCGCGAGTCGCCTCATCTCTCCCGGGGCGTCGCGCCGGTAGAGGACCAGGTACGCGCGCGGCTCGCCCGAAGAGGCGGTGGCCGCAACGCTCTGCGCCGGAGCTGGCGCGGCGGTTTCGAGCGTGACCATGATCTGATCGGGCTTGAGATCCCACATGCCGCCGCTCAGCAGATCGACGCCGACGCCGATGAGGCCGCAGGCGATGCTGCAGATCGTCCAGGCGTTGAACGATTGGTCGATGAAGACCTTGGCCTCACGATAGCCTTCGGCCTTGACCGTGACGACGTAGGTCGTGGAGTTGTTGAGCCGAACCTTGGCCGGCGTCTTTCCGTTCGCGACCTCGTTGCCGGCGTCCCTGAGGCCGATGCCCTTGGACGAGACGATCGTGAAGCGGGCGGCCGTCGGTCTGGAATCGATCTTCACGTCGGTCGTGGAGCCGTTGAAGATGGTGGCGCAACCGAGCGTCGCCGAGAGCAGCCCGATGAGAGCGATGGGTCGCATTTTTCCTCCTGGTGCGGCGCACCGTATCACGGGCGCTGCTGCGAAGCATCGCGCGCCGCGGCGTCAGAAGTAGCCGCCGAGCGCCAGCAAGGCCTCGTCGTGCTCGCCCTGGCGCGAGAAGATGAGGCGCAGATCGGCATTGCGAGAGAGCGACAGCGCCTGGGCGGCGCGGAGCCGGACGTTCGGGCGGCGGTCGCCTAGCGGGTACCCGAGCCCGGTCGCCTCGAGCTGCGCGCGCCATCGCGTCCCGGCGGCGATCACCAGCCCCGACGTCACGCCGCCGCCGAGGCGCCAGCCGCCGTCGAAGGCGGGTCCAGCGCCGACGTCGGATTCGACGAAACCGTACGCGAGCAGTGCGCGGCGCGGGCCGAGGCGCGCCGCGGCGCCGACGCCGGCGTTTCCACCGAAGTACGCGCAGGGCCAGCCGTCGCAGCCAAGCTCGCGCGCGATCGCCTCCCCGAACCACGCCTTCCACGAGAGCTTGCGGATCCAGCGGTCGAGCGGCGCGAGCGACACGATGCGGACGCCGTCGAACGCGTCGACGAACGCTTCGCGGTCCTCGTTGGCGAAGCGGAGATGGAGCGCCATCATGTCGGCCTGTCCGTCGGGCGCGAAGCCGACCGGGCGGTCGAGCAGGTCGTGCAACGCGAAGCGCATGGACGCGACCTCGAAGCTCTTCCGCGCGTCGGTGATGCCGCCGCCGATCGCCGCGCGCAGCGTGCGGTGTCCCGTATCGGGGCGCGTCGCGGGGGCCCGGATCTCCGGATCGGGCGTGGCGACGCCGAGCTGGCCGCGCCGCCGGAGCAGCAGCCGCTCGCCGCGGCGAAATTCGGGCGAGTCCTGTGCGTGGTAGCCCTCGCGGTAGCGCAGATAGTCGGCGGCGGCGTCGAGGATCCGCGCCTGCCGCGGCGGCGCGAAGCCTTCGATCGCGCGCAGGCCCTCGGATGTCGGGCTCGCGATCAGCGCATCGGCCGCGGCCACTTCGTCCGCGGCGAGCAGCGCGCGCCGCGCGAGCATGCGGTTGCGGTGCGACGGGCGGTAGCGCACGTCGCGCACCAGTCCCGGACGCGAAAACAGCATGCGCACGGTGTCGGACGGGACGACACGCCAGTGGAACGCGTCGCGCAGCCGCAGCGTCGGATCGGCCGCCTCGATCAACGCCAGCAGATGGTAGGAGCAGTTCTCGTCGAAAAAATAGTAGGTGAACCAGGTGCTGCCCATCTCCCAAGCGTGACGCACGAGCTGATCGACCTGCTCCTGGGTGAACGCGAGGCGGTACTCCCAGAGGTCGCGACTCTCCAGGTTCTCGTACTCTTGCGCCTTCATGTAGAAGGGCGAGGTCGTGAAGCCGCCGCGGAAACCGCCGGCCAGGCCGTAGATGGCGTAGAGGAGGACGTTGTCGGTCGTCGCGTCGGCGCCGAAGCTGACGGTGTAGTCGAGCAGCGGGTTTTCCATGCCGCGCCGCTCGAGCCGCAGGAACGTGTGACCGTACATCGACGCGGGGCTGTTGACGTACGCGTCGGCGAAGATCACCGTCACGGAGGCGGCGTCGAGAGTGCGGCGCCACTCGTCAAAGCGCGGGCACGGCTGCTCGGGCAGCCGCCGCGGATCGAAGCGCAGCCGCTCGTGCAACCACGCGTAGCGCGCCGGAAAGCGGCACTGCGGGTGCTGCGTCCGCGGGTCCTTCGGATCCTCCTTCACGGTCGGCGGCGGATCGAAGAACGCGGCGAGCGTCGCGTCGAGCTCGGCGTAGGGGTTGGTCTTGCCGTCGGAAGCGAGGAAGAAGCCCGCGCCGTCGGCCTCGCTTGCGAGCCCGCCGAGACGGCGGTCGCGGTAGTGCAGCAGCACGTGCCAGGTGCGCTCGTCGGCGAGCCGAGCCGCGCGCCGCGTAGACGAGATCGTGCAGGGTGCCGCAGCCGACATCCGTCGTCGGAGACGCGGCGTCCCCCGCCGCTTTCGCGGAGGACGCCGAGATCAGGAAGACGAGGATGGGAAGGAGGCGGATGGTTACAGCCGGGCGCAGCTATTGACGAGCTTGGCGTTGGTGCGCGCCTGCGTCTTGAGCGCGACGAGCACCTGTGCGGCCGCGGCGTCGTTCGCCGGGAAGATCGCGTCGTAGCGATCCTGCGCGACCGAGAAGAGCGCAGGCTGGGCGTTCTTCTCGCAACCCATCAGGTCGCCGAGCGCCGCGAGGTACTCGCCGCCGCCGGAGGCCGCGTCGCGCTCGATGCTCTTGAGGTTGACCTCGACGAACGCCTCCTGCTCGCGGTTCGCCGCGATCGTCCCGTCGGCCGTGCAGTTCGAAGTGCCGGAGGTGATGCCCAACGTCTGGCTGCCGAACGTGCCGTTGGTCGTGGCGGCGAGGATCTGCGAGCCCTTGCCGTTCGAGCTGCCGTCGAAGACGAGCGAGCCGAGGCCGCAGCCGGCCATGCCGTAGGAGCCGTGGTTGGTCTTGGCCGCGACCTCCGCAACGTCTTCGGCGGCGGCCAGCGAGGTTGGAAGGACTCCGAGGCTGATTGCGAGAAGCAGGTTTCGCATGGGTTCTCTCCTTTTTTTCCGTCGCCCGTCGGCCAACCCCCCATGAGCGGCTCGCGAGCGGAGGGATGTTACGTCCGTGATCGCCAAATTTCAACAGTTCTGGAGCGTGTCGGCCTGCGCCAGCGACGCCGCGATCTTCGCGGGCACGCCGCCCGCGGCGGCCTTGGCGGCGACCTTCACGGCGTTGGCGACGGCGCGCGGGCCGGAGCGGCCGTGCGCCTTGATGCACACGTGGCCCAGGCCGAGGATCGGCGCGCCGCCGTACTCCTGCCAGTCGGTGAGCGTCTTGACCCGATCGAGGCCGCTCGCGAGCGCCCAGAGGCCGGCGCGCCAGAGCAGCCGTTCCTTGCCGGCGTAGCGGGCCAGGCCGAGGATGGTCTCGCCCACGCCCTCGAGCATCTTGAGCACCACGTTGCCGAGGAACCCCGAGCAGACGACGACGTCGGCGGCGCCGCGCGGGATGCCCGTGCCCTCGACGTTGCCGATGAAGTGGATGCCGGGCAGCGCATTGAGGAGCGCGTGCGCGCGGACGATCTCGGGCGGGCCCTTCGTGCTCTCCGCGCCGCTCGAGAGCAGCGCGACGCGCGGCCGCGGGTTGTTGCTGACGACCTGGGCGTAGGAGCTGCCCATGGCGGCGAACGAGACCAGATCCTCGGCGGTCGCGTCGAGCGTGGCGCCGACATCGAGGATCAGCGAGAACGGATCCTCCTTGTCGCCACGGCGGAGCTCCGTCGGGTAGACGGCGGCGAGCGCCGCGCGCCGCACCCCGGGCAGGCGACGGAAGTGGCGGGCGGCGGCGAGCACGGCCGCGCCGGTGTGGCCGGCCGTGACCATGGCGTCGGCCGCGCCCTCGCGGACCAGGTGCGCGCAGACGACGACCGACGCGCGTGGCTTTCGCCGCAGCGCGTCCCCGGCGGCCTCGTTCATCGCGATCGACTCGGGCGCGTGGTGCACCGCGATGCGCTCGGGGTTGTGGCGCACCTCGCGCAGCCGGCGCGTCAGCTCGGGCGCGTCGCCGACGAGGATCGTCGAGAGCGGTCGCTCGTCGAGGGATACGAGCGCGACGCCGCGCACGAGCGCGTCCGGCGCGTCGTCTCCCCCCATCGCATCCACCGCGATCGTCACCATGCGCGCGAAGCTACGGCTCCGGCGCGCCGGTCACAAGCGTGAATGGCGCTTGCGCGCGTGTGTCGAAACGTGGCTATGCTTCCCGCCGCCATGAAACGAACCATCGCTTGCCTGCTGTTCGTGGAAGTCGTCGCCGCCGCCCAGTCGGCGCCGCGGCGGCTGCGCTCGCTCAAGGGCCACCAGAACTTCGTCACCGCGCTCGCCTTCGGCAAGGCCGGCAAGCTGCTTGCCAGCGCCTCGACCGACGGGACGGTGCGCCTGTGGGATCCCGTCGCCGAGAAGCTGGTGCGCACGATCGCGCTGCCCGAGGGCGATCTCGCCACCGGCCTGTGCGTGACGCCCGACGGCGCGCGGGTGATCGCGAGCGTCGACGCGAGCGTGATCGCGTGGAGCGCCGACAAGGGCGACGAGGCGTGGCGGCGCGGCGTCGGCGGCGCGGTGCGCGCGATCGCGCTCTCGGGCGACGGGTCGCTGGTCGCGGTCGCCGCCGGCGACGTGCGCATCCTGGGCGGCGAATCGGGCGAAGAGACGCAGAAGCTCGCGGCTGCCGACGTGACCGCGCTCGCGCTCTCGGCCGATGGCGCCACGCTCGCGACGGCGGGCGCGGGCGGCGTGAAGCTGTGGGATCGCGCCACCGGCAAGGCGAGAAAGACCCTCTCCGAGGGCCTCGGCGCCGCGTCGCTCGCGTTTTCCGCCGACGGGAGGCGTCTCGCCGCCGCCGGCGACGACAGCCAGGTCCACGTCTACGATGTCGAGGTGGGCGCCGAGATATGGGCCAAGCCCGAGCTCGCGTCGGGCACCACCGTGGCGATCGACGGCAAGCTGGTCATCGCCGGCTTTGGGCTCAAGCGTCTCGCCGCATGGGGCCTCGAGAAGGGCGACGACAAATGGTGGGTGCAGGATCGCGGCGCGGAGATACACATTTTCGCCGTCGCGCCGGGCGTCAAGCGCATCGCGACAGGCGGGCCCGACGGCGTGGTCGTGCTCTGGGGTCCGTAGGGTCCTTCACCCGATCGCCGCCTTGAGCGGCCTTCGCCAGCCGGGCGTGATGCCCTTCTCCTGCGCTCCCGGGATCATGTCTGCGTCGCGCTTGTAGAACACGCCCGAGAAGCAGGTCTGCAGCTCCTCGTAGAGCTCGTCCATCGACTGCTGGCGGCGGGCGGGGTTCTTCGAGAGCGCGCGCAGGATCACGCACTCGGCGGCCTCGGGGATGGCGATGTCGGGGCGCACGAGGCGCGGCAGCGGCGGCGGCTCGAACAGGTGCTTCTCGCAGATGGTGCGCGGATCGTCGCCGGTGAAGGGCTGCCGGCCGGTCAGCATCTCGAAGAACAGCACGCCGGCGGCGTAGATGTCCGCGCGTCCGTCGACCTCGTCGCCGCGGATCTGTTCGGGCGACATGTACGCGGGCGTCCCGAGGATCACGTCGCGGTCCTCGGCGAGCTCGCGGAACTTCGCGATGCCGAAATCGATCACCTTCACGAAGTCCCACTTGCCTTCCTTCTCGACGACGAGTTGGCGCGCCGGGCCTTCGCCCACGACCTTGACGATTTCGCGGCGTCCGTCGCGGCGCTCGAGCAGGATGTTCTCGGGCTTGAGGTCGCGGTGGACGACGCCGTGCTGGTGCGCGGCTTCGAGCGCGCGCGTCACCTGGCTCAGGATGCCCAGCGCGCGAAAGAGCGAGATCGGGCCCTTGGCGAGCACCTCGGCCAGTTGGCGTCCCTCGCACAGCTCCATCACGAAGTAGAGGCGCCCGTCATCGGCCTGCCCGCAGTCGGTGACGTCGATGATGTTGGGGTGGCGGAGCTGGCTCGACGTGCGCGCCTCCTGCAGGAAGCGCTGCGCGGCTTCGGGCTTCTTCGCGTAGTTGTCATGGAGGATTTTCACCGCCACCGTGCGGCCGAGCATCATGTGCTCGCCGAGGTAGACGGCGCCCATGCCGCCACTGCCGATGCGGCCAAGCAACCGGTAGTTTCCGATCACCATGGGCAAAGGGTGTATCGGCGCCCACGATGCGTAACTTTAGCGCGGGTAACCGGTTGGAAGCGCTAGGGAAGCAGCAGCTCGCCGGCGCTGGCGTCGACACCGGCGCCGTGCTCGTTCGCGGTTTCGGGATCGGCCGCGGCGTTTTGCGTCCAGGTCGCGTCGTCGCGGGCGATCTCGGCGCCGCCGATCGTGTAGGCGTCGGCGCCGCCGAGGTCGATGAACACGCCGATGGTCTTGATGGCGAAGCGCGGCTCGTAGCCGCCGGCGTTGGCCGCGCCGAGCGACCGATCGGCGGGCACGGCGTAGCGATCGTTGCCGCCGACGTTGAAGAAAAAGCCAAAGCCCTGCTCGTTGCCCGCGCCGAGCGCGAGGCCGGGAGCGACATAGTCGTCGTCGCCGCCCTCGTCGAGATGGAACGAAACGGTGAAGTCGTGGCCGACGCCTATGGACGTCGCGACCGGCGCGAAGACATGGTTGTAGGCATCGGCGCCGGCGCGGTCGCGGAAGACGTCGAGCGCCATGTGCGCGCCGGAACCCTGCACGTACCAGAAGCCGTCGTAGGTGTCGTCGCCGGAGGCGTCGTCGAGCACGCCGGCGCCGAACCAGTAGCCGGCGCCCTGCGCGAAGACGCCCGCCTCGTAGCGATCGTCGCCGGCGGCGTCGCGCAGCAGGCCGATGCCGCCGGACATGTAGAACCCTTGAGCGTCGTCGCGGCGGCCGAAGCCGGCGCCCTGGCAGAAGCTCGAGTTCGCGCGATCGGGCAGCTGCGGGCTGAAGTACAGCGTGTCGCCGCCGATGGCGGGATCGCCCGAGTCGCACAGGAATGCGTCGTCGCCGCCGGCCTCGTGGAGCGCGCCCAGGCCGCGCACGTAGCCGAAGCCCTGGCTCATCGTGTACGCGCGGTACTCGTCGGCGCCGTCGCCCGCGTCGAGGAGCAGGCCGATGCCGAAGAGCGCGGAGCCTTGCGCCGCGGCCTCGGCTTCGTAGACGTCGTCGCCGCCGTCGTCGTAGAGCGCGCCCACGCCGAGCGCGGCGAAGCCCTGCGACATGCGCAGCGAGCGGTAGCGGTCGTCGCCGCCGCCGAGATCGAACAGCAGGCCGATGCCGAGGCGCGCCGCGCCCTGGCGCTCGACCATCGAGGCCGACGCTGCGTAGCCGGAGAAGCGCCCCCAGGTGTCCGAGACCAGGCGGCCGTCGTCGGAGGAGGCGGGCTCTTCCTCGTACGCGTACTCGTCGGCGCCGCCGAGATCGACGGCCACGGAGACCGGCCGATCGAAGCGCGCGGTGGCGCCGGCGGGCACGCGGTAGAGATCGTCGCCGCCGGTGTCGACGAGCAGCGCTACGGGATCGCGGTAGGACGCCGGCTCATGAACGTGGTCGGCGGCGTCGCGCACGAGGACACGGCCCAAAGGCGTTTCGAGATCGATATCGAAGCCGGTCGCGCCGGAAAAGCGTCCGAGGTCGGCGCGCTCGACGGCGAGCGCGAGCGCGGCGGCGGCTTTGTAAAGGGCGGCGTAGTCCATGCCGCCGGCGAGGAAGTCGCGCACCGCGTCGTCGGCGACGTCGATGGCGAGATCCTGTCCGTGGCGGAGGACGAGCGTCGTCACCGTCTCGTAGAGCTCCTCGGGATCGCGCGACCATGCGGCTATGGCGGCGTCGCGCGCGGCGGCGGCGAATGCAATCGCTTCGACGATCGGCACGAGCGCGGAGGCGAGATCGGACGGGACGTCGGCGAGCGCCTTTGCGAGATCGTCGCCGTCGGCGCCTATAGCCACGAGCGCGTCCGCGAGCGTCGTGGCGGCGGCCGGCGGTGCGCAGATCTCGGCGGCGCCGTGGCCGAGTCGGTCTGCCGCGAGCTGGATCGCGCGCGCGACCGGAGCATCGGAGGCCGCGGCATCGTCGAGGCCCTGCACGACGCGGCCGGCCCACGGCGGTGCGCGCAGCGGTGCGTCGTGCACGGCGTCGAAGAAGGGCAGGCGGAAGTCGTCGGCGCGGATGGAGTTCGGGAAGTAGTCCCACTCGTCCTCGGTGAAGGCGAGCGTGCAGCGGTCGAGGCCGACGAGCGCGAGCGCCTCGTCGAGGCGATCGGGAGCGGGCGGCATGGTGTTCGGGCAGTCGGGATCGATGGCGTCGTCGGCGTCGTCCAAGAGCGGCTCGAAGCACTCAGGCTCGGGCGCGGCGTCGGGCGCGGCATCGGGCGGTGGTGCGCCGGCGTCGGCGCTGGAATAGGGAGCCGCGTCGGTCGGCGTGGAGCCGCCCGAGCCGCAGCCGAGAGCGATGAGAAGGAGCAGCGCGCGCGTGGGCATGGGCGTAAGGTACGCCAGCGGCCCGTGGCGCGTCACGCAAACGATCGCGGTGTCGCAGGCACTGTAGAATTGCAATCGATGGACGCGCTGCCTAGATTCCGCTTGGTGCGGCTCTTCGTCATCGCGTCTCTGGCGCTCATAGCGGCGTGCTCGAAGGTCGGCGGGGAAGGCGAGGCCGAGGACGCGGGGCCGACCGTGAACGTCGAGCCGACGCTGCAGTCGATTCGCGACGAGGTGTTCGCCAAGTCCTGCACGTTCACGTCGAGTTGCCACAACCAGGCGGGCTTCGACGGGCGCCTCGTGCTCGGCTGCGCGTTCGACACCGATGACGACGGCCGGCCCGACCACGTCGCCGAGAGCACGCCGGCGCTGCTGCAACTCGCCTGTTGGAACCTCGTCGACGTGCCCGCCTACAACGAGCACGAGCCAGGCGGCCCGACCCGTATCGTTTCCGGCGACTCCGACGCGAGCTTCCTCGTGCGCAAGCTCGGCAGCGACATCGCGGTGAAGGACGAGAACTGCCCGATGCCGTGGACGTCGTCGTGCGACACGTCGCAGCAGCTCCACGCGGCGGTGATCGCGGCGATCCGCGACTGGATCGACATGGGCACGCCGGGCTGCGAGCCACGGCCCGATGGCGTGCCGCTGCCGATGGACCAGGGCGTGCAGGGCTTCTGGGCGAGGTACTGCAACGAAGGCGGACTGCCGGTCGATGCGGGCGTCGATGTGTCCATCGACGCGCCGGACGACGCGGGCGTCGATGCGCCGATCGACGCGCCGGTCGACGCGCCGGTCGATGCGCCGATCGACGCGCCGGTCGACGCGCCTGCGGACGCGGCGGTCGATGCGCCGATCGACGCGTAGCCCATCGCGGCGGGTCAGTGGAAATCGCGCGCGAGGTCGGCGTCCATGCGCAGGTCGATCGCGTGGAAACGCGCGGCGCGGATGGTGACGACGCCGTTCTGGCGCTGGAGGCGCCCCGCGACGGCGAGGACATGCTCGCCAAGGATCGTGCGGCGCTCGGCGTGGTAGAGGTCCGGGCGCACGATCGCGTTGCAGAGGCCGGTCTCGTCCTCGAGCGTGAGGAAGAGGAAGCCCTTCGCGGTGCCGGGACGCTGCCTGACGATCACGATGCCGGCGCAGGTCACCTCGCGGCCGTCTTCCATGCGCGCGAGGTCGGTCGCGCAAGAGATGCCGCGCGCGCGCAACGCCTCGCGCAGGTGCGCCATCGGGTGCGGGCCGGTGGTGAGGCCCGTGGTGCGGAAGTCGGCTTCGGTCTGTTCGAGCGGCGTCATCTCGCGCAGTGGCGACGAGGCGCCGTCGTGCGCCGACGAAAGCGGCCCGCCGCGGCCGAGATGCAGCGCCTGCCAGAGAGCGGCCCTTCGCTCGAGGCCGAGAGAAGCGAGCGCACCGCACTCGGCGAGCGTCGCGATCTCGTCCATCCGCAGCTCCGAGCGATGCGCGAGATCGGCCATCGACGCGAACGGCCGGTTCGCCACGATGCGGCGCGCGGCCGCCTCGCGCAGGCCCTTGACGCTGCGCAGGCCGAGGCGGATCTCGCGGGGGCCGGGGAGGCTCGGGGGGGGGGGGGGCGCGGGGGGGGGGGGGGGGGG
>JBBTFH010000002.1:11633-14059 GCA_038041915.1 Myxococcota bacterium
GAGGGGAGGCTCGACGAGCTTTGCTCGTCGAGGGGGGGCCGGGAAGGTCCCCCCCTGGACGATCGCGCAGGTCCACCGCGACGCGAGCACGCACGCCGGCAGCACCGTCACGCCGTGGCGCTCGGCGTCCTTCACCAGCGTCGCCGGGTGGTAGAAGCCCATCGGCCACTGATTGAGCAGCGCCGTGTAGAAGGCCGCCGGGTGGTGCGCCTTGAGGTACGCCGACGCGTACGCGATCAGCGCGAAGCTCGCGGCGTGCGACTCGGGGAAGCCATACAGCGCGAACGCGCGGATCGACTGGACGATCTCCTCCTGCGCCGCCGCGCCGATGCCGTTTCGCGTCATTCCGGCGCGAAGCTCGGTGACGAGCGTTTCCATGCGGACGCGCGAGCGGCGAAAGCCCATCGCGCGGCGCAGCTCCTCGGCCTGGCCCCCCGAGAAGCCGCCCGCGACCATCGCCATGCGCATGATCTGCTCCTGGAAGAGCGGCACGCCGAGCGTCCGCGCGAGGATCGGTTCGAGCGACGGGTGCGGGTAGCTCACCGGCTCGCGGCCGGCGCGGCGCGCAAGGTAGGGGTGCACCATCTTGCCGACGACGGGGCCGGGACGGATGATCGCGACCTCGATGACGAGATCGTAGAAGCGTTCGGGCTTCATGCGCGGCAGCGTCGCCATCTGCGCGCGCGACTCGATCTGGAAGACGCCGACGGTGTCGGCGGCGCGAATCATCGCGTAGGTCTTCGCGTCGTCGGACGGGAGATGGGCGAGGTCGATCTCCACGCCTTCGTGCGCGCGGATCAGCGGCACCGCCTCCTCGAGCACGGCGAGCATGCCGAGGCCGAGGAGATCGATCTTCAAGATGCCGAGGTCGGAGCAGTCGTCCTTGTCCCACTGGATGATGACGCGTCCGGGCATGGCGGCCGGCTGCAGCGGCACGATCGCGTCGAGGCGGCCGGCGGCGACGACCATGCCGCCGGGATGCTGCGAGAGGTGGCGCGGCAGGCCTTGCACGGCGGCGCAGAGCTCGACCAGAAGCCGCACGCGGCGATCACTTGCGTCGAGGCCGACTTCGCGCGCCTGCGCGGCGAGGCCGGCTTCGTCGGTCGCGAACTCGAACGGGCCGATGAGGCGCGCGAGGCGATCGAGGCGGCTCGGATCGAGGCCGAGCACCTTGCCCATCTCGCGCACGGCCATGCGCCCGCGGTAGCTGACGACGGTCGCGGTCATCGCGGCGCCGCGCGGACCGTAGCGGCGATAGACGTGCTGGATCACCTCCTCGCGGCGATCGCCCGATGGGAGATCGAGATCGATGTCCGGCCACTCGAAGCGCTCCTCGCTGAGGAAGCGCTCGAAGAGCAGGTCCATGCCGACGGGATCGACGGCGGTGATGCCGAGCGCGTAGCAGACGGCGGAGTTGGCGGCCGAGCCGCGCCCCTGCGCGAGGATGCCCTGCTCGCGGCAGAAGCGGACGATGTCCCAGACGATCAGGAAGTAGCCGGCGAGATCGAGCTTGGTGATCAGCGCGAGCTCGCGATCGATCTGCGCTGCGGCCTTGGGCGTCAGCGGCCGGTAGCGGTCGCGCGCACCCGCGTAGGTGAGCGCGTGGAGGTACGACAGCGCGGTCTCGCCGGGCGGTGCGGGATAATCGGGGAAGCGATAGCCCAGATCCGCCAGCGTGAAGGCGCAGCGATCGGCGATCTCGGCGGCGGCGTAGAGAGCGTCCGGGCGATCGCGAAAGAGGCGCGCCATCTCGGCGGGGGACTTCAGGTGGCGCTCGGCGTTGCGCGAGAGCAGGCGGCCGGCGGCATCGAGCGTGGTCCTGGCGCGCAGGCACGTGAAGGCGTCTGCCAGCTTGCGGCCGTCGGGCGTCGCGTGGCGGACGCCGTTGGCGGCGACGGCGCGCACGCGGTGGCGGCGGGCGGCGTCGAGGAGGCGCAGGTTCTCGCGCTCCTCGTCGGCGTCGAGGTGGCGCTCGAGCGTGGCGAAGACGCTGTCCGGGCCGAGAACGCCGACAAGCCGATCGAGCGCGGCGGCGTCGCGGGTGAGCGCGATCAGCCCCTCGTGGTGTTCTTCGAGCGTGTCGAGACCTTGCACGTGCTTTTCGCTGAGCAGTCGGCAGAGGCTCTGGTAGCCGGTGCGGTTCGTGACGAGCAGGCGCGTGCCGTCGACTTCTGCGCCGACTATTGGCTTGATGCCGGCTTCGCGCGCGGCCTTGAAGAAGCGCGGCGCGCCGGCGAGCGTGTCTCGATCGGACAGCGCGATAGCAAAGTGGCCGAGCGCCGCCGCGCGCGTGACGAGATCCTCGGGCAGCGACGACGCGTGAAGGAAGCTGAACGCGCTGGAAGCGCCGAGCTCGACGTAGGTGTCAGTCATAAACACCCCACACGCGCCACTCCTCCAGGGGGGGACCTTCCCGCCCCCCCTCG
>JBBTFH010000002.1:14069-17041 GCA_038041915.1 Myxococcota bacterium
AAAGCCGCGCGAGCCTCCCCGCGCCGCCGGTCGCGGCCGATCAGGTACACGCCTCCGTCGGAGAGCTCGGCATCGAAGAGATCCTCGTCGGTCGCACCGTCGCTCCACCACTCCGCGGCGAGGCGCCAAGGCCCGCCGAAGTGGACGACGCGACCGCCGAGGCCTGGAGCGCGGACAAAGGCGGGCTCATCTCGCTCCGTCAGCACTTCGATGGAGATGGGCGGGCGAAAGAGGTGCAGCGCGGCGCGTGGGGACGGGCTCGGCGTGCCCGGCGTCGTCGGGCCCGGTGTGCCCGGCTCGCCCATCGCGGTGACGTCGATGCGGTGCGCGTCGAGGATCGTCGGCGTTCCCGCGGAGGCGCCCATCGCTTGGAGGCGCGCGATCGTCGTCGCGAGCGCTTCGGGCGCCGGGCCGGGCGGCTCGAAGAGCGACGCCTGGGCGGCGCGTACGCGCTCGGGGATCGCTTCGAGCGCCATGTGCGAGACGGCGCCGGGCGGCGGCTCCTTCTCGAGTCGCAGGCGCAACAGGCGCACCCAGGTCGAGGCCTCGCGCGTCGGCGCGGCGAGCGCCAAGACCCGCTCGCACACGCCTTCCTCCGTGCGCAGCGTCAGGCGTAGGCTGCGCGCGCCGAGGTGGCGCAGCGCGAGGCGGGCGGCGAGCCGATCCGCGACGCCGCGCAATACGAAGGCGAGCGGCTCGAGGGTGCAGAGCTCCTCGCCATAGTCGAGATCCATCGACTCCTGAAAGACGATCGGCGCGGGGCGCGGCGCGAGCCGCGAGACCGCTTCGCCGCGCGCCACGCGCAGCGCACGCACGGCGTCGGGACCGAAGCGCGCGGCGGCGTGAGCCGACGGCAGCGCCGCGAGATCGCCGATGGAGCGCAGACCCAGACGCGGCGCCATGAGCAAAATCTCTCGTGGCTGGCCTTCGGCCTCGATCGCGGCGAGCGGCAAGGAAGCGAGCCACGCGCGCTCGTCGCCGGGCGGGATCACCGTCACGCCCTCGCAGGCCCGCGCCGCCACCCGCGCGGCCTCCTTGCCCGAGGCGACGCCGACACGAGCGCGCAGGCCGACGCGTGCCGCCGTCGCTTCGAGCGCCGCGCCGAGCGCCGCCTCCGACGCGAAGCGCGACACGCCCTCCAGCGACAGCCATACGCAGTCGGCCGCTTCCTCGACCTCGGGCGCGTGCGCGTGCGCGACATCGACGAGCGCGGCCCGCGCCGCGCGCTCGTCGGCCTCCGACGGGACGATCACGTCGACGTCGGGACGCAACCCGCGCGCCTGCGCGACGGTCAGCCCCGGCTGCGCCGGATGGGCCTCGTACGATACCGCCAGCACCACGGCATTGCCGGAGGTCGTCTCCGCCAGCACGAGCGGGCGGCCTCGCCGATCCGGCGACGTGCGCAGCCGCGCCTGCAGGCGGAAGTCGGGGACGAAGAGGCAGGCGACGCGCAAGGCTCACGTCCCGAAGTCGATCGCGATCTCCGCGCCCTCGCGTGCTCCGCGCGCGCGCACGACGCGCACGCGCGCGACCAGCGCCCCGAGGCTGCGTTCGCGCCAGCGCGGCCGTGCGTCGAGCGCGAGGCGTGTCGACGCGAAGGCGCCGCAGAGCGGCGTGTCGCCGAGGATGAGCAGCGTCGCGCTGGACGTTTCGGCGCGTCGCGCGAGGCGCGCGGCCGGCAGCGGCGCGCGAGGCTGCATCAGCCCGTCCGACGGGACGTGCTGCATCAGCCCGTCCGAAGGGGTGTGCGATGGGCCGCGCGCGTCGAGCACGACGAGGCCGAACCCGCCCGCTTCGAGGACGAGATCGCACGCCTTGGCCGCCTGCCCGGAGGCTCCGCGCACCCACAGGACGCGCGCCAGATCGACACCCGCTGCATGTGCGGAGAGCGCGTGGAAGCCGTCGGTCCCGTCGATCCACGCGCAGGCCTCGCCGCGCGCCGTGGCGCTGGCGAGCACGCGTAGCGCGAGCGCCGCGCGGCCGGCCGACGCACGCTCGCCGCCGACCTCGGTGATGGCGCGCCGCGGTAGCCCGCCCGCGAGGGCGCGATCGAGCGCATCGATCCCGCTGGGCAGCGGCCGGTCGCGCGTGCGCGCCGACGCCGCGAGCGGCATCTGCCGCCGAAGATCCGCCAAGACTTCCGCCAGGCTCACGTCTTGAGCGTGATACTGAACGGATGAACAGTCAAGCGGCGCTCGCCCTTGGAGCTTTGGCTACTCCGGTCCGGCGGCGCCGCCGGTCGCGTCGTCGCGCCGCGGCAGATCGCCGCGCAGCGCCGCCGCGCGCGCGTGGATCGCGGCGAGATCGCCCAGCAGCGCGCGGCCCGCGGCGGTCGGGCGCGCGTGCGCGCGCAGCACCGAGAGGCCCTCCTCGTTCTTGTCGATGATCTCGGCGAAGCGTTGGGGAAAGCCGCCATCGCGCGACTCCTCGGCGCCGCTCGAGGCGAGCAGCCGGTAGAGCTCGCCGATGGGCACGAAGGCGTGCACGGCGAGCAGCAGGCCGAGGAGCGGCCTGGGATCGGGCCGCACCGGCGACCGGTACGTCTCAGTCGGCGCATTTTCGAGCATCGGATCGAACCAGAGCGCCGCGTTGAGCTTGTTGTGCGAAAATTCGTGCACGACCGCCTCGACCATCGTCATGCGCCACGGGTGCAGCGTCAGGTACACGGTGCCGATGACCTCGCGGTATGACGCCGACAGGTGGCGCCGCTCGTCGAAGCCGACGGGCACGAAGAGATCGAGCAGCGCCGTCATCTCCTCGCGCACGAGCGGCAGGTGCGCGCGCACGAGCGCGAGCGCCGCCTCGATCGAAGCGATCCAGTCGCGCGCGTCACGCCCGCCGAGATCGAGGCGGTTGCCCGACTTGTCGGGATGGCCCTCGACGGCGGCGAGCGGGTTGTTGTCGTGGAGCGCGAGCGCGAAGTCTCCGGAGAGCCGAGGAAAGGCGCGGGTCGCGCGGCCGTAGACGTCGTC
>JBBTFH010000002.1:17141-27835 GCA_038041915.1 Myxococcota bacterium
GCGAGCTGGAATGCCAGCAGCGGCACGAGCTCAGCCGCGCACGGCGAGGCGCGCGCGGGATCGTGAAGACACGCGACCAGCGACGAGATGCCGGGGGCGCGCGCGATGCGCAGGGTCGCGTCCGTATCGCGGCGTTGCGCCGCGGCCACGGCCTCTACCAGCGCCAGCCACGGCTGGCGCAGCCCCGGCGCGAGGCGGCGCTCGTCGAACCGGGCGATGCGCGCGAGCACGAGCCGCCCGTAGGCGCGGACCAGATCGCGCGCCGCGGAGGCATCCTGCGTCGGGAGGACGAGGCTCGTCAGACCGACGAGCCTACTCCGCTGCGGCGGGCTCGGCAGCCGTGATCGGCGTGACCTGTGCGAACCCGTGGCTGCGGATGTAGTTGATGTGGATGCCGCGGCAGGACGCGTCGTGCACGCAGGTCTTGCAGCGCAGGCTCTTGCCGAAGTAGCGGTTCATCACGAAGTGCTCGACGAAGCCGAAGATGTCGATGCGGCCGGATTTTTCCATCACCGTCGCGTCGATCGCTTCGGGCGATGGGCGCGCGAGCGGGCCGGCGATGCAGCGCGGGATGTCCTCGACGGGAACGGCCGCGGGGTTCTCGGCGAAGAACGCCTTGAGATCGACGTCCTCCTCCACGGACTCGGAGAGCAGTTCGTGCGTGCGGTAGCCGAGCACGACGCCGGGACGCGGTACGCGCAGGTTCGCGGCGATCCACGGGGCGGTCGACGTGTTGACGACGATCTTCACCTCGGGCGCGGGAGTCTCCGACGCGAACGCGAGGGCGCGGGCATTCGCGAGCGCGAGGGCGCGCTCGATGTCACCTTCGCGCGAGACGACGAGGCGGCGCACCGGCCGTCCCTCGGGCAGCGTCGCGCCGCTCCAATCGTCGAGCTCGAGCACGAGCGCCTCGCCGGCCAGTCCGTCGGTCGATGGCAGCGCGGCCGCGTCCTTGGCCGTCAGCCACAGGTCTCGGTAGACCGGCAGCTTCGCCGGCAGCCCCTTTCCGCTGCGCGCGCCGTGGCGCGCGTCGACGCGCAGCGCGTCATAGCGGAAGCCGCCGTCGACACGCTCGCGCGTCTGCCAGAAGGTGTCGCAGTAGCGGCGCATGAAGCAGTGCGGGCAGCGCGCGCCGTAGCACTCGAGCTTCTTTCCGGTGTCGAGGTACTTCGTGTACTCGTCGAAACGCCCGCGCACCTCGTCGAACATCTTGTGCGGATCCTGGATCAGCTCCTCGTGCCCCTCGAGGTTCTCGATGGGGAATCGGTTGGTCCAGATGTGCACGCCCGGGAGCTTCTTGAGCTCCATGGCCTCCTGGATGTGCTGGTGCGCTTCCGCGAGGTCGTAGAAGAGCCCGTCGCGGTAATCGTCCTCGAATGCGCGCCCGAACGGGATGATCTGCAAGAGATCGAACTCGCGCACGCCCAGCTTCATGAACGTGAGCATCATCTCCTTGAGGTGCCGGACGTTCCGCTTGTTGATGACGATGTCGATGTTGACGATTGCGCGCCCGTCGGCCTTGACGTTCTTGAGGCCCTGGATCTCCTCCTCGAACGCGCCGGGCACGCCGACGAGCGCATCGTGGAGTTTCGGCGTGTGGCCGTGCAGCGAGAAGGTGACCTCGCCCAAGCCCGCGTCAAGCGCCGCCTTCGCGAACGCGGGATACGCGAACATGCGGCCGTTCGTGACCGTCTGCACGCGGCGGTAACCGAGCTTCGCGCCGAGCTTGATGAAGTCGACGAATTTCGGGTGAATCGTCGCTTCGCCGCCTGACAAGATGAGGCGCGTCGCGCCGGTCTTGCGGCCTTCGATGATCTGCGCCTTCACCACCATCTCGGGCACGTACTCGCCGTCGTGCGCGTCGGAGTCGAGGCAGAAGGTGCAGCGGTTGTTGCAGAGCTTGGTCAAGCGCACCCAGTTGCGCTTCTCGACCGCGCTCGACTCGCGCTCGAGCACCTTGCCGGTTTCATGGAATGCAGTAGCGACTTCGAGCTCGGTCGCGCGCTCTTCCGCGGGGCCAATCATGGGACTACGGGCACGTGAGACCCGGTCCGTTCGTCACTTTGAGGTGATATTCGCCGCAGTCGACGACGGCGTCGGACGCGCGGTAGACGCGGATATAGAAGGCTCCGCCGAAGTCGACCGCCGCTTCGCCGCCAGCGCCCGCCGCCACGCAGCAGTCGGTGCCGTCCGGGCAGGTGAACTGCCACCTGACGCTGTCGGGTACGTCGGTGCAGGTATCGGCAACGCTGGTGGGAGGGCAGGATCGACGGTAGACGTCGAGCCGCAGGGCGCCACCGGGGTTGGTGGTAAAGCAAACCTGGAAGTCGAACTCGTCGCCGCAGTCGTCCACGTCGTCGAGGCCGTTGACCACGTACCAATCCTCGTCGCCCGCGTGAATGCGGCCAACAAGGTCCGGGATCACGCCTCCGGCGCTATCCAAGACCTCGCCGACGAGCGGCGCCCCTGCGCACGTGCCGAACCCGTCGTCGCCGTCTTCCGGGTCTTCCTCGTCCGTGAAACCGTCGCAGTCCTCGTCGGTCCCGCCGTCGCAGACCTCGGTGCCGGGAGTGCCCTCCGCGCAGGTCTCGACGCCGGCCTCGCACGTGGCCACCGCGGCGCACGGCCCCAGGCCGCAGGTGTACGGAATCCAATCGTCGTCCGGCGTCTCGTCGCAGTCGTCGTCGGTGCCATCGCAATCGTCATCGTTGTCGGGGATCCCTTCCGTGCAATTCTCGACGCCTCCGGCCGCGCAGGTCGACGTGCGCGCGCATGCGCCGACACCGCAGATGTAGGGCTCGTAGTCCTCGTCCGTGCCTGCCGTCGTGTTGTCGCAGTCGTCGTCGATGCCGTCGCACGCCGTCTCGGGGTTGCCGGTGGGGATGCAGGCGTACTCGCAGCCGTTGAGCGTGTTCCCGTCGGCGTTTACGTAACCCGGCCGGCAGCCGACGATCGAGCCGGCGACGGGGATGGACGCCTCGTGCTCGGGTGGCAGGAGGTCGGTTTCGATCTGCACGAACTCGGACGGTACGAGCCCGTCGATCGGGGGCGTGGCCGACGGCGTAAAGGTCACGCGCGCGTAAAGACGGTTGGGCTGATCGAACGGAGGGGGGAGCATCGGATCGCCTGGCCGCAGCACGAACGGCAGTGCCTCGGGGCACTCGATGTCGTTGACGACCTCCGCGTCGCACTCCGAGGCGTCCTCCACGATCGTGAAGAGGCCGCCGCCTCCTACGTCGATCGAGAAGTGCTCGTCGTCGATGTCGACCTCTTCGATGGTCAGCGTCGCGTTTCCGTCGCCGATGTTGCGCAGGCTGAAGTACCGCGTGCCGACGTCCTCATAGGGCACCTCGCCGAAGTCGATCTCGTCCGGTTCGGCGTCGCACGTGATCTCGCCGTCGGGCGGATACGTCGTCAGGACGCAGATGTCGAGCTCGGGATCGCCCTTGACCTGGCTCACGAGCGCGACGATCGTGCCGGCTTCGACCGGATCGGGATCGTTATTGACGATCGTGACCTGCCCGATGTCGGCGACTCCGTCGAGCGCGCGGAAGATGACGCTGAAGACCTCGCTGTCGCCGCCCGCAATGACGATCGGAGGGGTCTCGGTGGTGACGCTGAACTCGGGGAGGCCAGAGGTTTCGCTCGTGAAGTCCTGCGCGAAGATGCTGTAGATGGTGAGCGATTGGCAGCCCGTATTGACGATCGTCAGGTCTTCGATGGTTTCGGTGCCGAGGAGGGGCGAGCCGAAGTCGATGTTGGTGGGTGTGACGGTGATGTTCTGCGGGTCGCACTCCGGGCCCGCGTCGGGCTCTTCCACCAGGGCGCCGCAGCTCATTCCACCGTCGGCGCCGGGCAGGCACTGCAAGCCACCGACGCAGTCGTCGCCCGTCTCGCACGGGGCACCCTCGCCGCCTTGGCCGGTCCCGATTCCGGGGCCCGAAGCGTCGTCACCGCAGCCGGCCGCGAACGTCAGGGCGAGCGCGAACCAGGACCAAGCTTGAGTCTTCATGGACATGGTGCGCTCCCGTTGGCGACCTTGAACTGATAGGCGCCGCAGTCGACCCCGAATCCACCGGGTCGATAGACCCTAATGTAGAACGTCGCGCCGAAGTCGGTGGCCGCATGGCACGGCGCCACGTCGCAGGAGGTTCCATCCGGACAGGTCCAATCCCACGTGCCGACGGTCCCCTCCGCGGAGCTGCCGATGTCGCTGCAACTCGACCTCTGGCTCGAGATGCCGCAGGAGGGCGTCACGGCGGTGGTTCCCGAACAGGTCCCGCGGTAAACCTCGAGCCGGAGGTTTGTGCCCGGATTGGTCACCCAGCAGACGCGGAAGTTCCACTCGTCGGCGCCGGCTCCGGTTCCGGGGTCGCTCGCGTCGTCGGTCGCGGTCACGGCATACCAATCTTCGTCAGCGGCGTGGAGGATCGCACCCCACGGCGAGAGGGCTGAGCCATTGCCTGCGTCGGAGACGGTGCCGAGGCTGACCGCGCCGCCGCAGCTCGCGCCTCCCTGCCCGCTGTCGGGCGCGTCCTCATCGACGGGGCCGTCGCAGTCGTCGTCGACGCCGTTGCAGACGTCGACGTCCGTCTCCGCGATGTTGTCGTTGCACGCGACGTTGTAGCTGCCGCCACCGGCGCAGACGTACGTGCCCTCGGTGCAGAGGTCGCCGTCGGCGCCGTCGCAGACGCTTCCCAGCGTGTAGGACAGCGGGCAAACACCGCCGCAGCCGGTGTCAGACGAACCGGAGTTCGCCTCGTTGTTGAAGCCGTCGCAGTCGTTGTCGATGCCGTCGCAGATCTCGGGGTTGGGTGTGTTGGCATCGGTGCAAATGACGGCGTTCGTTCCCTGGCACTGCCACTGGCCTTCCTGGCAAAGGTCATCGTCCGCGCCGTCGCATCCCGTCCACGGCGGGGCCGACAGGCTACAAACGCCGCCGCAGCCGTTGTTGTCAGGAGAGCCGATGTCCGCCTCGTTGTTGTTGCCGTCGCAGTCGTTGTCGGTCGCGTCGCAGACTTCCGGGTTGGCCACGTTCGAATCGTCGCAGAGATAGCTGTTGGGAGTGGCGCCGCACTGGAAGATGCCCTCGAGGCAGAAGTCGGCGTCCGTGCCGTCGCACGCGACGCCGATCACGATCGGCAGGAAGCACGAGCCGCCGCAGCCGTTGTCGTAGGTGCCGGTTCCCGCGTTGTCGAGGACGCCGTCGCAATCGTCGTCCGGGTCGGTTCCGTTGCCGGGGCCATCGCCGCAGATGTCGGGGTTGCTCGTGGTCGTGTCGTCGCAGACGTAGCCACCGTCGGGGGCGCAGACGTAGACGCCTTCGATGCACTGGTCGTCGTCGATGCCGTCGCACGGATCGCCGAGCGGGAAGTCCTCGTCGATCTCACCGTCGCAGTCGTTGTCGAGGCCGTCGCAGACCTCGGGGTTCCCGGGGAAGATATCGGCGCCGCTCGCCGCGGGCGCGTCCTGGCAGTCGCCGTCGCCCAGCGGGCACGTCGATGGGAACCCGACGCTGGTCATGGCCACGTCGCAGTACTCGTCGCCGTCGTCGTCGCAGCCGTCGTCGACGGTGCCGTCGCAGTCGTTGTCGATGTCGTCGCAATCCTCGCCCGCGCCGCTGCCCGTCGTGCAGGACTCCGTGCCGCCGTCGCACGTCGACATCGCCGCGCAGGTGCCGGTGCCGCAGGAGTAGGGCGCGTAGTCCTCGTCGGTCTCGCCGTCGCAGTCTCCGTCCTCGGCGTCGCACGTGATGTCGCCGGCGAGCGCCACGCCACACGCGACCGCGCCCGAAGCCGAGCACGACGCGAGCAGCGCGCAGCGGCCGACGCCGCAGATCGCCGTATCGAAGTCCTCGTCGGACTCGCAGTCGCAGTCGTCGTCCTCGCCGTTGCACAGGTCCTGGTCAGAGGTCCGCGTGCACTCGTACTCGCAGTCGTTCGGCTCCTCGCAGTCGTAACGGTCGGGCGCGCAGTCGGCGAAGGTCGCGGTGGCCGTCAGGCTCACCTCTACGGCGACCTCGTCGGGGCACTTTTTCGCGCCGATCTTGTCGACCTCCGCCTCGATGGTCAAGCCATCCCCGCCCTCGAGAGAGCTGTCTTCGTCGGTCGCGGTGAAGGTCAGGCGTACGAACAGCGGCTCGGGCGGCTCGCCGGAGGTCGCGTCGGCCGGAGAGAGAAGGAACGGTGGCTCGACGGAGGTCTCCACGCCGCCCGATGAGAGCAGGAAGGCGTGCCAGTCGAAGAGAGGATTCATGCCCATGACGCCGATGTCGGTGATCCGGATCGCGCGGTTGCCGTCGCCCGTGTTGCGCAGCATCACGACGGCCTCGGCGACCTCGCCCCACGATACGACGCCGTAGTCGATCGTGACGGGCGCCAAGCAGTCGTAGCCGGGTTCTGGCTGCTCCATGCCGTTGGATACGCAGAGCCGCGGGCAGCCCTTGATCGCGCTGCACAGCGGCACATCGATCTGCTGCTGCTCGAGTGCGCCGGCGACGACGATGACGAGACGGCCGGTGTCGAGATCGTCGTCGTCGGGGCGGAGCGCGATATCGATCGTCAGAGAATCCCCGCCGGTGAGGGTCGCCGACTCGGGAGCGTCGAGGAAGAACTCCGGCGGCTCGTCGGGATCGAGCCGATCCTCGATGAGCAGGAAGGGGCCGATGCGCAGCTCGGTGCCGCCCTCGTTGGTCAGCGTGAGCGGGCGACGGACCTCGCTGCCGACGAAGGCCTGCCCGAAGTCGAGGCACCCCTCCTGGTCGAGTTGCTCCGGTGCGATCAGCGCGTACCCGACGGCGTCGGTCGAGCCGTCGCCGACATTCTGCGAGGTCGGCTCGCAGCAGCCGCTGCTGCACACGAGGCCTGGGCCGCAGTCCTCCGAAGTCTCGCACCAGCCGGCGCATCCGCCATCGCCTTCGCCCAAGATCGCGTTGCGCTTGCAGCTACCGGACGCGAGGCAGAAGGAAGCAGCCATCGCGCGTGAGGTAAGCTTCGTTCCCATAATTAAGACACAACATTACAGGATGAGAGCGTCAGGCTCAAGCACGAGGAAACGCAGCCGGGGCCGGTTATCGATTTCCCGGAGGCGTGATAACGTAACGCAACGATGGCGCCGCCCGACCCAGCCGCCGCTGTGCCGCGTCCCGCGCAGGTTCCGACAAGAACTTCGCGCGCGACGGTGTACGTGGCGAGCCTGCGGACGGAGGCCGATCCCGCGCTCTACGAGGCGCCGATCGGCGTCTACGATCGCGATCGGCGCAACCTCGAGCTCAACATCGGGCGCGCCTGCAACAACCACTGCGTGTTCTGCGTTTCGGGCAAGGCGGTCAAGGACGAGCGCATGTGGGTGCCGCCCGACAAGGCGAAGCACGAGGTGAAGGTGGCGTTCGACCGCGGCTGCCGCTCGCTCGGCTTCCTCGGTGGCGAGCCGTCGATCTACCCGCACCTCGTCGAGGTCACGCAGTATGCGCGCGAGCTCGGCTACACGCGCGTGGCGCTGGCGACCAACGCGATGGTCTTCGACAATGCCGAGTACGCGCGCAAGGTCGTCGAGGCCGGCGTCACGCGCGCGACGATCTCGTTTCACGCGCACACGCGCAAGCTCGAGCACGTCATTACCAAGGTGCCGAACGCCTTCGACCGCAAGGTCAAGGCCATAGAGAACCTGCTCGCGCTCAAGCGCGAGGGCCGGCTGCCGGACAACGTGTCGGTCAACCCGGTCATCAACTCGATCAACTTTCGCCATCTGCCGGGGATGGTGCGCTTCTTCGCGCGGCTGGGCCTGGACGACGTGCGCTTCAACTTCATCCGCAATCACGGCAACGCCGAAGACGACGGGAGTTTGTGTCCGACTTTCACGGACCTTCGCCCCTACCTCGAAAGGATCGTCGAGGAGAACGAGGCCAAGCACCGCATCACCGTGACCTTCGGGGAGTTGCCCTACTGCGCCATGCCGTGGGCGCTGCACACGAACCGCGAGCTCTTCCGGCGCTACGTCGGAGAGCTCCACGACTACATCACCGACGTCGCGATATTCGCGTCGCCGCGCCAGCCCGATGACGGGCTCTACCGCTTCAACTGGCAGGACTCGAAGCGAAACGACCTGAAGATGAAGGTCGATGCCTGCCAGACCTGCCGCTACCTGGAGCCGTGCGAGGGTGTATGGCGGACGTACGTCGATCTCCACGGCGACCGAGAGATACGCCCGGTCCGGTAAGCCGCGGGGGGGCCCAAAGGGCCGCACTTCAGAGACAGGCGCGGAGGCACGTGCAGTCGCCGACCTTGCACGCCCGCGTGCAATCGCCGAACGCGGAATCGGCGCGGCAGGACTTGCCGCACGAATCGAGGTCGGCCGACGCGCATTCGTTGATCATGATCCATTTGCAGAAACCGGCGCAGGTGAGGACGTCGCCTTGATAGCAGTCCGCGACGCACGGGCACAGGCCGAAGCACTCGGGTACGCAGTCGTCGAACGGAGGCTCTTCGATGCAGCGCGCCGCGCACTGCTCCTCGTCGAAGCCAAGATCATCGCACGTCGAGAAGACGTCCGCGCATAGCTCCGCGCAGGCGGCCGATCCGGCGCTCTCCTCGGGCGCCGTGGCGTCGTCGCCGCCGGCGCTCGTCGTCCGGGAAGCCGGCGGGCGCGAGTTGCACGCCGCCGCCAGCAGCGCCAGACAGGGCCCCATCGCGCGCCATCGCTTCCTCACTCCCGGCCAGCCTCGGGATATGGATATGGATACATCGGCCCGTCGTTCTCCCCGCACGCACAGACCACGCAACCTCGCTGAGGATCGTAATCGCACACCGCGTTGCAGCCGCCGGGCGGAGGTGCGCGGCAGGGATCGAGCGGGGGAAGCCGCGAGCCGGCACACGCCGACGCGATGAGGGCGAGAGCAACGATGGCGCCGCGCAGCAAGGTCCGGCCATCTTACAATGCGCGCCGTGTCGCGTGTCTTCGTCCTCACCTGGGTCGCGTACGCGTCGTACTACTTGACGCGCAAGAACTTCAGCGTTTCGAAGTCGGCGATCGAGGACGCGTTCGGCCTCGATCCGCGCGCGCTCGGTCTCATCGACACCGGCTACCTCGCCGCCTACGCCGTCGGGCAGTTCGCCATGGGACTGCTCGGCGATCGCATCGGCTCGCGCCGGCTGGTCGGCGTCGGCATGATCGTCTCGGCCGCGCTCACGGCGACCGCCGGCGCCTCGGGCACGGTGATCGCCATCGCGCTGTGCCTCGGCGCCAACGGCTTCGCGCAGGCGAGCGGCTGGCCCGGCACGGTCAAGGCGCTGACGCCGTGGGTCGATCCGGCCCGTCGCGGCCGGGTGATGGGCATGTGGTCGACCTGCTACCAGGTCGGCGGGCTCGTGGCGGGCGCGGTCGCGTCGTACCTGGTGAAGCACGCGGGCTGGCGCGCGGCCTTCGTGATTCCGGCGCTGTGGGTCGCGGTGATCGGCGGGCTGATTCTCGTCGCGCTTCCGGAGGCGCGGCCGGCGGCCGGAGCCGAGCGCGCCGCGGCGCGCCGCCGGCTGCTCGCCTCCCCGTCGGTGTGGGCGCTCGGGCTCGCCTATTTCTGCCTGAAACTCATCCGCTACAGCCTGCTGTTCTGGCTGCCGTACTACCTCGAGCGCAGCCTCGGGTACGCGCGCGGCATTGCTGGCTACCAGTCGCTCTCGTTCGAGATTGGCGGCATCGCCGGCGCAATCGCCATAGGCGCCGTTTCGGATCGCTGGTTCGGCGGGCGGCGGGGGCTTGCCGGCCTCGGCGGGTGCCTCGGCTTGGCCGCGGCGCTCGCGCTCTACGTGCTGGTCTCGCGCGTGGGCGCCTTTGCCAACTTCGCGGCGATGGCGCTCGTCGGCTTCCTCCTCTTCGGGCCTGATGCGCTCGTCTCGGCCGCATCCGCGCAGGATCTCGGTGGGCGCGAAGCGAGCGCCACCGCGGCCGGCTGGATCAACGGCCTGGGATCGATCGGCGCCGTCCTCCAGGGCGTGCTGACCGCGGAGGTTTCCGCGCGCTTCGGCTGGGACGCGCTGTTCTACGTATTCGTCGCGCTGGCGCTGCTCGCGGCGCTGGCGATGGTGCCGCGCGTGCTGGCCGAGAGGGCGGCGATGCCTCAAAAGCGGCCACGAGCGCAGTCGGGATAGCCTACCGGCCGAGCAGCTTGCCGAGCGATGTCGTGCGGCGGATCTTGCGCTGCTCGATCATGGTGCGCAGCTCGGCGAGCGCCTCGCGGCAATCGGGATCGATCTCGAGCGCGCGCTGCATCTCGACCGCCGCCTCCTCGAAACGCCCGGCTTGGCGGAGCTCGTAGCCGGCCGCGACGTGATAGTCGCGCCGGATCGTCACGCTCGTGGGATCCACCTCGACCGCCCGCCGCAGGATCTCGCGCGCCTCGCGGTAGCGCTGCGCGGCGAGAAGCGTCTGACCGGCGCGGTGCCAGTCCGCGGTTTGGCGGCCGGTGCCGTGCTTCACTTCCGTGCCGAGCGGCGCTTGCGGCGTGTGGGCATCGTCGCTCCCGTCGATCCGGACCCAGCGGATGTCGGTGCCGGCCATCAGGCGCTTGGTGTATTCGATCAAGTACATGGCGCTCATCTGGCCTTCCAGGCGCCACGCCCTGGCGACCGCCGGGGCGAAAAGTCGTCCGATCGCGCCCTGGCGCTCGCGCCGGTTCTCGCGGAAGTCGGCGATCGCGTTTC
>JBBTFH010000003.1:0-1436 GCA_038041915.1 Myxococcota bacterium
GTGATCGAGCCGTTAGGCTCTGCCCTGGTCTGCTTCTCGGGCGGCGTCGACTCGACGCTGCTCCTGCGCGTCGCGCACGACGTGCTGGGCGAGCGCTGCGTCGCGCTGACCGCCGTGTCGCCGGCGGTGCCCAGGCGCGAGGTCGATGCGGCGCGGGATTTGGCGCAGGCGATTGGCGCGCGGCACCTGGTCGTCGAGTCGCGCGAGCTGGAGCGCCGCGAGTTCGTCGAGAACGCGTCCTCCCGCTGCTACCACTGCAAGACCGAGCTCATGTCTATAGGGCTGCCCACGGCGGCCGAGCTCGGCCTCGCGCACGTTTGCCTCGGAACGACGCTCGACGATCTCGGCGACCACCGGCCGGGTCTGGCCGCCGCCGACGAGCGCGGCGCGCGCCACCCGCTCGTCGATGCGCGCCTCACGAAGGATGACGTGCGCGCGGTCTCGCACGCGCTCGGGCTTTCGACCTGGGACAAGCCGCAGATGGCGTGCCTATCGTCGCGCATCCCGTACGGCACGCCCATCACGGTCGGGCGACTCCAGCGCGTCGAGGCCTTCGAGGAGGCGCTGCAGGACCTCGGCTTCCGCATGCTGCGCGTGCGCTTCCACGACGCCGTCGCCCGCATCGAGGTCGGCGTGGACGAGCTTGCGCGCGCGCTCGCCGAGCGCGAGGCGATCGTCGCCGCCGGCAAGCGGCTCGGCTTCAGCTACGTCGCGCTCGATCTCGCGGGCTATCGCACCGGAGCCATGAATGAGGTCCTGGGCTCGCGCCGTCGCGACGCTCCTGCTGGCTAGCATGATCCGCCTCCTCCTCGTGCTCGTCGCCGTCCTGGTGCTCGCGATCATGGCCATGCGCCTCTACCCGAAGTCGATCCGGCGCGCGCGACACCAGGCGGCCGAGGCTGCCGGCCAGAAGGCCGACGGCGGGCTGACGGTGATCGACAGCGCGCCGGCGACCAGCATCAACCGGGAGATCCGCGCGGTGAGAAAGCAGGTCGAGGGCACGATGCGCAAGGCCGAGGACGCACGGCAGCGCCGCCTGGACGACGAATCGCGCGCGCAGTAGGCTGCGCCGCCATGAAATATCGTTACGTCGTTCTGGGCGCGGGGCGGCAGGGCGTCGCCGCCGCTTACGATCTGCTGAAGCACGGCGACGCGCGCGAGGTCGTGATCGCGGACTCGGACGAGGGGCGCGCGCGGGAGGCCGTGGCGACGCTCGCGCGGCTCGGCGGGCCAGGCGTGACGGGCCGCGCGGTCGCGCGCACCGTCGACGGCGCCGACGAGAAGTCGCTGGCCGACGTGCTGACCGGCGCCGACGCGGCGCTCTCGGCGATTCCCTACTACTTGAACGTCAAGGTGACACGCGCGGCAATCGCGGCGCGCGCGAGCCTGTGCGATCTCGGCGGCAACACCGACGTCGTGCGCGAGCAGATCGCGCT
>JBBTFH010000004.1:0-17036 GCA_038041915.1 Myxococcota bacterium
GCCCGCGCGCGAGTTCGTGGTTCAACGGCTGCGCGGACTCTTCGGCGAGAAGGCGCCGACCGACGTCGTCGAAGCCGTGCTCGCCGCCGGCGGCGACGATATCGTCGATTGGAGCGCCCGCATCGCAGCGCTCTGTGCGCTGCGCGAGCGTCCCGACTTCGCTCCGCTCGCCGCCACGTTCAAGCGCGTCGCCAACATCCTCAAGGGCGAGGCGCCCGCGGCCGGCGCAAGCGAGGCGCTCTTGCGCGAGCCGGCCGAGCGCGCCCTCTTTGCCGAGGTTGTGGGCGTGCGGACCCGCGCCGCCGCGACGCGAGACTATGTCGCGCTCCTCGCGCAGCTCGCGACGCTCAAGCCCGCGGTCGACGCCTTCTTCGACGACGTGCTCGTCATGGACGAGGATCCCGACGTGCGCGGAAACCGCCTCGCGCTGCTCGGCAGCATTGACGCCATGTTCCGCCGCGTGGCGGACTTTCGGCAGATCGTCGTCTGACATGAGGGCGGTCGTCTGGATCTTCGGCGTGCTCCTGTTCGTGATCGCGGCGTGGCTCGTCTATGACGGCGCGAGCGGCCTGCAGCGCATCGTGGTCGAGCAGGGCCCGCCCGGTCTTCGCGTGTGGCGCGAGGATTTCTGGTTCGGCGACGGAGTCACGCAGGGCGCTCGGGCTGTTCTCTCCGTCTTCGGCGGCGTGCTCGGAGCGCTCTACGGCTACCGCGCGCTGATGATCGCGGGGAGGATGGGATGAGCTCGGAAGGCCGCCGCGTCTACCTCTTCGGCGCAGGAAGGGCCGACGGGAGCGCTGCCATGAAGGCGCTGCTCGGCGGCAAAGGCGCGGGTCTGGCCGAGATGACGAACCTGGGAATTCCGGTGCCGCCCGGGTTCACCATCACGACCGAGGTCTGCCGCGAATTCTACGAGAAGGGCCAGGCGCCCGAAGGATTGCAGGGCGAAATCGCCGTGGCGATGCGCCGCGTCGAAGAGATCGCCGGCGCGCGCTTCGGCGATCCCGATGCGCCGCTGCTCGTGTCCGTGCGCTCGGGCGCTCGCGCCTCGATGCCCGGCATGATGGACACGATCCTGAACCTCGGCCTGACGTCGCGCACCGTCCTCGGGCTCGCGCGCCGCACCGCCAACCCGCGCTTCGCCTGGGACAGCTACCGCCGCTTCATCGAGATGTACGCCGAGGTCGTTCTCGGCGTGAGGCGCCACGACCTGGAGGAGCTGCTGGAGGCGCGCAAGAAAGCGCGCGGCGCGGCGAGCGAGCACGATCTCGACGCCGACGACCTACGCCAGCTTTGCGGCGAGCTCACGGCTCTCGCACGTGCGAATCGCGCCGGCGCCGATTTCCCCGACGATCCCGACGCGCAGCTCTGGGGCGCGATCCAGGCCGTCTTTCGCTCGTGGATGAACCCGCGCGCGATCGCGTACCGCCGCATGTACGGCATCCCCGAGTCGTGGGGCACCGCCGTCACGGTTCAAGCGATGGTGTTCGGAAACATGGGTCGAGACTGCGCCACCGGCGTCGTCTTCACGCGCGACCCGAACACCGGCGAAAGGGTCATTTTTGGCGAGTATCTCGTCGACGCGCAGGGCGAGGACGTAGTCGCCGGGGCTCGCACACCCGAGCCCATCTCCGCGATGCAGCGCACGCTGCCGGACGCGCATGGCGAGCTCGTGGCCGTGTGCGAGCGGCTCGAGCGTCACTACCGCGACGCGCAGGACATCGAGTTCACGGTACAGCAGGGCCGCCTATGGCTGCTCCAGACGCGCGCCGGCAAGCGCACTGCGCGCGCGATGGTGAAGATCGCGGTCGATCTGGTCCACGAAGGCACGATCGGCGAGGACGAAGCGGTGCTGCGGCTCGATCCGGACAAGGTCGACGAACTGCTCCACCCCGAGGTCGATCCTTGTCCGGAAAGCGAGGCGATCGCGCACGGGCTGGCCGCTTCGCCCGGCGCCGCGGTCGGCAGGATCGTCTTCACCTCCGAGGAGGCGCAGGCGTGGGCCGAGCGCGGCGAGAAGGTCGTGCTCGTGCGCACCGAGACCTCGCCTGACGACGTGAGCGGCATGCGCGTCGCGCAGGGCATCTTGACGGCGCGTGGCGGGCTCACCAGCCATGCCGCCGTCGTCGCGCGCGGCATGGGCAAGTGCTGCGTCGTCGGGGCGGGCGGGGTGATGGTGGACTATGCGCGCCAGGAGCTGCGCACTGGCGACGTGACGTTACGGCGCGGCGACACGCTCACGCTGTGCGGCACGCACGGCCTCGTGTTCCAGGGTGCGCGCGAGGTGCGGCCGCCGCGGCTTCCCGACGAGTACGAAACAGCGATGGCCTGGGCCGACGCGCGCCGCCGCCTGCGCGTTCGCACCAACGCCGACGAGCCCGACGACGCCGCGCGCGCCCGCGCGTTCGGCGCCGAGGGCATCGGCCTCTGCCGCACCGAGCACATGTTCTTCAAGCCCGATCGCGTCGGCGCCGTGCGCGAGATGCTGCTCGCCGACGACGAGGTCGGGCGGCGCGCCGCACTGGCGAAGATCTTCCCGATGCAGAAGGGCGACTTCGCCGGCATCTTCCGCGCGATGGACGGGCTGCCGGTGACGATCCGGCTGCTCGATCCGCCGCTGCACGAGTTTTTGCCCGCGCGCCGCGAGGAGTGCGACGAGATCGCGCGCGAGACGGGCCTCGACGCCGCGCGCCTGTGGCGCAAGGCCGAGGCGCTGCGCGAGGTGAACCCGATGCTCGGGCACCGCGGCTGCCGCCTCGGGATGACCTACCCGGAGATCTACGAGACGCAGGTGCGCGCCATAGTCGAGGCCGCGTGCGAGGTCGCGGCCGGCGGCGGGCACGTGGAGCCGGAGATCATGATCCCGCTGGTCGGCCACGAGGAGGAGCTGCGCCGCATGCGCGCGCTGTGCGAGCGCGTCGCCTTTGATGTGCTGGCCGAGCGGGGCGCGTCGCTGCCGATCGCGATCGGCACGATGATCGAGCTGCCGCGCGCGTGCGTGGTCGCCGATCGCATCGCCGCGCACGCCGACTTTTTCTCGTTCGGAACGAACGATCTCACGCAGACCGTGTTCGGGCTGAGCCGCGACGACGCCGGCCGCTTCCTGCCCTTCTACGTCGAGCAGGGGCTTTTCACGCAAGACCCGTTCGTGGCGATCGACCGCGACGGCCTCGGCCCGCTTTTGCGCATGGCGATCGAGAAGGGCAGGGCGGCCAAGCCCGGGCTCAAGATCGGCATCTGCGGCGAGCACGGCGGCGAGCCTTCGTCCGTCGAGTTTTGCCACCAGCTCGGCCTCGACTACGTGAGCTGCTCGCCCTTCCGCGTCCCCATCGCCCGCCTCGCCGCCGCGCAGGCCGCGCTGCGCGAGAAGCGCGGACCGGCCTAGAGGTGCTACACACGGCGCCCATGAATCGCCCCCGGACAGCCCGCCTCATGGGGTTGGCGCTGGTTGCCGCCGCGTGCGCGACCGAGAGCCCGGGCGTCGATCCGCCGGAGCGGCAGCTCTACTTCCCGAGCGGCATGGCCGTCTCGCCCGATGGGCGGTGGCTCTACGTCGCCAACGCCAACAGCGATCTTCGCTACAACACGGGCACGCTGCTGGCGCTCGATCTCGCTCGCGTCGGACCGACCTGCGAGCCCGATCCGACCAACGCCTTCGCCGACTACTGCCCCGAGGAAGGCGCCGGCTTTGTCGCCGATGGCGTGCGTGTCGGCACCTTCGCGGCCGACGTGCGTGTAAGCAAAGATGGCGGCCGCCTCTACGTCGCGGTGCGGAGCGCCCCGCGGTCGATCACGTGGATTGATCTCGACCCGGCCAGAAACGAGCCGCTCGACTGCGGCCAAGAACGCTTCGACGAGAACACCTGCGGCGGCGAGCACGTCGTCGACTTGATCGAGCCTGAGCCCGGCGGCCTGGCGGCGGGCCTGCCGGCGGAGCCGTTCGGCCTGTACGTCCACGAGGCCCTCGGCCTGACGCCGCGCCTGTTGGTCGCGCACCTCTCGCGCGCCGGCGTGACCGTGCTCGACGATTGCGGCGGCGAGCTGCGCGCCCTCGACGTCAGCCCGGCGCTCTTCCCCGCGGACGGTCGCGGACAGTCGGGCGGGTTCGCCGTCGCCAAGCGCCCGCCCGAAGACGCCGAGGAGGGGCTCTTCTACGTGACGAGCCGAACCTCGTCGCTGGTAGGCAGCGTGCTGGTTGATCCCCCCGGCGTGCGCTGCGACGCGACCGCGCGCGTGGTGCCGGGGCCGTCCTTCGCGCTCACCGGGCTCGCCGACGGCAGTGACGCGCGCGGCATCGCTTTTTTCGGCGCCGACCGCGCCTTCATCGCCGATCGCGAGCCGCCGACGCTCGTCGAGGTCGACACGACGCTCGAGGACGGCCGCCCGCGCAACCGCTCGGTCCGCACCGTCGAGGTCTGCCCAGAGCCCTCGGTGGTGCGCGTGGACCCGGCTTCCCCGAGTCCGGTGCTGTTCGTCGTGTGCTTCGCGACCTCGCAGATCTTCGTCGTCGACGGCGACCTGATGCAGATCGTCGACGTGATCGCGACCGGTCGCGGCCCGAGCGCGCTAGAGTTCCACCCGACCGAACCGCGCGCCTTCGTCACGAATTTTGCCGAGAACACGGTCGGCATCATCGATCTCGCTCCCGAGAGCCCGACCTACCGCCGCATGATCCGCCGCCTCGGCAAGCCGGAGCCCTTGCGATGACAAGGCTCGCGCTTGGGCCATTCCTCGTCTTTTGCGCCTGCGGCGCCGACCCGATCATCACGCCCTCGCGCAACCTCGATCGCCCCGTCGCCGTCGCATTCGCCTGCGTGAAGCTCGACGTCGAAGGGCGCGTCTTCGCCACCGCGCCCGCGGCGGACTGCGCGCCGGACGGCGAGCCGCAGCGCCGCCTCTACGCCTTCGTCGCGAACTCCACGCGCGGCGAGATCGCCGTGGTCGACGCGAGCCGAGGGCGCTTGCTCGACCTCGAGGCGGGTAGCCCCGGCTTCCGCTTTCTGCCCGTCGGCGAGCTGCCGGCCGACGTGACCGCGACCGCCGACGGCTGCCGCGTCGTCACCGCCAACTTCGGATCGTGCGATCTCGGTGTCGTCGACGCGCTCGAGACGATCGCTCCCTCGGGCGAGACGCCCAAGGTCTGGATGACCACGCCGACCGTCGGCGGCGCGCCCCTCGGCGCCCGCCCGCGCGCAATCGTCGCCAACCCGCACGCGACGCCGGGCGCGTGCGCTGTAGATGCGCCGTACGAGGCCTACGTCACGTTCCCGTCGTGCGGCCTGCTCGCGCGCATCGATCTCGCGACCGGTGAGCTCGTCGAAGCGCTCTCGGTCGGCGAAGACGGCATCAGGCGCGTCGCCGCGCCGTCCTGCCCCTCGGAGTGCGGCGCAGGCGCCGGCTGCCTCAGCCCGCGAGACGGGACCTGCGCGGTGGAAGGCAGCGCGTTGCCGCTCGGACTCGACCTGCAGGGCGACGGGTCGCGCCTCGTCGTCGCCGCCGGCGGCGCGCCCTACGTCGGCTGGGTGTCGCTCGATCCGGACTCCGGCGCCTTCGTCGCCTTCGGGACGATCCCGTTTTCCTCGCCCGACGCGCCGAGCGGCGCGAGCGTGGTGCGCATCTCGCCTCCGACCGACGCGGGCCGCTTCGTCTACGCGGTCGCCGACGACGGAACCTTGCGCGTCCTCTCGCTGCTGGATGGCCGCGAGTGCGAAACCAACGTCGACGCGCGCGCTCTGGGCGAGTCGGTCGCGCCCGCGGAGGCGCTCTGCTTCGGCGTGGGCGATCCCGCCCGCCCGCGCCGCGCCCTCGCGCACGGCCCCGGGATCGAGATCGCCGGCGATCTTCCCGTCGACGTCTCCTTCGCGGAGATCCACTGCTGCCGTGATCCGGACGAGGATGGCGGCTGCGCGGATGACCCCGAGCGCACGGTCTGCCCCGCGGTTATCGTCGAGGGCCGGCCGCTCTCGACCATCTTCTACGACGGCGTCTACGCATTCGTCGCGACGTCGCGCGGCCTCGTCTATGTCGTGGACGTGGAGGATCGTTTCGAGTCGGCGCTTTCCGGCGCGGGATACCGCCGCGAGTCGCTGCCGCACTCGATCCGGCCGATCGCGCAGCGCGAGGATCTCGGCTGCGCCGATCCCGAGGACGGCGCGACCGATTTTCGGCTTCGCCTCCCCTTCGTGGACGGGGACGGCTCGACGATGCGCTACGGCCAGGAGGAGCTGCGGCTCGGCGATTCCGCCTTCCCCGGCCTGCTCGACACGACGGCGTGCGCGTCTGGCTGCGCGCTCGACGACGGCGAGGGCGTCTGCCGCAACTCTTGCGGCGACGAGTGCGGCGCGACCGACGACGACCACGGGATTCTGTTCCCCGATCCTCGCGCTGTCGAGAGCGAGATCCTCGAGCTCGACCACGAGGGCGTCATCCCGCGCACCGCTCGCTCCACGGGGCGCGTGATCGCTTGCGACGAGGCTGCCTCAGCCCGTCCGACGGGACGTGGCGTGTGCGTGCGCGATGTCGGCGCCGGCTTCTGCGGTGCGGGCGTGGAGCCGGGCGACATCGTCGAGCTCGCGGGATGCGCAGGCGACGCCGACTGCGATCCGCTGCTCGAGATCTGCGCGTTCGATCCCGGCACGCCCGCCGGGCTGGGCGGCTTCTGCGCGCCGCGCGAGACCGGCGAGCTTTTGCCCGAGTGCAGGGCGGTGGCGCGATCGCGGCGCGAGTATCGGGTCGCCGCGGCGCGCGACGACCGCCTTGCGCTCGAGCTGCTGCCCGTTCGCCTGCGCTGCGAGGACGACGAGTCGACGTGCGGCGCGTGCTTCGATCAGGCCGAAGCCAACGACTGCGTGCGGGTGTGCGCGGGCGACGACGATTGCCTCGGCCTTCCATGCGCGCTCGTCGCCGGCCAGCGGGTGTGCGTCGCCGCGCCAGCGCTTTCTCCCGATTGCTTCGCGTCGCTCACGCGCTATCAGGTGCGCGTCGGGGCAGGCTTCCGCGTGCGTTACGGCGAGGACGGGGAGTTCTTCCACCGCGTCGTGCCCGATGACGGCGGCGCGTGCGTGATCGACGCGAGCGAGAGCCGGCTGCTGGTCAGCCGCATCCCGCTCGAGCCGCCGCCGTGCGAGGACACGGGCGTCGGGGGCGGCGCCCCGTCGCCCAATCCTTGCGCAGAGACGACGCGCACGCTCGAGACGCTGGTGCACTACGCCAACCCGCGCCACCGGATGACGCTCTCCCGCGTCGATCGAACGCCGCCCCGCACCCCCGAGGCCGAGCTCGTGCTGCGCTTCGACGTGCGGACGCCGCTCGATCCGCTGGGCGTCGCTACCGGCGCCTACCACGCCGCCGAGATCTACCGCGCGCCCGATGGCTTCTTCTACGTGGTCGACGTCGCCGATACCGTGCCTGCCGGCGGCGTGCGCGGCCAGCTCCTGCGCTGGGACGCCTTCCGCGCCGCCACCGACTCGGGCTTCGTGATCCGCTAGGCTGCATCAGCCCGTCCGACGGGACGTGCCGTCTCAGCCCGTCCCAGGGCACGAAAATTGGACGCTCCGCCGGTCGCGTGTTACCGATTTTTGTCTAGGTGCAGGAAAAGATTCGAGAGCTCCTGGCGCCGGCGGTCGCGGAGATCGCGGGCGACGCGGCGGTGGTGGTGCTGCCGGAAATCGCGGTCGAGCTCACCAAGCGCGAGGAGCACGGCGACTTCACGTCGAACGTAGCGATGGCGCTGGCAGGGAAGGTGGGCCGCAGACCCCGCGAGATCGCCGAGGCGATAAGGGCGAGAGTCGGCGACGGTGGCGGCCTGTTCGAGGCCGTCGAGGTGGCGGGTCCGGGCTTCTTGAACTTCCGCGTCGCGAGCAGCGCCTGGCGCGCAGCGCTCGGTGAGGTGCTGGCGCGCGGCGCCGACTGGGGCCGCGGCGCGCCTCGGCCGCATCCGCGCGTGCTGCTCGAGCACCCGAGCCCGAACCCGACGGGGCCGCTGCACGTCGGCCACGGCCGCATCGCCGCCGTCGGCGACTCGCTCGCCCGCGTGATGCGCTTCGCCGGCTGGGACGTGACGACGGAGTGCTACGTCAACGATCACGGCTCGAAGATCCGCGCCTTCGCGGCCTCGATCGTCGCGCGCGCGGCGGGGAAGGAGCCGCCGGAGGGCGGCTACCGCGGCGAGTACGTCGCTGGAATCGCCGAATCGGCGGGGCGCGCGGGCGTGCCGATGGACGATCTCTCGCGCGTTGGCGAATTCGCGATTGCGGCGATGATCGATGACATCCGCGGCGTGCTCGGGCGCTTCCGCGTCACGCTCGACGGCTGGGCGCACGAGAAGGAGCTCTACGCGCGGGGCGACGTGGCTCGCGCCGTGGACACCTTGCGCGCGGGCGGCTGGATCGAGGAGCGCGAGGGCGCGGTCTTCTTCCGCTCGACGGAGCTCGGCGACGACGACAAGGATCGCGTGGTCGTGCGCCGCACCGGCGAGCCGACCTACTTCGCCGCCGACATCGCCTACCACCGCGACAAGCTCGATCGCGGCTACGACCTGCTGATCGACGTGCTCGGCGCCGATCACCACGGGCACCTGGCGCGTATGCGGGGAGCGATGCGCGCGCTCGGGCAGAATCCGTCCGCGTTCGAGGCGGTGCTGGTCCAAATCGTCACGCTGCTGCGCGCCGGGCAGGCGGTCGCGATGGACAAGTCGAGCGGCCAGTTCGTCACGCTCGCCGAGGTCATCGACGAGGTCGGCGCCGACGCGGCGCGCTTCTTCTTCCTGATGCGCCGCCACGACGGTGCGCTCGATTTCGATCTCGATCTCGCGAAGAAGCAGTCACTGGAAAACCCCGTCTATTACGTGCAGTACGGCCACGCGCGCTGCGCGTCGATCTTGCGGCGCGCGGCCGAGCTCGGCTTCGAGGTGCCTCCCTGGAGCGACGCGACCTTGGCGCGTCTCGAGCTCGCCGAGGAGCTGGCGGTCGTGCGCCGGCTCGCCGACTTCCCGAAGGTCGTGGCGGGCGCCGCCGAGGCGCGCGAGCCGCACCGCGTCGTCACGTACGTGCACGAGCTCGCGCAGGCGTTCCAGAGCTACTACACGCGCCTGCAGAAGGTGCACGGGGATCCGATCTTGCCGCAGCGGCGCGACCGCGAGGGCGAAAGCGATTGGCGCGCGCGCTGGGACGAGCGCAAGACGGGGGCGCGGCTGCTCTGGGTCACGGCCGTGAAGACGGTGCTTGAGACGGGGCTCGGCCTCGTCGGCGTAGAGGCGCCCGATCGCATGACGCGGCCGGTTTCGCCTGCACAGGAGGAGGAAGAAGATGCGTGACCTCGACAAGATCAAAGAGAAGACGACGCTGCACCTCGATCGCCGACAGATATTCGGCATCTTCGTCGGCAGCGCGCTCGTCACGACGGGCATCTTCGTGGCGGGCGTGTGGGTCGGCAAGAACCTCGCGGCGCCGACGGCGCCGGACCTCGAGGGCGATCCGCTCGCCGTGATCGATCAGATGGGCGCCGAGGAGGAGAGCCTGAGCTTCGAGCGCGGGTTGCTGAAGGCGGCGCCTGCGCTCGAACCGCCGGCCGCGGTGAGGCCGCCGCCCGGGCCCAAGCCGCAACCCGTGCCGATCGCCGCTCCGGCGCCGACAAGGGCCGCCCCGGCCTCTGCCCCCGCGCCGAGCCCGGTGCCGATTCCCGCCCTCGCGCCCGCCTCCGCCAAGCCGGCATCCAGGCCGCCCGTCACGCCTGCCGCTCCGGAGCCCACGGCCGGCGAGCCCGGCTACACGCTCCAGCTCTCGTCGTTCCAGGAGCGGCGCGAAGCCGACGATTTCGTGCGCGCGCTCGCCGAGAAAGGCTACTCGGCTTACGTCGTGTCGTCGGAGATCCCCGGCAAGGGCCTCTGGTACCGCGTCCGCCTCGGCGACTTCGGCAGTCACAAGGACGCGCTCGAGGCGAAGTACGACTTCGAGCGCAAGCAGCACGTCATCGCCTACGTGACCAAGAAGCAGTGACTTTCGCCCGCGCAAGCTCGTTATAGTCCGCTCCGCGATGTCCAAAGGTGTGTCAGCCCGTTTCACGGGACGTGGCAAGGTTCCGCCGGCCGAGACGCCGCTGATGCGGCAGTACCTCGAGGTCAAGGAGCGTTACGCCGACGCGATCCTGATGTTCCGGCTCGGCGACTTCTACGAGATGTTCTTCGAGGACGCGGTCGTCGCGGCGCGCGCGCTCGACCTCACGCTGACGACGCGCGACAAGGGCCGCGACGACGCGGTTCCCATGTGCGGCGTGCCGCATCACGCGGTGAAGGGCTATGTACAGAAACTGCTCGAGGCGGGCCACAAGGTCGCGCTCTGCGAGCAGCTCGAAGATCCGCGGCAGGCCAAGGGCATCGTGCGCCGCGACGTCACGCAGGTCGTCACGCCCGGCGTGGTGCTCGACCTCGACGCGCTCGACGCCAAGGCGCCGAACTTCCTCTGCGCCGTCTCTCCGGCGGGAGACGGCCCGCGCGCGGGCCTGGCGTACGTCGATCTCTCGACCTTTGAGTTCCGCGCCACCGAGGTCGAAGGCCACGGCGCGCTGGGCGACGAGCTGGCGCGTGTCGCGCCGCGCGAGGTGATCTGCCCCGAAGGGACGCGCGGCCAGATAGCGCCGGCGCTGCCGCTCGGCTGCGTCGCCCGCGAGGCGCCGGACGCGCTCTTCGCCGACGCCGGAGGGCTTTGCCGCGCACTCGGCGAGTCGGCCGAGAACGCCGGCCTGGCGACGCTTCCGCTGGCGGCGCGCGCCGCGGCGGCGGCGCTCGGGTACGCACAGGCCGCGCGTCCGGGCGCCGAGCTGCCTTCGTGCAGGCTGGTCGTCTATCGGCCCGCCGATCACCTGATCCTCGACGAGTCGACTGTCCGCAACCTCGAGATCTGCGAGACGTTGATCGGACGCCGGCGCCAGGGCTCGCTGCTCGGCGTGCTCGACCGCACGGTCACGTCGATGGGAGGCCGGTGCCTGCGCCGCTGGCTGCTCTATCCGCTCACCGACGTCGCGAAAATCCGCCGGCGCCAGGACGCGGTCGAGCGGCTGGTCGAAGCCGCGTCGCTGCGCGCGTCGCTGCGCGAGGAGCTCGATGGGATTTGCGATCTCGAGCGCCTCGCCGCGCGCGCCGCGCTCGCGCTCTCGGCGCCGCGCGAGCTCGACCAGATCCGCAGGTCGCTCGAGCGCCTCCCGCGCCTGCGCGCGCTGCTCGCCGCCGACGGGCGCGGACTCGACGAACTGCCCGACGCGCTGCGCGTGGGCGAGGACTCGCTCGCCGATGTCGCGGCGGACGTCGCCACGGCGTTGCGCGAGGACCCGGCGCTCTCGCCCAAGGACGGCGCCGTGATCCGCGACGGCTACGACGCGCGCCTCGACGAGCTGCGCTCCCTCTCCGAGGGCGGGCGCGGCGAGATCCTCAGCATCGAGCGGCGCGAGCGCGAGCGCCTGGGCATCGCGTCGCTGCGCGTCGGCTACAATCGAGTCTTCGGCTACTACCTCGAGGTCTCGCGCGCCAAACTCGGTTCTGCCCCGCTGCCGCCGGAGTACGCGCGCAAGCAGACGATCGCCGGCGCCGAGCGCTTCGTCACCCCCGAGCTGGCCGAGCACGAGGCCCGCGTGCTCGGCGCGGAGGAGCGGCGCGTCGCGCTCGAGCAGGAGCTCTTCGTCGCGCTGCGCGCGCGCGTCGCCGCTCATGCCCTGCGCTTGCGCGCCGCCGCCGCGGCGCTGGCGTCGCTCGACGCGGTCGCCTCGCTCGCCCAGGTCGCGCACGGCGAGGGCTACGCGAGGCCGATCGTCGACGATGGCGAGGCGACGGAGATCGTCGATGGACGCCACCCCGTGGTCGAGCAACTCGCCGCGCGCGGCGCGTTCGTGCCCAACGATCTGCGCCTCGATCCCGCCGGTGAACAGATCCTCGTCATCACCGGCCCCAACATGGCCGGCAAGTCGACGGTCATGCGCCAGGCGGCCTTGATCACGCTCATGGCGCAGGCCGGCAGCTTCGTCCCGGCGCGCGCCGCGCGCCTCGGACTGTGCGATCGCATCTTCACGCGCGTCGGCGCCTCCGACGACCTTGCGCGGGGCGAGAGCACATTCATGCTGGAGATGCGCGAGACCGCGCACATTCTGCGCTGCGCCACGCGCAAGAGCTTGGTCGTGCTCGACGAGATCGGCCGCGGCACCGCGACCTACGACGGGATATCGATCGCGTGGGCCGTCGCCGAGTACCTGCACGACCGCGTCGGCGCGCGCACGCTCTTCGCCACGCATTATCACGAGCTCTGCGCGCTCGCCGACGCCAAGCCGCGCGTACGCAACGCACACGTCACGGTGCGCGAGCACAAAGGCGAGGTCGTGTTCCTGCACCGGCTCGCGCCCGGTGGCGCCAGCCGCTCGTATGGCATCCAGGTCGCGCGGCTGGCCGGCCTGCCGCCGACCGTCGTCGCGCGCGCCATGGAGATTCTCGTCGCGATGGACGCGGGAGGGTGCCTCACCCCGTCCGACGGGACGTGCGCCGGCGCGCCTGCTGCCGCCGGCCCGCCCACGCATGGCGCTCCCGCGCGCGCGCCGCAGCTCGATCTGTTCGGGGCGCAGCGCCCGTCGCCCGTCGAAGAGGCGCTGCGCGCGGCCGATCCCGACCGCATGACGCCGTTCGAGGCGCTTGCGCTCGTAGCCGAGCTTCGCGGCAAGCTCGCGCCGGAAGCGTGAAAAGTCGCAACTGTCGGCGCCCGCCTTGTAATATGGGGCGCGTGACTCGCCGTCGCCGCGCTTCGTTGGTGGTCCTGCTCGCGTGCGTGCCGGCCCAGGCCGCGAGTCGCGGCGCGCGCGTCGACCGCTACCCCACCGTCACGGTGAGCCACACGGGCTTCGGCAAGAGCATCGCGTTCAAGCTCTACGACGCCCAGGGACACGCGGTTCGCAAGGAGGTCCGGCGCCTCGAGGAGCTTTTGCGCTGCCACCATACCGGGCGGCGGCACGCGCTGGACCACCGGCTGGTCGCGCTCCTCTACCGCGTCGCGCGCCACTACCCGGGGCAGCGAATCGAGGTCGTCTCCGGCTACCGCCACCCGCGCATCGCGCGGCAGAAGGGCACGCGCCGAAGTTTTCACACGCGCGGGCGCGCCGCCGACATCCGCGTCCCCGGCGTCGCCAACGAGACGCTGCGCGACTACCTGCGCATGGTCGATCACGTCGGCGTCGGCTACTACCCGAACTCGACCTTCGTGCACGTCGACGTGCGGGACGATCGGTCCGCCTACTGGATCGATCGCTCCGGCCCCGGCGCGCGGCCCGACTACATCGCCGAGGAAGATCTCGGCGAAGAGCAAGTCGCCGGGGCCTCGTCGGACTCCTCCGCGCCCGCGGCGCGCTGAATCGCCGCGCCGTGAACATCCTTGCCGCGCGGACGTCGAACGCTATAGCTTTGAGAGCGTCAATCCGAAGGAGTTCCCAATGATGCAGAAGTCTTCCACGCTGACCCTCTCCGCCGCCCTCGGCTTGGCCCTCGCCGTGGCGCCGGCGGCGCACGCGCGAAAGCCGCGCAAGCCCGCGCAGGCGACCGCGCAGACCGTCCGCGCGGTCGAGGAGCTGATGGGCGAGTTCAAATGGGGCGCGGACGTCAGCGACGTACAGAATCTGGTGATCGCCCGCCTGCGCGCCGCGTTCGACGACCGGGTCCGCAAGTCGTCCGAGCAGTGGGAGCAGCAGAAGCTGCGCGATGAGCTCGAGAAGCGGGTCAAGGAGATCCGCGACAGCTACGTGAAGTTCGAGGGGCAGAAGACGCCGTGGGACGTCTCGCTCATCGACAAGGAGTTCGCGGCGCGCAACGACGAATCGGTCTTCTACGTGTGGGAGGAGGATCAGCGGCGGTTCTTCTTCTTCTACCAGGGCAAGCTCTACAAGACGTTCATCGCGCTCTCGCTTGAGCGTTTCAAGGGCAAGACCTTCCAGGAGTTCGCCAACTTGATGATGCTGCGGTACGGCCCGGCGGAGGCGCGGTTCGCGCAGGACGTCGCCGGCCAGAGCCAGTTCGACCGTCTCGAGTGGCCGCCCTCGGGCGTGACCGCGCTGCAGGCAGTCGACCACACGAGCTTTTACGGAAATTACTGCCTGGTGCTGTTCGACGGAAGCGAGTTTGGCCGCGTGGCCGAGGGGCGCAAGGTGAACAGCGCGGCGGCGGCCGCGACCGATCCGCTGCTCGACGACGTGCTCTCGGGCGCCGCGGGGAGCGCAGGGCCCGCGGGGGACGACGACGTCGTCGATCGCATCACCGGCAAGCGCGCCGAGGGCGTCGCGCGTGGCTCCGACGAGGAAGGCATGGCCGGCGCCGCCGCGAAGCCGGGCGGCAAGTCGGCTCCGGGCGCGCGGGGCAAGGGCGCCGGTTCGGCCGCCAAGCCGGGCTCGGGCGCCAAGCCGATGCCCAAGGCCGGCGACAACCCGCTCGAGGGGATCGAGTAGGTCGAAGTTTCCGAGCGGTTCATTCCACGGTCGTCCGCGCAGCGACCTTCGCGGCGTCCGCGGCGCGCATCACCATCCGAACGCCGCCGACGAATCCCGTCTCGGTGAAGCCCCCCGACGGGGCCGGCAGGCCGGTCGCCGGGTCGACGCTGATCGTCACCAGCCCGGCGGGGCGTGGCTGCCACGGGATGTCCTCGAGCGGGCGCTCACCGACGGCGTCTTTCATGTAGCGCGCCCACATCGGGATCGCGATCGTGTAGCTGGCGTCGTCGCTTCCCAGCGGGCGCTCGTAGGTGTCGTCGCCGACCCACGCCGCCGTCAGCCACTGCGACGTGTAGCCGACGAACGACACGTCCATCGTGTCGCTCGACGTGCCGCCCTTGCCTGCTGCCGGCCCACCTATGGTGCCCGCCCTTGCGGCGATGCCGTAGGCGACGTCGTCGCGTAGCAGCCGCGAGGTCATGTGCGCGGTGCGCGCGTCGATGACACGCGCCGACCGTTCGCCCAGCAGCGCCGCTACGCGGTCGAGGCGCGACGCCGCGTCGAGCCACGGGTCGGCGGGCACCGTGTGATCCTCGAGCACGCGGCCGTTGCGATCGAGGACGCGCCGGATCGGCGTGGGATCCACCCAGGTGCCGCCGCGCGCGAAGATCGCGAAGGCGCGCGCGAGCTCATCGAGGTGCGTGCACGACGCGCCCAGGGCGAGCGCTCGGTCGGCGTGGAGCGGCGTCGTGATGCCGAGGCGGCGCGACCACTCGGCGGCGTGCTCGGGGCCGACGCGTACGAGCACCTGGATCGACGGCAGGTTGAGTGAGCGCACCAGTGCCGCCCACAGCGTGACCTGTCCGTCGAGCGTGCCGTGGATGTTGCGCGGGCTCCACTCCTCTCCCGGCTCGGGCACGTAGGGTTTGTCGTGGAGCACCGTCGCCATCGACGCGTCGCCGTCGAGCGCGAGGGAGTAGTAGATGGGCTTGAACGTGCTGCCCGGCTGGCGGCACGCCTGCGTGACGCGGTCGAAGCTCGAACGATCGAAGTCGTGGCCGCCCACGTGCGCGAGCACGTAGCCGGTCCGGTGGTCGAAGGTGTAAAGGGCCGCCTGGAGGCGCGGCGTCTGCTCGAGCGCGACCGTGGGCATTGCCGCGGCCGCGGGCGCGCGCCCCTCCAGCGTCACCCAGACGACGTCGCCCGGCGAGAGCACAGCGTCGACCGAGTCGGCGGGTCGATCGTTGGTCGCATTCGCCGAATCGTAGCGGGAGGCCCACGCGAGGCGTGAGCGGGGCAGGGCGGCGGAGGTGGGGCCGATGCGCACGCGCGCCGCGCGCGCCGAGGCACTCTCGACCAGCGCCAGGTACGGCCGCTCCTCCTCGACCACGCCGTCGGGATACTCGGCCAGCGCGCGTGTCAGGAACGCCTCGCGCGCCTCGGCTGTTCGCAGGCGCGCTTCGGGACCGCGCCATCCCTGGCGCTTGTCGAGCTTGCGCAGCGCGAAGTCGACGTTGGCGCGCGCGAGCGCGTCGAGCACGAGGTCCGCCGACGTTTCGACGACGAGCCCGCCCTCGTAGAGCGCGCGCTCGCCGTGGCGCTTGGCGACGAGGCGCCGCACGCGCTCGGTGAAGTACGGCGCGCGCTCGCGGTAGAAGTCGCGCGGCGAGCCCGCCACGCGCAGCGGCCGCGCCCGCGCCTCGTCGCGAGTCTTCTCGTCGATCATCCGCTCCTTGGCCATCAGATCGAGCACGAGATCGCGCCGTGCCCGGGCGCGCTCGGCGTGCGCCACGGGCGAATAGCGCGCCGGCGCCCGGACGATGCCGGCGAGCAGCGCCATCTCGTCGAGCGAGAGCGCGCCGAGATCCTTGCCGAAGAAGCGCTCCGCCGCGGCCGCGACGCCGTAGGTGCCGTGCCCGAAGAAAATCGTGTTCAAGTAGAAGTAGAGGATCTGTCGCTTCGTGAAGCGCGCCTCGAGGCGGTGCGCCAGGATCGCCTCGCGCATCTTGCGCGCGATCGTGCGCTCCGGTCCGAGCAGCGCCTTGGCCACCTGCTGCGTGATCGTGCTGCCACCCTGCAGCACCGACCCGGCGCGCAGGTTGGTCCACGCCGCGCGCGCGATGCCGCGCAGGTCGAGCCCTTCGTGCGCGTAGAAGCGGCGATCTTCGGCGGCGAGGAAGGCGCGCAGCAGCAGCGGCGGCATGGTCTCGAGATCTCTCACGTCACGCCGCTCGCGCGCGAACTCGCCGAGGGTCTGGCCGTCCCAGGCGCGCACGCGCGTCGTGAGCGGCAGGCGCCGGCGAAAGGCCGCGAGGCTGCGGATCTCCGGCAACCCGGCGGCGAGCTGCACGTACAGCGCCACCAACCCGCCGGCGCCGAGCGCCGCGAGCCCGATAGCCGAGAAGGCATAGAGCTTGAAGAGCCAGTAGAAGAAACCGCCGTCGGCCGGATTCTCGACGATGACGCGCCGCGCCACGACGGGGTGATCTAGCACGGCGGCATACTCGACGGGTCAGGCTGGCGTCTGCTAGGTTTCCCGCCGCAATGCGCGCCGCGCTTTCCTTCGTGGTCGTCGCGAGCGCTACCGCAGC
>JBBTFH010000005.1:0-15564 GCA_038041915.1 Myxococcota bacterium
GGTCGCGTCGCGCGTGACCAGCCCCTCGCGATTGGCCTGGAACGCGAAGTATCCCATCGCGGCGGCGCCGAATGACGCGCCCAGGCGCACCGCTTGCCAACGTCCGCTGAGCGCACGTCGCGCGGCCGTGGGAGCAGGCGCGGCCGGAGCCGCGGCTGCCGCCGGAACCTCGGGCGGCGGCGCGCGGTCCCAGCGATCGACCTTACCGTCGTTGTCGAGGTCGTAGCCGACGCGGTCGATCGCGCCGCCCTCGTAGTACTCCCAGTAGTCGATCGAGCCATTGCGATCCGAGTCACGCTCGAGGCGCGCGATCTTCTCACCCTCGAAGTGGCGCCAGATGTCGGCCTTGCCGTCGAAGTCCGTGTCGAGTTCCTGGCGGACCACCTTCTCGGCCGTGCGGTAGGTCACGAGATCGATTTTCCCGTCGAAGTCGAGATCCATTTCCTCGCGCGTCCGTTCGCCGTTGTCGCCGTAGTAAAACCAAACGTCCTTGCGGCCGTCGAAGTTGATGTCGACCTCCTTGCAACTCAGGAACTCGACGTTCTGCCCATCTTCCTTGCGCGTCGCGAACATCTTGAAGACGTCGGCGTTCTTGTCCTTGTTGAGGTCCATCTTGACGATGCGCTTGCCGGTGGCGTCGCAGCGGGTACGATCCTGCGTTGGCGCCGGCGACGGCTGGGCGCCGCCGCCTTCCGCGCCGAAGCCAACATTCGCGTCCACTTTTTGCTTTCCGCCACAAGCGACGATCGCAAGCGCGAGGGGGAGGAACCGTCTCATCGGGGGCGTCTCCTTGGTCTCTCGGACATGCCGAGGAGCAGAAGCTAAAACAGGAGGGCGCCAGTTGCAAGTTGCGCGTATGCCGGGGCCCCCCCCAAGAGCGCACGCACGTCGCCGGTGCGCGGGCTCGCGGGGGGCCGCGCGAAGAATTACCGTCGCGCGAGTCCCAGGCTCGCCAGCAGCCGCGCCACCGCACTCTCGTGCGCCGCGTTGACCTCGTCGTCGGTGAGCGTGCGCTCGGGCGCGCGGTAGGTGAAGCGTAGGAGCAGGCTCCTTGGCCCCTGGCCCGGGCGGTAGTCCTCGATCAGACACACGTCCTCCAGATGCGGAACGCCGAGCGCGGCGATCGTCTTCCGCACCTCGCCCCACGCGTGATCCCCCGCGATCACCGACAGGTCGCGCACGATCGTGGGAAAGCGCGGAAGCTCGCGCATGCGCACCGGGGCCGGGGCGGGCAGGCCCGCGAGATCGAGCTCGAAGGCAAAGCACGGGCGGTCGATCTCGAAGCGCTGGCGCAGGCGCGGATCGATCTGGCCGCAAAGGCCGCGCCCTTCGCCTCCGACGAGCACGCGCGCCGACTGGCCGGGGTGCAAGAGCGTCTCCTTCGCCGCCTGGCACTCGAGCGTCCAGCCGAGGCGCTCGGCCAGGCCTTCCAGCACGCCCGTGACGTCCGCGAGCTCCACCTCGGCTCGCTCGCCGAAGCCGCCGGCACGGACACCGCAGAGGATGCCGGCGACGTGTCGCCGCTCGTCGGGCGCGACGTCGCGCGTGGCGAAGAAGACGCGGCCGACCTCGAAGAGATAAATCGATTCGGCCTTGTGCTGCAGATTCCGCCCCACTGCGCCCAGCAACCCGGGAAGCAGCGTCGTGCGCAGCAGCGACTGCTCGACGCCGAGCGGATTGCGAATCGTGACGCAGCGCGCGCGTGGATCGGGCCGCGTGACACCAAGTCGGCCGAAGTCCTGGGGCGACATGAAGGCGAGAGAGCGTGCCTCGTCGAGCCCCTCCGCGGCGAGCGCGTCGGTCACGGCCTCGAGCAGCGCGTCGCCCGAGGCGCGCGGCCCCTCGTGGAGCGGCGGCAGCGCAATCGGAATCGCGTCGAGCCCGCCGACGCGCGCGACTTCCTCGCAAAGATCCGCCTCGCGCGCGATGTCGGGCCGAAACGTCGGTGCGTCGACCTCGAGCGTGTCGCCGGTGCGCGTCACGCCGAAGCCGAGGCTTGCCAGCCGCGCGGCCATCTCGCCCGTCGCGACCGCGGCGCCAAGCAGCGCGCGACAGCGATCTCCGCGCAGGCTGACCCGCCGCGGCGCCACCGGCCGCGGATAGACGTCGACGGCACCCCGTGCCAGCCGGCCGCCGCTGGTCGCGCAGATGAGCTGGGCGGCGCGGCGGCTCGCGCGATCGACACCGTTCGGATCGACGCCTCGTTCGAAGCGCAGCGACGACTCCGAGCGCAGACCGAGCCGGCGCGACGTTCGACGGATCGCGCGCGGCTCGAAGCACGCCGCTTCGATCAGCACGCGCGTCGTCTCTCCGCGCACCTCGGTGTCGCCGCCACCCATGACGCCGGCGATCGCGATCGGCCGCTCTGCGTCGCAGATCAGGCAGTCGTCGGCAGCCAGCGTCCGCGTTACGCCGTCGAGCGTCGCGATGGTCTCGCCGTCACGCGCGGCGCGCACGACGATGCGCTCGCCACGCAGCCGCGCGAGGTCGAACGCGTGCAGCGGTTGCCCAAGCTCCACCAGGACGTAATTCGTCACGTCGACGACGTTCGAGATCGGGCGCAGCCCGGCGGCACGCAGGCGGCGCCGCAGCCAGAAGGGGCTGGGCCCGACGCACGCACCCTCGACGACACGCGCGACGTAGCGAAGACAGCGCGCGGCGTCGAGGACCTCGACGGAGGTCGCCGCGTTGGCCGCCCTGCCTTGCTCGAGCGCCGCGACCTCGGCGTCGGGCGCGCGCAACGGAGCGCCGAGAGCCGCCGCGAGCTCGCGCGCGATGCCGAGCAGCCCGAGCGCGTCGGGGCGGTTGGGCGTGACGCCGAGATGGAGCACCACGTCGCGCAGCGCGAGCGCGTCGGCAAGCGCCGCGCCGACGCGCGAGTCGGCGTCGAGGATCATGATGCCGCTCGCATCGTCGCCAACGCCGAGCTCCGTCTCCGAGCAGAGCATGCCGGCCGAGTCCACGCCGCGAACCACGCGCGCTTCGACCGCGAGTCCACCGGGCAGCCGCGCGCCGGGATTGGCGAGCGCGACCTTGCCGCCCGGCGCTGGCACGTTCGGCGCGCCGCACACGATCGTGCGCCGTGCGACGCCATCGCTGACATCGACGAGCGTGAGGCGGTCGGCCTGCGGGTGTGGGCGTGACGCCAGCACCTCGGCGACGACCACCGCCTCGAGCCCATCGCCGAGGCGTTCGGTGGCCTCGACCTCGAAGCCGAGGCCCGTCAGCCGCGTGGCGATGGCATCGGCGCTCGCGTCGACCGGACACAGCTCGCGCAGCCATTCGAGGGAGACGCGCAAGGTGTCAGCGAAACTGTCCGAGGAAGCGCACGTCGGATTCGTAGAAGAGACGGATGTCGCTGACGCCATGGCGCAGCATCGCGATGCGCTCGATGCCCATGCCGAACGCGAAACCGGTCACCGCTTCCGGATCGTAGCCGACGGCCTCGAACACGGCCGGCGAGACCATGCCGCAGCCGGCGATCTCGAGCCAGCCGGTTTGCTTGCACGTGCGGCAGCCCGCGCCGCGACAGAAGACGCACTGCATGTCGACCTCCGCCGACGGCTCGGTGAAGGGAAAGTAGCTCGGCCGCAGCCGGACGCCCAGGTCCGGTCCGAAGAATCGGTGCACGAAATGGAGCAGCACGCCCTTCAGTTCCGCCAGCGAGACGCGCGCGTCCACAAGCAGCCCTTCGATCTGGTGGAACATCGGGCTGTGCGTCGGATCGTCGTCGCGGCGGTAGACGACGCCCGGCGCGATGATGCGCACCGGGGGTCTGCGCGAGCGCATTGTCCGCACCTGCACCGGCGACGTGTGCGTCCGCAGCAGCAGATCGTGCCCACCTTCGACGTAGAACGTGTCCTGCATGTCGCGCGCGGGGTGATCCTTCGGGATGTTGAGCGCTTCGAAGTTGTTGAAGTCGGTCTCGATCTGCGGCCCTTCAGCGACCTCGAACCCGAGCTCGCCGAAAATTGCGCTGGCGTCGCGGGTGGCGCGCGTGATCGGGTGGATGTGTCCGACGCGGCGGCGCCGCCCCGGCACCGTGACGTCGACGCGTCGCGCGAACTCCGCGGCGAGCGCCGCCTCGCGCAGCTCCGCAAAGCGCCGCTTCGCAGCCGCCTCGAGCTCGCCTTTCGCCGCGTTGACCGCCTTGCCGAAGGCGGGTCGCTCGGCGGAAGGCAGCGCTCCGAGCCGCTGCATGAGCGCGGTCAGCGCGCCCTTTCGTCCCAAATAGCGCGCCTCGACTTGGCGCACCGCCTCATCGGTCGAAGCGGCGGCGAGCGCTTCCTCGGCCTCGTGAACGAGACGGCCGAGGTCCTCGGTCATCTACTACCTACTTGGCCTACTTGGCGGCCTGCTTGGAGGTTTCGACGATGCGGGCGAAGGCGGCGGGCTCGAGGACGGCAAGCTCGGCGAGGATCTTGCGATCGATCTCAACGTTGGCCTTCTTGAGCGCGTGCATGAAGCGGCCGTAGGGAATGCCGACGGCGCGAACCGCGGCGTTTACCCTGGCGATCCAGAGCGAGCGGAACTCGCGCTTGCGCACCTTGCGGTCGCGCGTCGAGTAGCGCCATGCGTGGTGCACCGCCTCGATGGCGGGCGCGAACAGGCGCGAGCGCGCGCCGTAGAAGCCACGCGCAGCCTTGAGAATCTTGTTGCGGCGCCGGCGCGCCTTGAACCCGCGTTTGGCCCTCGGCATGGCGAAAGCTTCTAGCCTCCCGGGATTCCCGAGTCAAGTTGGCCCGGACGATCACGACCCGTTGCGCTATCATGCGTCCACACCTTCAAAGGGGGAGTTCATGCGCGCAGCATTGCTGTCGATCGTCGTTGCCTCCGCCGTCGCCAGCGCCCAGGAGGCGATGCCGGCCCAGGAGCAGCCCTACTACCCGAACGACCGGTACATCGCGATCGGCGGCGGGATGAGCTTCTTCGTAAGGGATGGCGAGAGCGCCGAAACCGGGGCGACCTTTGCGCCCAACGACTACAGCGACCTTACGATCGAGAACGGCGGGCGTTACTGGGCCGGATCGATCGGCCTCGGATTTCCCGACGACGGCTTCATACTCGGCTTCGGATTCCGCATCTACTATCCGATCGAGCTAAAGCCGCGGTTCTTCGCCGAACCGCAGTTCTCGCTCGCGGTCAACAACGGCTACTTCGACGACTTCGGCATGCTGCAAGTCGGCATCGGCCCCGGCCTACGTCTGCGCTACGACCTCGTCGACTCGTTCGCGCTCTACCTCCAGGCGTTCAAGCTCGACTTCTTCCCGTACACCGGCGTGACACCGGAGCTTGGCGAGGCCGATCGCGTGAAGGGCCTCGTCGCCCTGAGCGCCGGCGCGGGGGTCGAGATCCGGTACTGACCTCAGGCGTCGCCGACGATTCGGCGGAGCGCGCCCCGCCATGCGTCGGAGGCGACGGCGAGAGCGACGCGCGCCACGCCGGTGATCTCGAGCGCGTCGCCGCCGGTCGCGCCGATGACCTCGAGGGGCGCGGCGTGCGCGCGCGCGATCGACTCGACCTCGGCGCGCCGATCGGGGGCGAAGGAGATCACGATGCGCGATGGGGCTTCGCCGAACAGCAGCGCGTCGGGGCGGAGGTTGCCGGCGAGCGTGACGCGCGCTCCGACGGGCGTTTCGTTCGAGAGACAGGACTCGGCGAGCGCGACGGCGAGGCCGCCCTCGCTGCAGTCGTGCGCGGAGCGAAGCAGGCCCGCGCGTACCAGCTCGCGGCACGCGCCCGACACCGATTTCTCGCGCTCGAGATCGAGGCGCGGCGGCGAGCCGGCGACGCGACCGTGGACGACCTTCACGTACTCGCTGCCGCCGACTTCCTCGGTGCATGCGCCGAGCAGCGCAACGAGATCGCCCTGCCCCTTGAACCCTTGCGTCGCCACGCGATCGACGTCGTCGACCAGACCGATCATGCCGATCATCGGCGTCGGGTGGATCGCGCGGCCCTCGGTCTCGTTGTAGAAGCTCACGTTTCCCGAGACCACCGGCGTGCCGAGCGCGCGACAGGCGTCGCCCAGGCCCCGCACCGCCTCGACGAATTGCCACATCACGTCCGGCCGCTCGGGGTTGCCGAAGTTCAGGCAGTCGGTGACGGCGATGGGCTCGCCGCCGACGCACGAGATGTTGCGATAGGCCTCCGCGACGGCGAGGCGCGCGCCCTCGTAGGGATCGAGGAAGCAGAAGCGGCCGTTGCAATCGACGGTCATCGCGATGCCGCGGCGACCGCCGGCGTCGAGCAGGCGCACGACCGCCGCGTCGGAGCCGGGCGCGACGACGGTGCCGGCGCGCACGGTGTGGTCGTACTGGCGCCAGATCCAGTCCTTGCGCGCGATCGTCGGCGACGCGAGCAGCGCGAGCAGCGCGGCGCCGAGATCGGCGGGCTGTCGGATCGACGCGTGGTCGAGCCGCTGCACGTCGTCCTGCCAGGCGGGACGCGCGGCGGAGCGTTCGTAGCGCAGGCCCTCGGCGAGGGGCGGGATCGGCATGTCGGCGACGACCGCGCCCTCCGAGCGAACGACGATACGGCCGGTCGTGGTCACGCGGCCGACGATGGCGCAGTCGAGGTCCCACTTCTCGAAGATGCGCTGCGCTTCGGCTTCGCGGCCGGCCGTGACGACCATGAGCATCCGCTCCTGCGACTCCGAGAGCATGATCTCGTAGGGCGTCATCCCGGTCTCGCGGCGCGGCACGCGATCGAGATCGAGCTCGATGCCGGTCCCCGCGCGCGCGGCCATCTCGACGGACGACGACGTCAGGCCGGCGGCGCCCATGTCCTGGATGCCGACCAGGCAGTCGCTCGCCATCAACTCGAGGCACGCCTCGAGCAGCAGCTTCTCGGTGAACGGGTCGCCCACCTGCACCGTCGGGCGCTTCTGGTCGGTCTCGTCGTCGAACTCGGCGGACGCGAGCAGCGACGCGCCGTGGATGCCGTCGCGGCCGGTCTTGCTGCCGACGTAGAGCACCGGGTTGCCGGGGCCGGCGGCGTTGCCGCGCCAGATGCCGTCCGCGCGCAGGACGCCCACGGTCATGGCGTTGACCAGGATGTTGCCGTCGTACGCTTCGTCGAACGCGCAATCGCCGCCGACGGTCGGCACGCCGATGCAGTTGCCGTAACCGCCGATGCCGCGCACGACGCCGTCGAGCAGGTGCGGCGTTTTCGGGTGATCGGCCGAGCCGAAGCGCAGCGCGTTCAGGTTCGCGATCGGCCGCGCGCCCATGGTGAAGACGTCGCGCAGGATGCCGCCGACGCCCGTCGCCGCGCCCTGATACGGCTCGATGTACGAGGGGTGGTTGTGGCTCTCCATCTTGAACGCGATCGCCCACCCCCCCCCTACATCCACAACGCCGGCGTTCTCGCCAGGGCCCTGCAGCACGCGCGCTCCCTCGGTCGGAAGGTCGCGCAGGTGGATGCGCGAAGACTTGTACGAGCAGTGCTCGGACCACATCACGGAAAACACGCCGAGCTCGACGAACGTAGGCGTGCGTCCAAGATGCTCGACGACGCGCGCGTATTCGGCGTCGCTCAGGCCGTGCTCGCGCGCGAGCTTCAGATCGACCTTGGGCTCAGCAGACATCGTGAGGTGGGAAGCCGTCACGGATGCGGCTAACGAGAGACGCGCTGTTCGAGCGACCGAAGCCGCTTCTCGTGGTCCCGATACCGGTCGCCGACGAAGCCGAGCAGGTGGTCGAAGCGGCTGCGAATCTCGGTCAGCCCGTGCTCGACCCGTCCCAGGCGCTGGTTGGACTCGCGAATCTCCGCGCGAATGTCGCGCAGGATCTCGACGGTCAAGTCGACCACGCCACCGTTCGTTTGCTTCTTTCGCGCCATGAGGCTCCTTGAAACGACTATGCGCGATCTTCAGCCGACATCCAACCTGTCCTCCTGGAGGCTTCGATGAAGACGATGCCCCTCGCGCGTCACCGCCTCGCTCCCAGCCACGCGACCGCGGCTTCGAAGAGCGAATGACCGTCGGCGCTGCCGAGCACCGGCTCGCTCGCGCGCTCGGGGTGCGGCATCAGGCCCACGACGTTGCCGCGGGCGTTGGTCACGCCGGCGATGTCGCGCAGCGAGCCGTTGGGATTCTCGCCGACGTAGCGGAACACCACCTTGCCCTCGCGCTCGAGGCGATCGGGGTCGTCGTGGTGATAGCGGCCCTCGCCGTGCGCGATGGGCATCCGCAGCACGCGCCCGGCGGCGCCTTCCGTGAAGCAGGCGCCGTCGCGCTCGACGCGAATCGCCACCTCGCGCGCGACGAAGCGCAGCGACTCGTTGCGCAAGAGCGCGCCCTCGAGCAGCCCGGCCTCGCAGAGGATCTGGAAGCCGTTGCAGATGCCGACCACCGCGCCGCCGCGCTCGGCGAAGGCCGTCACCGCGTCCATCACCGGCGAGAAGCGCGCCATCGCGCCGCAGCGTAGGTAGTCGCCGTACGAGAAGCCGCCGGGAACGACGAGCAGATCGAAGCCGTCGACCGATCGGTCCTTGTGCCAGACGACCTCGCAGCGCGCGCCCAACACCGCGCGCGCGACGTGCACGACGTCGTCATCGCAGTTCGAGCCCGGGAAGCGGATGACGCCGATGCGCGGCACGCGGCTAGTCATCGCAGTTCTTGGCAGCTCTCGGCAGCTCTTGCTTCAGCCGCGACTTTCGCAGCTCACGGGCAAGTGCCGGCGTCGTTGTTGCCGTAGATTTCCACGAACCCCGTAAAGCCAAGGGCGAGAAGTTGATCGCGAATCGCCTCGGCCGCGCAGGTCGGGAGGTTGGGGTTGGACATGATGTAGAGGTAGCCGCCGATCGACGCGAGCGCCGGCAGGTCGAGCGTGGTCAGCGCGGCGTTGCCGTAGATGTAGAGGTCGCCGCCGATCGATGCGAGCGCCGGCAGGTCGAGCGTGGTCAGCCCATCGGCCAGCACGTTCAGGTTGCCGGTGATCGCCGTGCAGCCGGCGAGAATCGCCACATCGATGGAGTTCTCGATCGTGTAGCTCCCCTCGATGAGGCCCCCGGGGCAGAGCGAGCCGCCCCCGCCGGGCGCGCCGTCACAAACGTACTCCGTGTCGGTGATCTCTTCAGGGTCGAGCTGGTCGTCGCTGTCCAGATCGATGCCGGTGTGGATGGCGATGCCGCCGTAGGGGCAGTTCGCGCCGGCCGGCTCATCTTCGAGGGCCAACAGCGCGTTCTGGCCTTCCGCCTCACTCTCGGCTTCGCTCTCCGACTCCGCTTCGCTCTCCGACTCGGCTTCGCTCTCCGACCCGGCTTCGCCCTCCGACTCGGCTTCGCCCTCGGCCGGAACCGCGGGATCCTGGCAAGCTCCCGCGACGCATACGCGGTCGCCCTTGCAGTCCAGGTCGCTGACGCACGGCGTCGCCTCGTCGTTGCCGTCGCCGCCGTCGCAGCCGGACAGCGCGATCGCCCCCAGAATCAGCAGTCGCGGCATGCTTCGCAAGATCATCCCCCTCTCGGGCCTTCGCCCATTCGTGCCCCGAACGTCTCAGGTCTCGCGCGTCGCGGGACGGGCGCAGGCATAGCCGCCCTCATGATCGTGGGTCAAGCGCCTTCGAGTGGCCTTCGAGCGGCCGAAGGCGCGCGGATCACAGTGATCGACGGGCTGGGGACTGCCCGGTGGGGGTTTGGCGAACCGCGCCCCCGGGCCTCCGGGCGGCCGAAGGCCCGTCGCGCAAGGCGACCGGACCCCCTACGGGCGGGCCCGAGGGGGTGCGCTCACGCCGCTCCGCGCTGCTCTCGCGCCTCGCAGAGCCGCGGTCGAAGTTCGCTCACGCCTCCTCGACCGCTCGAACCCGCGCCGACCAACGGCAACGCCGGCCGCGTCGGAGCGACACGCCGGAGCGCGCAGCATCGGCCGTGGCGCGTCCCTTGTCGCCTAATCCTGTATTGAGTACAGTATCTGGCATGGTGCACCTCAACATCACGCTGGACGATGATCTCTACCGACGGCTCAAGGCCAGAACCGCGCCCAAAAAGTTGAGTGCCTTTATCGCCGACGCCTTGAAGGCGAGGATGGGGCCGGCCCGCGACGAGCTCGATGAGGCCTACCGCGCGGCCTCGCGCGAGCCATGGCGCAGGCGCCTCGCCGACGAATGGGCCGCGACCGAGACGGAAGCCTGGCCTGAATGAGAGCGCCTCGCCGCGGCGACGTGTACTGGGTGGCGCTGGACCCGGTGCTCGGCTCCGAGATTCGCAAGACGCGCCCCGCCGTCATTGTTTCCAACGATGCGATGAACCGGCATGGCCACCGCGTGGTCGTCGTGCCCCTGACGTCCAACGTCGAGGGCTGTTACCCCGGCGAGGCGCTCGTGCAAGTGAAGGGCACGCCCGCCCGCGCGCTCGGCGATCAGCTTCGCTCGATCGACAAGATGCGTCTGCGGCGCAGGCTCGACACGCTCGCCCGAGACGAGGTCGCCGCCATCGAGGGCGCTCTCCGCATCACCCTCGACCTGATCTGATCCGCGCGCCTTGGGCCCGACGCAGGCCGCCCCCCCATTGGCTCCCGACGCCCTCTACAGCGGATTCGACTGGCGGCGGCTGCCACCGGCGTCAGCCGGTCGTCGTAGGCGGCATCGAATGATCGCTCGCGCCTCCTCGACCGCTCGAACCCGCGCCAACCAGCGACAACGCCGGCCGCGTCGGAGCGAATCACCTCGGGCAGCATCAACGCGAGCTTGACACGCCGGAGCGCGCAGCATCGGCCGTGGCGGCCAAGAAGGCGACAAAGGCGTCGAGGTCGCGTGCGAATATCGGGTGGAGGCGCAACAGGCGATCGGCGTGCTCCAGTACCCGTCGGGCATCGAACTCGACCGCGTAGGCGCGGCGGACGAAGTGCCGGAGCCTCAGCAGCTCGCGAAACTCGGCTGTCGCTTCGGCCGACACGAGCGTCGGGCGCACCGCGGGGATCTCGATGGCCATGCGCGCGAGCAGCTCCTTGTGCCACTCGGCGCCCCCGCGCAGGTCGCCGTCCAAGTCACGCGCGACACGCTCGAAGATTGATTCGGCGCACGTGTAGTAGCCATGGAGGTCCACGGCGAGCACCGCGAGCCACGGCCGCTCCCGCACATCCGATCTTCCTCTCGTGCTCTCCACGTCGGCGGCGATGCGGCCGAGCGACACGCGCTCCACGGCGACTTCGGCCAGAAGGCGCCGCAGGCGCGCCTCGCCGCGCTCAGTGGGCGCCATCGATGCGCTCCCCTTCGGTGCGGATGCGGTGGCCGAAAGCGTCGTCGATCTCTTCGAAGCGCACCAAGTCGACCATCGCGCCCAGAACGTCCTCCACGGCGGCAGCGGCTCGGGCCCAGGCCTCGGGAGGGAGACCCGCGACCGCCAGATCGGCGTCGCTGTGCGCATGGAAGCCGCCCCAGGCGAGCGTGCCGAACAGCCAGACCTCGCGCGCGCCCATCTCGCGCAGCAGGCGCGCCGCCTCGGGCAGCCGCTCGCGCAGCCCGCTCGCCCGCTCCTCGGCGCGGCGCTCCTCGGCCTGGTGGCGCCGGATCAGCGTCCGTGCGGCTTCGCGGGGGTCGACCATGCAGCCATTACAGCCCACGCCCGAAGCGGAGGCAAACTACCCCACGTCCAGCCGGTACTCCTCGATGATCGTATTCGCGAGGAGCTTTTCGCACATGTCCTTGACGCGGGCGCGGGCGCGCTCGGGGTCCTTCTCGTCGACCGTCAGCTCGATGTACTTGCCGACGCGCACGTCGGCGACCTCGCCAAAGCCCAGGCGCGCGAGGCCCTGCGCGACGGCCTTACCCTGCGGATCGAGCACGGACTTCTTGAGCGTGACGTAGACGCGTGCGGTCATAGGCCGAGGTTCCTCCGAATACGCGCGATCGGCTCTTCGGTGTTGGGCTCGAAGGCGCGTCCAGTGACGCGCTCGTAGGCTTCGATGTAGCGGCGCGCGGCCTCGAGGCGAACCTCGGTTTCGATCGGCGGCGGGGCGCCCTCGCCGCGGTAGCCCTTGGCGACGAGATGCCGGCGCACGTATTCCTTGTCGAGCGCTTTCGGGTCCTCACCTTTCGCGAAGGCTTGCTCGTAGCCGTCGACGTACCAATAGCGCGACGAGTCGGGCGTGTGGACCTCGTCCATGAACACGATGCGCCCCTCGGGCGTGCGGCCGAACTCGTACTTCGTGTCGACGAGGATCAGGCCGCGCGTGCGTGCGAGGGCGGCGCCGTGCGCGAATACGCGCATCGACAGCTCGGCCACGGTGTCGAACTCTTCGGCCGTCAGCGCGCCCATCGCGAGGATCTCTTCGCGCGAGACTGAGCGATCGTGCGCGCCAATCGAAGCCTTGGTCGACGGCGTGAGGATCGGCGCATCGAGTCGCTGGTGCTTGCGCAGGCCGTCCGGCAAGCGGTGACCGCAGAAGATGCGTTCGCCGCGCGCGTAGGCCGTCCAGATAGACGTCGAGGTGATGCCCGTCAGGTAGGCGCGCACCACCATCTCGATCGCGAGCGGCCTGCACTCGACGGCGAGCGTGACGTTGGGGTCGGGCACGCCGAGGACGTGATTGGGCGCGATCGCTTTGGTTGCGTCGAACCAGTACGCGGCGAGTTGGTTCAACACCTGCCCCTTGAACGGGATCGTCGTCAGCACGACGTCGAACGCGCTCAGGCGATCGCTCGCGATCAGCCAGCGCTTGCCGTCCTTCACGTACGAGTCGCGCACCTTGCCCTCGTGCTTCTCGCCGAGGGGAAGGTCGGTCCTCGCGAGAATCCTCCCGAGCTGCTCGCGAAGCACCTGGTCGTCGATCATGATTGGCTCCCCAGCGCGCGCTCGAAGATGGCGTCCACGTGGCCGAGATGGTGTTCGAGATCGAAGCATGCGGCAAGCTCGGCGGCCTCGATGCGCGAGTGCACCTCCGCGTCGCTTTCGAGGCCGGCGCGGAACGGACGCTCGCCGCGCAGCGCGGCCATGGCGTGTCGCTGGACCAGCTCGTAGGCCTGCTGGCGGCCGAGGCCGCGGCGAATCAGCGCGGTCAGCACGGCCTCGGAGAAGACCAGGTCCGCGTGGCGCGCGAGGTTTTCGCGCATGCGCTCGGGACGAACAACCAGGCCCTCGACGAGGCCGGCGGCCCGGTGGAGCATGAAGTCGAGCGTGACCGTCGCGTCGGGCGCGATCACGCGCTCGACCGACGAGTGGCTGATGTCGCGCTCGTGCCAGAGCGCGACGTTCTCGATCGCGGCGGTTGCGTAGGCGCGCATGAGGCGCGCGAGGCCCGACAGGTTCTCGGAAAGGATTGGGTTGCGCTTGTGCGGCATCGCGCTCGAGCCCTTTTGCCCCTCGGCGAACGGCTCCTCGGCCTCGCCGACCTCGGTGCGTTGCCAATGGCGGAGCTGCAGCGCGAGCTTCTCGATGGTCGCGGCGCAGATTGCCATCCGCGCGAACAGCACGGCGTGGCGGTCGCGCGCAACCACCTGGCTCGCCACGGGCTCGGCGCTCAAGCCGAGCTGGGAGAGAGCGCGCGCTTCGATCGCGGGCGTAAGCGTTCCGCCATAGACGCCGACGGCGCCCGAGATCTTGCCGACCGACACGACTTCGCGCGCATCGAGAAGCCTCGCGCGATTCCGCGCCATCTCGTCGTAGAAGCGCAGGAACACCAGGCCCGCGGTGGTCGGCTCGGCGTGCATGCCGTGCGTGCGGCCGATCATCGGCGTGCGCCGGTGCTCCTCGGCGCGGCGGCGAAGGGCGACGAGCAGGCGGTCCACGCCCTCGATCAACAGGTCCACCGCCTGGCGGAGCTGGAGCGCGAACGCGCTGTCGAGCACGTCCGACGAGGTCATGCCGAGGTGCAGCCAGCGCGCCGGCTCGCCGCACGACTCCTCGACGTGCGTGAGGAACGCGATCACGTCGTGGCGCGTGCGCGCCTCGATCTCGGCAACGCGCTGCGGATCGATGCGCGCCGCACGCCGCACCGAATCAGCCGTCCCCGCCGGCACGATTCCCGCCTCCTCCATCGCGCCGCAGGCGGCGATCTCCACGTCGAGCCAGAGCGCGTAGCGGTGCGCGTCGCTCCACACCTCCGCGGCTTCCTTGCGGGCATAGCGGCCGATCACGAAAACAGCTCGAGTTGCCGGCCGGCCGGCACGGCGTCGAAATCGATGGCGCCGCGATGGATACGTCCGACCGCGCAACCGCGCGCATGCGCGATCGCGATCGGGATCGAGCGCCGCCCGAACGCCTCGGCGGCGGCGGCGCGCGCGAGCATGGGCCGGTTGTTGACGCGCGAGAGGTGCGCGAGCACGAGCGCGCGCGGCATGCCGCGGCGAAACGCGCGCAGAAGGCGCGCCGCCTGCTCGTTCGAGAGATGGCCGAGCCGCGACCCGATGCGGCGCTTGAGCGACGCCGGGTACGGGCCGCCGCGCAGCAGTCGCTCGGCGTGGTTGGACTCGAGGACTAGCAGGTCGAGCGTGGCGAAGCTCTCCTCGATCTCGGCCGTGACGTGGCCGCAATCGGTCAGCAGGCCGATCCGCGCGCCCTCCCCTTCGACGACGTAGCCGACCGGCTCGGCCGCGTCGTGCGGCACGCGCACCGGCGTCACCGCGACCTCGCCGACCTCGAAGCGCCGGCCCGGAACGACCGTCAGCGCTGCCGCGAGCCCGGCGCGCACGCGCGTCCCCTCGGTCGCGTAGACACGCAGGCCGCGGGCAGCAAGCGCCCAGGCCGAGGCCACGTGGTCGGCGTGCTCGTGCGTGAGCAGGACCGCGTCGATCTGTTCAAGGCGCGGGCCGCGTGGCACGCGCGCGAGGCGCCGCGCGATCTCTACGGTCGAGATTCCGGCGTCGATCAACAACCGAGCACCAGCAGCCTCGACGTACGTGCAGTTTCCGCTGCTGCCGCTCGCGAGAACCGCGACGCGCATGTCGGCCTATTACTTCAGCCGCTCGCGCGGGTCAACAGGTGCCGCGGCGCGGCGTCCCGTCGCGACGCTACTCGCGAAGGGGATCGGCGCAGCAGCGGAAGCCGACGAACGGCGACGAAGATCCCCCAGCCTGGTAGTCGCAGCGCGTGGCGTAGTCGGGCTTGTTGGCTCCTCCCCCCTTGACCACCTTCTCCTGCACCCACTCCGCGACGTTGCCGCTCATGTCGTAGATTCCGTACGCCGACTTGCACGCCTTGAAGGAGCCCGTCGCCGCGACGCTGCGCTCCGAGCCGTCCTCGGTCTGGGTGTTGCACTTCGCGGCATTCCAATCGGCGCCGTACGGATACGGCGTTCCGCCCTTGCCGTTACAACCGCGCTCCCACTCCGAGCCACTGCAGAGGCGCGCGGCGCGTCCCTCGCAGGCCTGCTTGGCGGCGTCAAAGGTCACGCCGGTTCGAGGCGACGATCCCGCACCGGGAAATTCGTGCGAGTCGATGCAGTAGCCCGCGTCGACGACGTTGCCGGTCTTCTTCGTCGCGATCATCTTCATTCCACCGGGGCACGCGAGCACCGTGGGCTTCGCTGGAGGAGGAGGTGGTGGTGGCGGAGGTGGTGGTGGAGGTGGAGGTGGTGGCGGCGCCGCGGGCTTGGGCGCCGGCGGAGGTGGTGGTGGCGGCGTCGCG
>JBBTFH010000006.1:0-6449 GCA_038041915.1 Myxococcota bacterium
CGCCTCGCGGCATCGGCATGCTCGGCCGCTGCTCCAAGCGCCGGGTGGTCAACGTGGCGCAGCAGGGCGGGCTGACGGCGATCCTGCGGCTGGTCTGACCCTCTCCGACCCCGCCTTCTGTCCGACCCCGCCTTCTTGACAAGCGCGAACCATGCCCCCGTAACGTCCGCGCCGCATGCGATCCGGGGGGCTGCACACCGTCGCGTTCTCGCTCGTCGCCGGAGCAGCGAGCTGCGGCGCCGCAGGCCGAGCCCGGCGGAGCTCGAGCCCGAGGTCGAGCCGGAGATGCCGGCCGAAGAGTCGCCGATCGAGCGGTAGCCGCCGCTTTACGCGAACCCGAGCCGGCGCCGGAGCGCCCACTCCAGCGCCAGCACGCCGACAATCCCCAAGAAGGCCCACGGCCCGTCCCACAATTCCACCTGCCGCCGCGACTCGATCGCCGCCACGCGCGGCGGCCGCGCCGCGAACCCCGCCCACGACGCGCTCCCTTCGACGAAGCGCCCACCCGACGCCTGCGCGATTTCCCGCAGCAGAGCGGCGCGCGCTTCCGGGTCTTCGAGCTCGCGCAGCGGCGACTCGACCAAGAACGTCTCCTCGTCGGTGTGCACGCGGCCGTCGATGGTCGCGCTCGCCGTCACGCGCCACGCGCCCGGCCGATCGGGGCGGAGCGCGATCACCGCCTCGCCCGACTCGCCGGTCTCGCGCACGACCGGCGCCACGCCTTCCGTCTCGGCCGCGCCCAAGCGCCGCCACGCGAGCGTCACGGCAACCCCGGGCGCGGGCCGGTAGTCGCGCGACAGCGCGCGGGCAACGACGGGCACGTCCTCGCCCGCAGCCCAGGTCGGCCGCGCCACGTCGACACGAACCTGCCGAAGCTCGGGATCCTGCGCGAGCCAGCGCAAGGCGCCTTCCCAGAAGCGATCGTAGGCGCGCGCGTCGCCGCCGCCGGCAGCGGCGGTGAACGCCCAACGCCACGACGATCCGCTCGCGAGCGCGAGCGTGCGCCCCGCGCCGACGGAGCGTACGGCCAGGACCGGCATCGGCGCGCCGTCGGGCGCGCGCAGCGTCGGGTGCACCGCGAGCACCGTCGCGCCGCCCCGGGCGCCGCCGACCAGGTTGGCGCCTTCGAGCGGCGGCAGCGTGCGCCAAAGCTTCGCGCTCTCCTCGCGGGTCGCGCCGATTCGCAGCAGCGGGTGGTCGTTCGCCCCGGCAGCCGTGCGCGGCCGAAACTCGCCGGTGGAGAACATCCGCGACGGATCGGCCGTCTTGGGCAGCAGGTCGACCGGAAGCGCGTCGCCGACCGGCGTTCCGCCCCAGTCGCCCTGCGTGAAGGCGAGCGCGCCGCCGATCATCGCCAGGCCGCCCCCCGCGTCGACGAAGCCGCGCATCTGCGCAAGGTAGGGCGCGATGCCGTAGGGCGCGAAGTTGAAGTCCTGCAGCAGGACGAGATCGAAGCTCTTGATCTCCTGCTCGAACAGCTCGCGCGTGGGAAACGGGATCAGCGAGAGCTCGCTCTGCGGCGCGAGCTGAAGATCGGTCGGCGTGCGCAGGATGAAGAACGAAATCAGATCGACGTTCGGGTTGCGCTCGAGCAGCCGCCGCAGGAAGAGCACGTCCCACGACGGCCGCCCGCACACGTGGAGCACGCGCAGCTTGTCGCGCAGCGTACGCAGCACGAAACCGCGCGCGTTGTTCTCGCCGATGGCCTCGTCGGGCTGCACCGGGATCGCCACCTCGTAGTAGGCCTCGCCGACGCGCTCGGGCACGATGTCGAAGCTCACCATTAGCGGCTCTCCCGCGCGGAGCTCGATCACGCGGGTCTGCAAGACCTGCCCCTCGCGCCGCAGCACGACCTCGGCCTTGCGGCCGCCCATGTCGGCCGCGCGCACGATCGCCTCGACGCGGAACACCGTGCGCACAAAAGCGAAGTCGCCGCTCGCCATCGCCGAAACCGCGACATCGCGCAGCCCGGGCCGGCCTACCCACGCGGCGTGCACCGGCGCGCCGAGGCGCTCGACCTGCGCGCGCCCCGCGGCGTCGAGCGCGCGCCCGAAACGGCCGTTGTCGACGCCGTCGCTGACCAGCACGATTCCCCCGAGGTCGCGCCCATCGTAGCGCCGCGCGACCGACTCGAGCGCCTCGCCGATGCGCGTCGCGTCGCCGCACGTCCCGCCTCGCGGGGTGAGGCACCCGGGCGCGCCCGCGAGCGGCTCGTCGCCGGCCGGACGCAGCGCGTCGGAGAAGGTGTAGAAATCGACCTGCCGACTCCGCCGCCACGTATCGAGCAGCGGCGCGGCGCGGCGAAGGGCCTCGCGCGCGCGCTCGCGGCGGGTCGGCCCGCCCGGCTGGTCGGAAAGCTCCATGCTGCGCGAGTCGTCGACCAGCACGGCGACGTGGTTGCGCCCGAGTCGGACCTTCCGCAGGTCGAGCGCCGGCTGCAGGAACAGCAGCAGCGCGCCGCCCAGCGCCAGCGCCCGCAGCGCGATCAGCAGCGCCCGCGGCCACGGCCGCCGCAGCCGCCGGTACGTCCACGCGGAAATCGCCAGCGCCGCGATCGTCGCCAGAACCGCCAGCGCGATCCCCGCTCGGCTCCACGGACCGCCCCAGACCAGAGCCCACTCGCGCGCGGTCACGTCTTCACTCAGCCACGCGCCACTGGCGGCGCTTGAGGATGAACGGAACGTGCACCTGATCGTCCTTGTAGTCGAGGCAGAGCGCGTACATCACGAGGTTGATGCCGACGCGGAACGCGCGTTCGCGCTGCGCCGAGCCGCCCGGCGTGACGTCGTGCTCCCATCGGCCGAAGCCGTCGCGCGCCCAGGCGCCGCCGAGATCGTTCTGCGAGTAGATCACCACCAGCCGCCCGCCCTGCTCGACCGCCTCGAGCGCAGGCGCGATGATGATGCGGCCCGGGGCGTCGGGCAGCAGGTAGAAGGATTTCATGACGACGTGCTCCGGGCGCACCGGCGCCAATCGCTCGCGCGTGAAGAGCCGCGCTACGAGCGCGCGCACCGACGCGTCGAAGCCGCCGCCCGGCCGCGCTTCCGCGCTGTCGACCATGAGCGTGCCGCCATACGCGAGGTGGCGGCGCAACGTCGCCACGTCGCCGTCGCTGGGCGGGGAGAAGGCGCGATCGCCCGCGAGGTAGAGCAGCGGATGGCGGAAAAGCGCGGGCGCGTCTTCCAGTCGCAGGCGCGCCGGCGAGGTCGCGACGTCGATGCTCGTGCGCTTGTCCAGCTCCCAGGCCAGCCGCCGAAGCGCGTTCGGCCGCGGCTCGCTGCCGTCGCCGACGATGAGCTGCGCGATGCGCACCGTACCCTCCAGCAGAGGCTCGTCCTGCGCGAGCGCTCCGGCGGCGGCGAGAACGGCGCCGGCCAGGGCGGCAAGGGTGACGATCGGGTGACGAGGGAGCACGGCGGACACCTTTATATAGCGCCGCGGGTTATCTATGGTTCGCTCATGCCGCTCCGCGAGGCCGAAGAGCTGATCGGCTGGCTGCGCCAGTCGCGCCACGTACCGACGCTGGCCGCGCACCGCGCCTGGGACGAGCCCGCGCACCTCTCGCCCGCGCGCCACCCCGCGCTGACGCAGGTCATGCGCGAGCTCCGCGCCGTCGGCATCCGCGAGCGCTTCACGTTCCTCTGGGCGCACGACGGCTCGGGCGTCGAGACCTGGGAGCCCGACGTCATCCACATCGATCGGTCGCTCCGGCGCACGACCCGAGCGCCGAGCGCCGTTCGCGCGCTCGCCGACGGCGTGATGGGGCTGACGATCGCCGACGTCGCGCGCCACGAAATAGGCCACGCGCTGCAGTTCGCGCGGCCGTGGGTGACGCGCGGCGCCCGCTTTCGGCGCCTGTTCGGCGACACGCGCAAGGCCTACCGCGTCGGCAACCCCGTCGACGAGATCGCCCGCCGCTTGCGGCAAAACGACGCGCTGCGAAACCCCCGCTACCGCCGCATGGTGTCGGTCTACGCCGCGACGCACCCGTACGAGAAGTTCGCCGAGACTTTCCGCGTCGCCCTCGAGCACCGCTGCGACGCTGGGCGCCTGCGCGACTGGTGCGCGCGCAACCGCAAGCACGCGCTCGTAACCGAGCAACTCGCGTTCGTCTGCGCGTGGATCGCCCGCCTTGCGTCTGACCCAAACCGGCGCTGATCGTCCCGCAGCAGCCCGTTTCGCGCGCGTCTCACCGCTCAGGCAGCGCCGCGTGGGCTGATCCCGTCGGCGTGGTCATGACCTCGCGGACGCGCATCAGCGCGCCTCCGATCGCGCAGGCGGCGCCAGGTAGCCGTCGTGCCGCGCGAGCCAGCGCAGCACGTCGAGGGAGGACAGCAGGCCGACGAGACTCCCGTCCTCGGCGACGATCGGCAGGCGATGGATGCCCTCGAACGCCATCAGCGCCGCGGCGCGGGAGATCGGCGCCGTGGCCGGTAGCGAGAACACCATCGGCAGCATGATCTCGCCGACGGTCGTGCGCAGGCCCGGAGTCGTGCGCGATTTCGGGTCGAGCTCGTACTCGTAGCCTTGCCACGTGCGGACGCGCGTCGGCGCCGGCCGTGACGGCGCGTCACCCTCGACGTGCTGGCGGCGCAGGATGTCGGTCTTGGACACCACGCCGATCGGCCGGTCGCTGTCGTCGACCACCGGCGCGCCGCTGATGTTGCGCTCGAGAAACAGCGTCGTGAGATAGTCGATCGTCATGTCAGGCGTGGCGCACACGATCTCGCGCGTCATCGCCTCCGAAACCGGCGCGTGGAGCGCAGGCGTCGATGGGCCGATGGCGAAGTGACCGGGCCACTCCGCGGGCGGCGTCGGCGTGAGAACGCGGTGCGTGCCGGTCGAATGAACGGTGTCGGGACTCATCACGCGGCTCCTTCCTCCCACGCGCGCAGCGTGAGGACCGGGCACGGCGCGCGGCGGATGACCTTCGCCGCCACGCTGCCGAGCAGCAGGTGGCCAAGGCCTTGGCGTCCGTGCGTTCCCATCACGACGAGGTCGCATCCCGGCTCGGCGGCGATGTTCGCGATCGTCTGCGCGACGTCGCCCATCTCGATGCGCGGGCGGGCGCGCTTCTCGCCGCGCTGCGGGACGGAGCCGAGAAGTTGCTCCATGTCGCGCATCGCGCGCGCGCGCAGGAACTGCCCGAGCGTCTGCGGGCCGCCCTCCTCGATGTGAAGGACGAGGTCGGGCGCGATGTAGCGCGGCGGCTCGAGGACGTGCAGGACCTCGATCTCGGCGTCGAAGCGTTGGGCGAGCCCGGCGGCATACTCAAGCACGGGGCGCGACCCGCTCGAGAAGTCGACCGGCACCAGGATGCGGCGTATGGCGATCATCGGCACCTCCTCCTTCCCCTTCGTCGATATGAAAAATGCGTGCCCGGCGCCCGCGCCGGACAGCCGGCGCGATCACGGAACGTTGCGCCGGCGTGCCGCCACGCGGCGGCACCGACTCGTAACGAGCGCCGCGCCGCGCGCTACCAAGACCGGGCAGCTTTCAGCTCGTCGCGGCGTCGATCGCGATCACGTCGTCGCGCAGAAAGTCCTCACGGAGCAGGTCGCGCTCCTCGGCTTCCATGTCGTCGCGGAGCGCGGCGGCCAGCACGAGAAGCGTGTCGGCGAGCAGTCGCGGCGGGCCATTCCGGTCCAGGGCGAGCGCGCGAAGTTCGGCGATCCATTCGCGCTGCAGGGCGTGATCGGCGCCCAGGCGCGCGGCGCAGGCCTCGCCCCACGCGCCGCTCGCGATCAGGGCGGGCGCGAGGATCGCGTCTTCGAGATCGAGGTGCGCGTGGAGCAGGCGCGCGAGCGACCGCACGGCGGCGCGCAACGCATCCGGAGGCGTGCTCTCGCCGAGCGAGATGGACTCGGCGTATCGCACGGCGCGCGCGAGCCTCCCTCGCAGCGCCGCGTGGTCCGCCAGGACCAGGCGCCGGACCTCTCCCGGCGTCGGCGCGGACAGCCTCTCAGTCCTCATGTGTTGAGGGAAAGCACTCCGCGTGCCAGCGAGCCTCCGACGGAGACGCGCGAGAGGCATCACCGCGCGGTAACGCCCGGCGCGATCCGGTTACCGCCCGGCTACCGAAAGGCACGAAGGACCTCGTATTACGGCGGCCTTTGGGCGTGGCACGCGCGGCACACGCGATCCTGGTTCCGGTCGAGTGGGCGACGGAAGCCCGGGCCGTGCGGCGAAGGGCCCGAGCCCCCCGGCGCGTGACAGGCCACGCAGTTGGAGGCCATGCCCTGGTCGTGGCAGGCCGCACACTCGGCCAGCCGCACTGGAGCGCGCCGCGCCGACGCCGCGCGAGCGCCCGAGGACGCTTCCGCCCGTGCGGCACGCGTTCGCATCCCCGATCCCACCGCCGCCCCGCCCGCACCGGGCCTTCAAACGTCCTATAGTGCGCCGCGAAGCGGCGCGTTCCTTGTGGGATGAAAGGAGCCCACCCTGAAAAC
>JBBTFH010000007.1:0-2228 GCA_038041915.1 Myxococcota bacterium
ATGACGCGCGCAGCCGCCGAGGCGGTGGCGAAGTTCCTGGGCGCGAGGGGCTAAATAGGGTCCCGACGGAAACGGCGGCGGCAACCAGGGCCTTGAACAGCGTCACAAACCCCGTGCCTCGCCGGCTCGCGTGTAGACCTCTGCGTCGGGGGCGACTCCCGAAGGAGCGCCTGAGGCAACGTTTCAACACGCAAACAAGACACGTTCGTGTAGAACGTTGCCCGGGGCGCCGGCGCATGGGTGTTACCCGCCATGCCCGGCGGCGGCCGAATCGGCCGGCTGGCCGGGCCGTGGCCGGCGGCGGCGATGATGACGGTGCGGGCGCCGCCTCAGCGCCCGGCCACCAAGCGGTCGTATTCGGCGTGGGACCCGATCCAGAACCACACGATCGTGTCGCCCTCTCGTACGCCGAGGGCCCGGTGGCCCAGACCGATCCGGACGGAGTGAAGCGGCTTGGTCGCGTGCACGCGCTTGAACCGGAGACTCGGATGCGCCGGATTCACCCTGAACAGCCGGTAGGCTTGCTTGGCGTGCTGCCGGACAGATTCGGGAAGCGATTCCAGCGCGCTGCGGAAGCGCGCCGTTGTCCAGGACTTCAAAGGGACTCGGGGTCGAGTCCCTTGGTCTCGCCGCGGCGGTGTTCCGCCAGCGCGTCGTCCGCGAGGTCGGCCAGCCGATCCTGCGACGCGGCGAACAGGTCGGTCCAGCGCCGCTCGGACACGATTTCGGCGAGCAGCCACTCCGCCAGAGCGTCCTGGTCGTCCTCGCGCAGCTTGGCGGCCTCGGCAAATGCCTTCTCGAGAGGCCTCGTCATGACGGTCGGATTCTAGCATGCGGCGACCCTAGACGCGGGCAGCGTGTCCGCCTAGGGGACAGAACGGACCTATTCTGTTGCCGCCGGTCGCGGGTTCGGTGCGCTCGCTTGGCGTCTTTGAGGTACTCGCGGATCGTCTCGGGGCTGTAGCCGTGAAGCTTGCCGAGCAGTTCGTGGGTCACATCCGCGATGGGAGTACGCGCCACGAACGCCATTAGGCCTTCACGTGTCCAGGGGAAGCGCCACGGCTTGCTGCGCCGCAACCCGTAGGACGCACCCAGCGTCGTGTCGAGGAACCGCATCCTCCCGCCGACCCGCCGGTTGAACTCCTGTCGGATACCAAGAATCACGGAGTCGGAGAGTCGCGAGGCGTCGGTCCTCACGCGCTTGCGCGCGAGCTCCCGGAGCACGACCACTTCGGGGTGGATTCGCAACCACGACCGCCGGATCTCGTCGAGGTCGTTTCGGGCCTCGCGCGCGCGGTTCCACTCGCCGTCCACGATGTCGCGGAGCAGCATCCTTGCTTCGTCCCGCGCCTCGCGGTCGCTGCTGATTGCGTAGCCGAGGCGCTTTGGCGTCGTGGCGTCCAGACGCGTGAGCAGTCGCTCGACCTCGTGCCTAAGCACGACCATTGCCGCGGGGAGGCACTCGTCCCCATCGCTCAGGAAGCGGCGAAACGATCCCCCCACCAACGCCGTGTCCGCACGCTTCCTCCGGTTGTGCTTGTGGTGCTTCCCCATGGCTCGTCCGTGCTGCTGTCCTGTGTCACCAACGAGGCAAGTCTAGCGGAGTCGAGGTCAGACAAAATAGGAGCGCGTTGCGGTAACCCGGACCGAGACGGAGCGCGGCGGGCACGGATGCAAGGAGCGAGGAGGAACACCGTTGCGTATTTCGACGACGAGCGACGAAGCAGACGAGCCCGCCCCGCCCGCCGGACGACGCGGAGCGGTTACCGCAACGCGCTCCTGGGCCGGCCTAGGGGGCTGCGTTCGTCAGGGGCAGTCGACGCAGGCGCACTCCTCCTCATCGGCGCAGACGGCGTCGTTGGTGCAGGTCGCCGCACAATCCGCCGGGCAGGCGGCGTTCGACTCGTCGCAGTTGCACAGGCCGTCGCCGCACCAGCCGGCGCCACCGCAGTCGATGCAGGCGCACATCTCTTCGAGGGCACACGCGCCGTCGAACGTACACTCCGCAGCGCAGTCCGCCGGGCAGGCGGCGTACGACTCGTCGCAGTTGCACAGGCCGTCGCCGCACCAGCCGGCGCCACCGCAGTCGATGCAGGCGCACATCTCTTCGAGGGCACACGCGCCGTCGAACGTACACTCCGCAGCGCAGTCCGCCGGGCAGGCGGCGTACGACTCGTCGCAGTTGCACAGGCCGTCGCCGCACCAGTCGGCGCCGCCGCAGTCGCCGC
>JBBTFH010000008.1:0-3294 GCA_038041915.1 Myxococcota bacterium
TACGGGCTCGACGATGAGAGGCTCACGCACTGCTCGCCGGCGGCGCGGTGCTCGCCGCTGCGGCCGCGCCCGCCGTCCTGGATGACGCGCGCGACCTCGTCGTGCATCCAGCGCCGGCACTTCTCGCGCAGCGCGTCCTCGGAGGTTCCCTCCATCCCCGCGACCACGCGGCGCGCGACGGCGTCCATGTCGAGCAGCGCGAGGCTGTAGAGCGCGATCCACCAGCTCGAGCGCAGCATTCCCGCGAACGAGATCTCGCCGCTCTTGCGCAAGTGCCGCGTCCATAGCGCGCCGGTGTTTTCCGAGAGCAGCGTGCGATCCATGTCGAAGAAGGCGATCACGGCGGTCGATGAGAAGTCTAGCGCGCCGCGCCGAAAAACGATTCGTGCAGCGCATCGATATAGAGGTTGCACATCGCGTGGAACAGCGTCGGCGCGAGCACCGAGCCGGTCGCCTGCCTCATCCAACCGAACACGAGCGCGGGAAAGAACGTGGCGAGGCGGCGCGGATCGAAATCGACGAGCACGTGCGCGACGCCGAACAGAGCGGCGCTCGCGAGCAGCGCCGGCCCGACGGGCGCGCCGAGAACCTTCCAGCGGTTGGGCCAGACCTCGGCGAGGCGGCCTTGAAGGTAGCCGCGGTAGAAGAACTCCTCCGGCAGCGCGACGACGACGATCTGGCCGAGCGCCAGGCTGGCGAAGCCGGGCGGGAGCGCAAAGGCCGCGCCCGACCAGCCGAGCCAGCGCCGGCAGAGCGATGGCATGAGGCCCGCGCCGCACGCCGCATCGTAGTAGCCGACGAAGCCGGCGAGGAACGGCGGAAACACCACGAGCGCGGCCAGCAGCGCGACCGCGGCGCCGCGTCCGACGGGACGCGCGGTCAGCCCGTAGTCCGCCCAATCCGCGCGGCGCCGATCGAGCAGCCAGCGCGGCGCGAGCAGGAACAAGGCAGCGATGCCCAGATGCAGAAAATCGCCCAGCAGGCCGCGTGCCTGCCACAGGACGGCCGCGATCGCGGTCGTCGCGGCAAACGCGAAGAGCGCCTCGCGCAGCGCGCCACCTCGCCCTCCGTTCTCAACCATCGACGGTGGGTGTCCTTAATCGCCGGCCGGCGCGAAGGCTAGAACACGAACGAGACGCGCGACTGGATGGTGCTGGCGGCCTTGGCGCCGGGGTAGAGGGAAGGCGCTTCGTCGCCGTTGCGGAACGCGTCTCTCAGGCCGTCGCCGAAGCGAAAGTAGGCGCCCTCGAGCGTGAAGGACATCGTGTTGTCGGCCCACCAGACCTTGGCCGCGGCGTCGATCTCCCAGCCGATGAACGTGTCGGGATCGCGCTTTCCGCTGTTCGGCAGCGCCGGGTCGTTCAGCACCGGCTTGGGGAGCATTCCGGTCTCGTCCCACCACGCCGCGAGGAAGCCACCGACCAGCTCCACGAAGTCGAGCGGGCGATAACGCACGCGCGGGTTGATGTACGTGGAGTTGATGACGCCACCGTTGGACTGGAGGCTGCTCGAGCTGTGGACGTACGTGCCGAGGCCGCCGAGACGGCCGATGGTGCGGGCCGTCAGCTCGCGGATCACCTCCTCGTACATGAGGAGGCCGACGTTGTAGTCGGGGTGCATCGGCCGCTGCGTGAACTTCGCGTCGGCGAGGTCGGTGTCGCCCGAGGAGTGGCCGAACTCGAAGATGCCGTCGAACTTGGGGCTCTCGTAGCCCCAGCGCGACGCGAGGCCGTAAATAGCGGCCTCCTTCTTGAGCGTCTCTTCGGAGCCGAGCGGGATGCCGCCGTCGGTGTTTCCGCGAATCGTGTAAAATTCGGTCTCGCCGTAGAACCAGTCGAGGCGCAGGCGGTACCAGAGGTCGTAGATCTGCACCGACGAGCCGTCGCCGACGAGCTCGATGTTGCCCGGCGTGGCGTCGCAGTTCGGCAGGGACTCCTCGGTCTCGGCTCCCGTGTCCTCGTCGGTGTTTTGGCAGACGAATCGGCTCTCGGGCTGGTTGCGGAACACCATGTAGACGCCGCCGCGCAGCTCGTCGGTGAGGCGGAAGCGGTCGAGCTCGGTGTCGTTGTAGAGCAGCACGATCACGTGCTGCTGCACGTCGTCGTCGGGACGGCCGAGAAACGCGGCCTCGCCGTAGCCGCGCGACGAGTCCGGCGTCCCGGGCGGGCTTCCCGACGCGAAGTCCTCGTCGGCGCGCGCGCGCAGTTGCCGCTCGAGCGGGATGTTCATGTAGTCCTCGACGAGCTTGTCGTAGGCGTAGGCGAGGACAAAGTTGGAGCTTGGATCCTTCGCCTTGCGGATGGTCCTGTAGACCTGCAACGGCCGTGTCGCAAACAGGATGCGGTCATTGACGCTGGCGAAGTGGTTGTCGCCAAAGTCGTCGTCGAAGAACGGATCGAGGCAGGCGCCCGGCTGGCGCGGATCGGTTCGCGGGCCCGAACAGCCCGAGGTGCCGCCGCCGTTGGCGAGCAGGCCCATGCCCCAGTGCGAGGGGATGCGTCCGACGCGCATCAGGCCGACGGGGATGCCGAACTCGACCCACGCGCGCTTGAGTTGCACCGGATCGATCGTCTGGCCCTGGTAGTCGGTGTTGGTGGGATTCACGGCAAAGAGGGGCGCGACCGACTGGGCGTTGTTGTCGCCCCAGACCAGGTCGTCGAGCGCGTCGATCGTGAGCTGGAATTTCACGATCTTCTCGAGCTCGAGGCGTGGTTCGAGGCGCGCGCGCTGCAGCAGGAAGCTCGACTCGCGGATGCGATCGACCGCCACGGCCGGATCGTTCCACTCGACATGTCCGTTCTTGCCTCCCGGTCCGTCGGGATCGATGAACAGCGGCGTTTGCTCCTGCTGGTTGGCGAGGTTTCGGATGTAGTAGGCGCGCGTGCGGTAGTAGCCGTCGACCTTCCACTCGAGGTCGTAGGCGAGCGCCGGCGCGGAGGCGAGGACCGCCAAAGCCGCGGACAAGGTGCGTTTCATGAGTCCCCCCCCCTATGTAATGAGGCAGCGCAGTGGAGCGCCCGTCGACTACTCCGCGAGCGGGTCCATGTCGGTGATGACGACCGAGTCGGCCTCGGGCTGCACGCGGACGCTCGAGAGCAGCGTCTCCACGCCGTCGATCTTACCGTAGGCGCGCAATTCGACGGTGCCTCCCGGAACGACGTTGGGCATCAGGAACAGGCCGTCGGGGCTGGTCGCCGTCTGGAGGCTACGCCGAACCGGGAACGGGCCGTTTCGGCCGCTCTGGAAGTAATAGACCTCCACGCCCTGCACCATCGCGCCGTTCGCGTAGACGCG
>JBBTFH010000009.1:0-14704 GCA_038041915.1 Myxococcota bacterium
GATGCAGAAGGAGATGCAGAAGGAGTTGGAAGACCAGAAGAAGCTGATGCAGCAGCAGCAGCAGCCCGCGCCCGAGCCCACGCCTGCGCCTGCGCCCGAAGGCGCCGCGCCCGCTCCCGCGCCCGAAAGCGCTGCGCCCCCGCGCGTTCCCGAGGCCGCGCCTCCCGCACCCGATCTGGGTCCGCCCAAGCCGAAGTAGACGTCTTTTGCAGCCGTCGTAAAAGTCCCCGGGGGCGTGGCAATCTGCCCCGAAAACGGACGGCGGGTCCGCGAAATAGATTAGTTATTTCAGTGTGTTGACCTCGATGCCCCCGGCGGTTCTCTTGGCACAATCCTTGGAATCCATCCGCAATAGGAGGCAAAGCCATGCGTACACTCCTTGCGTCAGCGATCGGGCTCTTCATCGTTCTCGCGGTTCTCGCGGTTTTCGACTCAGGCGACGCGCGTGCGCAGGCGGCGGGCGGCGGCGCGGCAGCCGCGCCCAAGGCGCAAAGCGAGACCGTCGACATCGGCGGCGTGCAGTACAAGAAGAAGACCGTCTACGATTTCGACGACGACGTCGTCGAGGGCGATCTGCAGCGTCCGGACGGCGAGTACGTCGCGATCAAGCGAAAGGCGAAGCACTCGAGCCTGATCAAGATCCGCGAGCACTTCATCCCCGAGATGCTCAAGTCGGCGGAAGACATCTAGGAATTCGACCAGAAAGAGGACGAAAGCCGTGCCGAAAATACCTCTGACGTTCCGTATCTACCGCGCCGGCGCGCTCGAGCGCACCGAGACGCTCGTGCAGGACGTCGTCAAGATCGGCAAGCTCTCCACCTCGCACCTTCGCCTCGAAGACGAGAGTATCTCGCGCATGCACGCGGTCATCGAGATCGCGCCGAGCGGCGAGGTGCACATCATCGACCTCGGCTCGCAGCGCGGCACGCTCGTCAACGGTGGGAAGATCACGAAATCGAAGCTCTGCGACGGCGACGAGATCCTTCTCGGCGACACGCGCATCATCGTCGGCGTCGGCCAGGCGATCGCCGAGGCAACGCCGGTGGCTACGCCCGCGGCGGCGCCCGCGACGTCGGGCACGATCCTCGGCGTCGGTGGCCCCGCACCGTCGGGTGGGCTGATGCAGCATGGCCTTGTGGCTCTGGCGCCGCCGATCGCCTCGCCCGCCGCCGCCGCACCGGCGCTTCCCGCGCCGATTCCCGCACCGTTGCCCGCGCCCATGCCCGCCTTCGCCGGCACGGCGCCGGCGCCGATCGCGTACGCCGAAGCCGTCCCCGCGGCGTCCGCCCCGGACCCGGCCCTCGAAGAGCACGGTGGCGCGCGCGCCATCGAGGTGCTCTCGCTCTTCGGCAGCACGGTCCTGGGCGCCAGGCACCTGACCGATCCGTCGGGCGGCAAGCCCTCGCCGCTCACCTACGCGCGCCTCGCAATCGGCGGCGCGCTGATCCTCGGGGCGCTCGTCGCGACCGTGATCGGTTACGCTGGCGTCGCCGCTATCGGCTTCGTCGTCGGCACCGGCATCGGTGTTCTCGCGTGGCTGCGCTTCCAGGAGCAGCGCCAGCCGCCGGACTTCTCGATTGGCGACGATCCGCGCGCGAGCTTCCACGCGCCCGCCGACACGCTGCCCTTGCGCCTTTTCCCGCTCGTCCGCTCGACCGGCAACGATTGGTCGCTCGTCATCGCGCCCGGCATGACCGGCGACATCGCAACCGGCGGCGCCGAAACAGACCTCGCGCAGATGATCGCGTCCGGCCGCGCGCGCCCGTCGGCCGCCGTCTCGGGCTCCCACGAGTGGCCCATCGCGGCCGACGCCCACTGCACAGTGGCGCTCGGCGAGAACACGTTCCTGGTCAGCTCCGTGGCGCGCGCGCGGGCGATCGCGCCGCTCGGGCTGCGCCACCGCGACTGGACCGGCGACATGTACAACGGCATCTCGTTCGGTGCGCATGCGCTGGTGCTGCTGCTGATGCTCATGATCCCGCCCGACGCCAAGAGCCTGTCGCTCGACCTGTTCGGCGCCGATCAGCGGCTCATCAAGTTCCTCGTCAAGCCCCCGGAGCAGAAGGAAGAGGAGATGCCCGAGTGGCTCAAGAAGGGCCCCGACGATCCGGGCGGCAAGGGGCAGAAGCACAAGGGCGACGAAGGCAAGATGGGCTCCAAGAAGTCCAAGAAGAAGGAGGGCCTGTACGGCCTCAAGGGACCCAAGGACAACGTCGATCCGCACCTGGCCAAGCGGCTCGCCGAGCAGGCGGCGCAGAGCGCGGGGGTGCTCGGGCTGCTCAAGAACCCACAAGGCTCGCACATCGCGTCGATCTTCGGTCGCGACTCGGCGCTCGGCCTGGACGCCGAGAACGCGCTCGGAGGCCTGATCGGCAATCAGATCGGCGAGGCGTACGGCGTCGGCGGCCTCGGACTCGTCGGCACCGGCCGCGGCGGCGGCGGCACCGGTGAAGGCACGATCGGCCTCGGCACGCTCGGTACGATCGGCAAGGGAGGAGGCGGCGGCGACGGCGCCGGCTACGGCCGCGGCGTAGGCCGCATCGGCGGCCGCCGCGCGCGCGCGCCGGACGTGATCCCCGGCCAGGCGCAGGTTCGCGGCTCGCTCGACAAGGAGATCATCCGGCGAATCATCCGGCGCCACATCAACGAGGTGAAGTTCTGCTACGAGAAGGAGCTCATAGCGAACCCCGATCTGCACGGCCGCGTGACGATTCAGTTCACCATCTCCGGCGCCGGCTCGGTCGTCGCCTCGGTCGTCCAGCAGTCGACGATGGGCAATTCCAAGGTCGAACAGTGCGTCGCGGCCGCCGTCATGCGCTGGCAGTTCCCCAAGCCGACCGGCGGCGGCATCGTCATGGTCAGCTATCCGTTCCTGCTGCAGGCCGCCGGCGGCGAGGAATAGCCTTGCGCCGCCTTGCCCTCGTGGTCGCGCTCGCCGCGTCCGTCGGCGGCTGCGAGCGCATGACCTGCAGCCAGAAGCGCGTGCGCTCGATCCAGTACATGAACGCGGGCGTCGATCAGTACCGGCAAGGCAACATGTCGGGCGCGCTGCGCGAGCTCAAGGGCGCGGTCGCCGAAGACGAGACCAACGTCGGAGCGCACTACAACCTAGCCAAGGTCCACCAGGAGATGAAGACCTGGGACGAGGCGGCGGCGAGCTTGCAGAGGTGCGTCGCGATGGAGCCGTCCGTCGCCATCTACCACTACGATCTCGGCGTCGCGCTGCAGGAGCTCGGGCGGCGCGAGCCGGCGCTCGAGGCCTATCAGAAGGCTCTCGCGCTCGACGCGCGCCTCTTCCGCGCGCACTACCGGCTCGGCACCGTGTTCGAGGCGAGCGATCGCCCGCGCGACGCGGACGCCGCCTACCGCAAGGCCATCGACATCAACGCGCGCTTCACCAAGCCTTTCGTCAAGCTCGGCTACCTCTACCTCGAGAACGAATATGCCAAGGAGGCCGAGGCGGTGTTCCGCGCCGGCGTCGGCGTCGATCAGGGCGACGCCGAGCTGCACAACGGGCTCGGCGCGTCGCTGGCCGCGCTCGGGCGTTACGATGACGCGGTGAGCGCCTTTCAGGCGGCGCTGAAAATCGACGCCAACATGCTCGACGCCGTCTACAACCTCGGAATGGCCAACTTCGAGCTCGGCCGCAAGGACGACGCGCGCAAGTACCTCGAGGACTTCGCGACCCGCGGCGCCGGCAAGGCCGATCCCGCGTACATTCGCGCCGCGCAGGACAAAATCTCTGACTTGATGGGCTTGGGAGCGGGCGGCGTGACGGGTTCGGCCGGTCCGCCGGCTCGACTGGGAAAGCCCGTTCTCCAGTAGCGCCCGCATGTAGGGCAAAACCGTCTCCGACGGAGAGCCGTGCGACTCGAATTCTGCACCCAAATCAATCGCATTCCACGCATATCACGCCCAGGATAGCCGTCGGGCAGGGATTGGGCCGTGCCGTGCAGCCCACGAGCACCGGCACCCGCCACTCCGGCGTCTTCGGGTCGTCATCTTCCCAGACAAACCAACCCGTCGCGCAGTTGCTCGGGTACAGGTGCATGCGGTCCTCACGGGCCTCCCCGGGGTCTATCCACCAGTCGAGCGGCTGCTCCGGCATCATGATCTGGCCTTGGGCGGCCAGCAAGGCTTCTCCTTCGACGCGGAAGAGGACGATGTGAGCCGGCGCCCCGCCGACGTTGGAGAGGCGCACGACGTGGTCCGACCCGCATCCAAGGCCGGTGCAGCTATTGCCGCATTCGGCCAGGCCGAAGTCCAGCGGGCTGGGCCAGATATCAAGAGCCGCGCGAGACGATCCGTCCGGGCCCGCGTCGGCCGAGACGGCGGCCGCATCTGCGCACCCGCCGGCCGCGGCGTCCTCCGCACGGGGCACGGTGCTGCTCTCCGCCGCGCACGCCGCGACCACGAACACCAGATAGCCAAGACGACGAGCCACTTGACGAAAACCCATATCGCAACGGACACTCTCGCGCAAGGAGGTGACCGATGACCAAGTTCGGAAACCGGGTCCTGGTGTTCGCCCTCGCTGCGCTGTGCGTCCCCCGCACGGCCGACGCGTGGAGCAAGTCCATTATCGAGCAGGTGTCCTCTTTGGGCTCTGGGCACACCTCGTTGGCCCTGGTTCCGCCCGGATTCGCGGGCGAGGGGCGTGCGCGGATCGTCTACGTCAAAGGCTCCAACGACCTCGTGTATGCGGAGGAAGGCGAACCCAACGTCGGCTGCGACTCCGTCGCGACGACGTTTACGACCCAGACCATAGGCGGAGGTATTCCCACGCTGCCGTCGATCGCGCTCAGCCCGGTGGACGGTCTGCCGCGGGTTGCGCACATGGCAGAGGAGACGCCGTGCTCTGGAGGCACCTGTACGACCGTTGTCAAGTACCGCACCTGCGACGCCGAGCCGTGCACCGATTCGGCGAACTGGGTGGCGACGACCGTCGCGACCGTCGGCGCCTGCACGCTCCCCGTTGGCTCGACGGGCATCGCCGTCGATGACGAGGACGGCGTCTGGATCAGCTATTACGACTGCGTCTTCGGGAATCTCGCGGTCGCTCACTGCGACCTGCCGCCCTGCACGCTCGCCGGCGACTGGACGGTCGCTACAGTGGATTCGCTGGGCGACGTCGGAGACAGCAATTCGATCGCCCTCCGCGCCGCCAAGTATCCGGCCGTCTCGTACCGGGACTACACGAACCAGCGCCTGAAATACGCCCGCTGCAGCTTCGGCATCACGAGCGAATGCGACTGGACGGTATCGGTGCTCGACGACGGGACCTACGATGCGCCCTACGCGGGCCCGGGCTTCGGGTCGTCCCTCGAATTCTCTCCCGACACGGACCCGGCGGGTAACGGCCGGCCGCGCATCGCGTATTGGGACGGGGAGACCAGCGAGTTGCTGCACGGCGTCTGCGGCATGGCCTCCTGCGCGACGTTCCCGACGTACGCGCTGGCTGAAAACGAGGGCGCCGTTTCATTCAAGGTGGGACTGGGGCTCGATCCGAGCAACGAGGGTGCGGCCTACGTCGCCTACTTCAACAACGAGGCAGCGGGCTGCGGATCGGACTCGTGAACGAGGCAGCGGGCTGCGGATCGGACTCGTGCCCCGGCGAGCTGCGCCTGGTCCGGGCGGGGTCGGACACCTGGGAAGCCTACGCCAACGAGCTGGTCGATGGCGCGGAGGGAGCCGGGCTTTACCCCTCCCTGGGTGTCACCGAGTCCGGCGGCTCGAAGATCGCCTACTACCGGTTCGTGCCCGGCGCCCCCCACGAAGTGCGTTTCGCAACGCAGATCTCGTACCAGCCCGACTTCGGCTACGACTACGCGAACCCGCTCTTCTGTCCCACCACGGGGAACCTGGGCGTCGCCATCTCGGACCCGCCGTTCCGGTACATCTGCCCCGTGACGTGTCCGGGGCAGAATATCTGCCCTCCAGTCCCAGGCGAGTTCTCGTGCCCCTGGCGGCCGCGCGGCGCCCCGCACGTGGCGATCGATTTCTCGACGTACAACGGCCAGTCGGCGCCAAGCGGCTTCGCCCTCCTCGACGGCGGCGGCTTCTCGCCGGACCTACAGACAAGCTCACTGGAGAGCCCGGACCGCCGCGTGGCGTCGAACGACGGCGTGGTCGGCGGCGTCAGCTCGTCCGGTGGATCGTTCGTGGGCCCGCTCGAGGTCAGGTTCACGCACCCGACCGGCGCCATCGCCTTCACGATGGATCTCACGGACGTCGGCAGCGGCGGCGCAGCCACGATCGAGCTGTTCGACACCTCCGGCCGTTCGGTGAGGCTCTACCCGATTCCTGCCACGCAGAACTTCTTCGGGGTGCGCGGGGCCGCGCCGCTCTCGAAGTTCATCCTGCGGCCTCGCGCCAAGATGGGCGTCGACGCGCTCCGCGTGTGGTACGCGCACAAGGACGAGGTGACCGCCGAGACCAGTCCCGCCCGGCTCCGCCTCTTCGCGGACCAGAGGTTGCGGCTGCGGGAAGACACGCCCTTCTACGTCTACGTGGCCGACCGCAACGACCCGAACTTCGCGACCTCGCCGATTTTGATCGGCGCCTACCGCGGCTTCCTGCCGGCGGGCATCGACCTCGCGCAGGGCCGTGACATCTATCTACCGGACCTCCCGCCGGGCAGCCTCGCGCTCATGGCGTTCGTGGACATGGCGCAAGACGGGCGCTTCTCATCGGGGCAGGACTTCGCTTCCTTCGAGTTGACGGGGGCCGGAACGATGTCGCCGCGCTCAGTCTTTGCCGATGGGACCGCCAAGGGCCACCTCGTGGACCTCACCACCCAGCCATTACGGCTATCCCGTATGCCGGGCAGCCCGCCCGGCTTTGGCCAGCCGCTGGTCGGAACGGCGAGATGAGCGGCGCCCCCGGGTCAGGGGGGCTGACAGGCCGGCTGCTGCCGCTCCTTATGGCAGGTCTGGGCTGCGGGAACGCCACGGGAGGCGGGGGCGGCGGTTCGGAGTGTCAAGCCGAAACGGCGGCGGCGGATTGCGAGCGCGCGCGACCCGCGGCGTGCGCGGATCGCGCGTGGACCTGCGTGAACGGTCGCTGCACCTGCGCCGAGCGGTGCGACGGCCGCAACGACCGCGACGACGCCGCCGTGCCGGACGCGGGACGGTGCCCGGGGACTTTGGACCCGGCGGGAGGGCAGGTGCAGTGGGTTCGCCGCGCCGGCGGCGCCGGCGAGGACCGGGCCCTGGGGCTTTCGGTCGCCGTCGACGGCGGGATCTTCGTGACGGGCTTTTTCCATAACACCGCGACGTTTGGCGCGGGCGAGCCAGGCGAGGTCGAGATCGAGGCGTTCGGCGGGGGCTGGCGCCAGTCCGACGCGTTTGTCGCGCGGCTCGATCCTGACGGGACGCTGGCCTGGTTGCGGCGGGCGGGTGACGAGTCCGACGCCGTGGGCAAGGGCGTCTCGGCGACTCCCGACGGAGGCGCTCTGATCGTGGGGCGGTTCGTCGGCGGCTCGATGACGCTCGGGACCGGCGAAGCGAACGAGACCACGCTGACGGGAGGCGCCCTCTATAACGACTTCGTGGCGCGTTACTCGGGAAACGGCGACCTACTGTGGGCGCGCACCGTGGACGGGGGAAACGCGGGCTCGCCGTATTATCTGTGGAACGACTGGCCCGCGATCGCGGCGGCGCCGGACGGCGGCGCCATCGTCACGGGAACTTTCGGCGGCACGGCCTGGTTCGACACGGGCGACGGCGAGCGGGTCCGGCTCGAGGGCCACGGCGAGTTCAACTGGGACGCTTATGTGGCCCGGTATGACGCCGACGGCGACCTGGTCTGGGCGCGGCGCGCCGGGAGCGACGGAGACGCCGGCGCGCGCGGTATGGCCGTCGCCGCCGCACCCGACGGTGGCGTCTGGCTTGGGGGCCGGTTCGAAGGGAGCGTTACGCTGGGTGAGGGCGAGCCGAATGAGACGACGCTCGCGGGCGCATTTTCGCTCTTCTTTGCCCGCTACGACGCGGAAGGCGGGCCTCTCGCCGCCTGGCAGCTTGGCGTGGGCGATTGGGCGCTGGTCCACGGGCTGGCAGCGACGCCGGGAGGGGGCGTGGCCGCGACGGGCCAGTGGGGGGGCGACCTGTTTACCGCCGTCTTCGACGGTGGCGGGTCGCTCTCGTGGGTGCGCCGCGTCGGCGGGCCGGTGGGAAGCCACTGGGGGTTCGGTATCGCCGCCTCGCCGGAAGGAGAGTTGTATGTGACCGGGCGCTTCATGCGCGAACTGCCCCTTGAGAGTGTCGGCTCGTCCGATTTGGTTTCCGCCGGCTCCTACGACCTCCTCGTGGCCCACTACGATGGCGAGGGCTCGCTCGAGTGGGCGCGCCACGCCGGAGGCTTTTCGGATGAGGCGGGTTTTGCGGTTGCCGTCGCGCCCGACGGCGGCGTGGCGGTGGCCGGCTGGTTCACGATGGAGGCGACGTTCGGCGAGTGCGAGGAAGGGGAAGCCACGCTGGTTTCCGCGGGTTCAAACGACATCTTCATTGCAAAGTTTGCTCCGTGAGTCTGACGTAAACCGGCTCGCGACAAGCTTTCCCCCGAAGATGTATAAGGTTCGAAGCTGGCAGGGATGAGGTTGAGATAAGTATGGCTGATGAGCCCGAGGCGAAGCCCGAGCCGGACAAGCGCAAGCGACGTGGAAGTCGCGCTGCCAAGGTCGACGGTGATCGCGGCGAGGAGAGCGGCGAGACGGCGGCTCCCGTCGCGACCTCCGCTCTCTTGACTCCCGACGACGAGGCGCTCGACGACGCCGTCAAGACGCTGATCGAAGCCGCACGGGCCGCCGAAGCGTTGGGCGTCGACAAGGGCATCGAGGCGTGGCGCAAGGTCGCGCACGCGGGGCCGCGCGCGCGCCTGCCGCGCCGCGAGCTCGGTCGCATCTACCGCGCCGCCGGCCGCTGGAACCCGCTGGTCGAGTCGCTCAAGGAGCTCGTCGAACGCCTGCCGGCCGAACGCACCGACGAGAAGGTCGCGACGCTCTTCGAGATGACCGAGGTCTACCGCGAGCGGCTCAAGCTCGACGTCATGGTTCTCCAGACGCTCAACCAGGTGCTCGCCACCGATCCGAAGAGCCGCCGCGCGCTCGACGCCCTCGAGGCGCAGTACGACGCGCTCAAGCGCTGGCCCGATCTCATCAAGGTGCTCGAGAAGAAGGCCGCGCTGCTGACCGACACCGCCGCGCAGGTCGAGATGCAGCTGCGCATCGCGGGCCTCTACCTCGAGAAGTTCTCGAACCAGGCCGAGGCGATCAAGGCCTACGAGCGCGCGCTCGAGCTCGATCCAGCGAGCACGCAGGCGCTCGAGTTTCTCAAGCAGATGTACGAGCGTCGCCGCGACTGGGACAAGCTGATCGCGGCGCACCAGCGCGAGCTTCTGGGCGTCTCCGACGCGGCCGAACGGGTGCGGCGCCGGGTCGAGGTCGCCAAGCTCGCCTCCGATAAGGTCAAGAAGGCGCCGCTGTCGATCGAGCTCTGGCGCCAGGTGCTCGAGGAGGAGCCCGAGCACGCCCTGGCGCTGGCCGAGCTCGAGAAGCTCTACGAGCGCGAGCGCGCGTGGGGAGATCTCGCGGGCGTGCTCGAGAAGCAGATCGGCAAGGCGCCGGACGCGGCGGCAAGAGTCGCCGCGCTGACGAAGCTCGCCATCCTCTACGGCGAGAAGCAGAACGATCCCGAGCGCGCGATCGTGGCGTGGCAACGCGTGCTCGCCGACGACGCCGACAGCCGCCGCGCGGGCGATGCGCTGCGGAAACTCTACGGTCAGGCGCGGCGCTTCGACGATCTCGAGCAGGTCTACGCGCCGACCGGCAAGTGGGACGAGCTCGTGCGCGTGCTCGAGCGCCAGGCGGAGGTCGACACCGATCCGCAGGTGCGCGTGGAGCTGCACTTCCGCTGCGCCCGCCTCTGGACGGAGCGGCTCGGCAAGGAGGACCGCGCGGCCCGCTGCTACGAGAAGGTGCTCGCGGTCGACGAGGAAAACCTGAAGGCGGCGCGCGCGCTCGTGCCGATCTATTCGGCGGCCGGCGACGCGCGAAGGCTCGCCGGCGTGCTCGCCGTCGACGCGCGGCACACCGATGCGGGACCCGAGCGGCTGGAGAAGCTGCGCCGCCTGGCCGAGATCCACGAGCGCGACCTCAAGGATCTGACGGGCGCGTTCGGCTTCGCGCTCGAGGCCGTCGCGCTTGGCCCCGACGAGGCGTGGGCGCGCGACGCCGCCGAGCGCCTCGCGGCGGCGACGGAGCGCCAGGCGGATTTGGCCAAGGCCTATGAACAGGCGCAGGCCACCACGGCAAGGGTTCCGATGCTCGAGGCGCTGGTGCGCCTCTACGAGGGCGAGCTTTCCGACGCCGACGCGGCGCTGCGCGCGGCCACGCGCCTGCTCGATGCTGAGCCCTCGAGCCTGGCCGCCCTCGACGCGCTCGAGCGCCTGCACACGGGCGCCGATCGCTTCGCCGACCTGCTGGCGATCCTCGAGCGCAAGCGCCCGCTCGTGGCCGACGGCGAACAACTGCGCGAGCTGTTGTTCAAGCGCGCGTACCTGCTCGAGGAGGAGCTCAAGGACGCCGAGCGCGCGATCGGCGCGTGGCGCGATCTGCTCGATGTCGCGCCCGCCGACGGTCAGGCCTTGCGCGCGCTCGATGGCCTCTACCAGGCGCGCGGCGCGACGCGCGAGCTTGCCGAGATCCTGGAGCGCGAGATCGCCGCGGCCGCGACCGAGGACACAGCCGCGATCTGCGAGCTCAAGATGCGGCTCGGCCGCGCCCGCGCCTCCGCGCTCGGCGATCGGAGGGGCGCGCTGGAGTGTTTCCGTGACGCGCTCGAGCTCGATCCCGTACACGAGGGCGCGCGCGCCGCGCTCGAGCCGTACCTCGACTACTCGGAGCTTCAGGTGGACGCCGCGCGCGTTCTCGAGCCGATCTACCGCGCCGCCGGCGACATGGAAAAGCTCGTCGGCACGCTCGAGGTGCGCGCCGATCACGAGAGCGATCCGGTCGCCGCGGTCGAGATTCTGCAAGAGATCGCTCGCGCCTGGGCTGGGCCGCTCGCCGAGCCGAGCCAGGCGTTTTCCGCCTGGGAGCGCGCGCTGAGGCTCGACCCCGGAAGCGCCGACGTGCTCGCGTCGCTCGACGGGCTGGCGGCGGTCGACGAGAATCGTGCCGTCGCGCTCGCCGCGCTGCTCGAGGAGATTTTGGCCCTCGGGTCGAGCCTGGACCGCGCGGTGCGGCGTGAGCTCCTGGTACGCGCGGCCGCCGTGCACGAGGATCGCCTCGGTGACGCCGCCGCCGCCGTCGGCGCCTGGCGTCGTGCGCTCGATCTCGACCCGTCCGACGAGACGGCGCTTGCGGCGCTTGAACGCATCTACACGGCTGCGGAGGCTTGGAGCGATCTGCTGGAGATCTACCAGCACCGCATCGCCGACGAGAGCGATGCCGCGCGCCGGCAGGAGCTGCACTTTCGCACGGCGCGGATCCACGACGAGATGCTCGCCGACGCCGATGGTGCGATCGCCGCGTACCGGGCGATCCTCGCCGACGACGATGCGAACCTACGCGCGCTGCGCGCCCTCGATCGCATTCTCGTCGCCGCCGGCCGCGATCACGATCTCGCCGACGTTCTGGGGCGAGAGATCGCCCTCGCGGAGGCCGCAGGCCAGCCGGCCGAGCGCGCGCCGCTGCTCGTGCGCCTCGGCAAGCTGCGCGAGGAGAAGCTCGGCGAGATCGAAGCGGCCGTGGACACCTTCCGCCAGGCGCTGGCCGTCGACGCGTCCTCCGACGACGCGCGCGCCTCGTTGGAGCGCTACCTCGCGCACCCCGAGCACCGCGTCGCCGCCGCGGAGGCGCTCGAGCCGGTTTACCGCGCGCGCGGCGACGCCGCGTCGCTGGTCGCCGCCCTCGAGATCCTCGCGGGCGCAGCGCTCTCGCCCGATCGCCGTGTCGCGCAGCTCCGCGAGGTCGCGTCGCTGCGCGAGACCGAGGGCGACGCCGACGCCGCGTTCGCCGCGCTCGGCCGCGCGCTCGCCGAGGATCCGGTGTCTGGACCGATCCGCCAGGAGCTCGAGCGGCTGGCCCGCCAGGTCGGATGGGAACGGCTCATTCACCTCTACGAGGCTGCAGCAGCCCGTCCGACGGGACGAGAGCGGGGCGCCGCCGTTGCCGACGAGGAGTTGCGTGCCGATCTGCTGACGCGCGTAGCCGAGGTGTGGGAGCAGGCTCTCGGCGATCCCGCCAGCGCCGCCGCCGTCTACGAGCGCATAGCCCTGGCTGCCTCGGCCTCGCCGCGCAGCCTGGCCGCGCTCGACGCGCTCGAGCGTATCTACGTTGCGACGGACCAGATGAGGCCGCTCGTGTCGGCGCTGTCCCGCAAGGTCGAAGCGCTCGGGGATGTCGCCGCGCAGAAGGAGACCTGCTTCAAGGCGGCCCAGGTGCTGGAGGACGTGCTCGAAGACGCGCCGGGCGCCGTCGAGGTCTACCGCCGTGTGCTCGAGATCGATCCCGAGGATGTCTCCGCTCTCGATGCGCTCGAGCGGCTGCTCATTCGCCTCGAGCGGTGGCCGGAGCTTCGCGACGTCTACATCCGGAAGGCCGAGGTCACGCGCGAGCCGGGCGAGCGCAAGCGCATGCTCTACGTGCTCGGTCAAGTCTACGATCACGAGATCGGCGATCGCGACAAGGCGATCGAGACCTACCGCGGCGTGCTCGACGTCGATCCCGACGACGGCCAGGCGATGGAGGCGCTCGAGCGGCTCTACGGCGCCGCCGAGCGCTGGCACGATCTGATCGGCGTACTCGAGTGGGAGGCCGCGCACGCGCTGCACGTCGACGAGGCGGTCGCCCTGCGCCATCGGGTCGGCGAAATCGCGTCGAGCCGCCTTTCGGATCTTCCGCGCGCCGTCGAGGCCTATCGCCAGGCGCTCTCGGTCGATCCGACGCACGAGCCGACGCTCGTCGCGCTCGAGGCGATGCTCGTCGGTCGGACGGGTCCGGAGATCGCTCCCGAGGCTCTCGCCGCGGGACAAGTCCTCGCGTCGATCTACGAGCGCGAAGTCGAGTGGGAGAAGCTCGCGCGGGTCCTCGATGTCCTCGCCGATTTCGGCGAGGACGACGAGCGTCTCGCCGTGTACGCCAAGCTCGCCGCCGTATGCGAGCTCCAGCTCGGCGACGCGCCGCGCGCGATGGACGCCCGCGCGCGCGCGTTCCGCCTCCGTTCCGACGATGCCGCCACGCTCGCCGAGCTCGAGCGCCTTGCGGCGGCGACCGGCCGCTTCGCGCAGCTCGTCGAACTCTACCAGGAGGAGGCGAGTCGCAGCCTTTCGCCGCGGCGCGCCGCCGACCTCGCGCTGCGCGTCGCTCGCGTGCAGGACGAGGCGCTCGCCGATCCCGAGGCGGCCGCGCTCTCCTATCGCCAGGCCCTCGACGCCGAGGGCGACTCCGGCGCGGCGCTTTCCGCGCTCGAACGGATCTACCAGCGCCTGGACCGGCCCGCCGATCTCGCCGAGGTGCTCGCGCGCAGGGTCGCGAGCGCGGGGGCCATGCCCGCCGCGGAGCGCGCAGACCTGTGGCTCCGCCTCGGGCGCCTGCGCGCGGAGCGGCTGGGCGATCCGCGCGGCGCGCTCGACTGCTGGCGCGAGGTGATCGCGTGCGGCGCCGAAGCCCCCGCCTACGCCGCGACGATCCAAGCGCTCGAGGCGCTCTACGACCCCGAGGCGGGCGGCGCGCTCGCGCTCGAGATTGCGCGCGCGCTCGAGCCGCACTACGTCGAAGTCGGCGACTGGGCCAAGCTCGCGCATGTCGGCGAGGCGCTCTTCGCCGGCGCCGAGGGCAGGGACGAGCGGCGCGTGATCGCCGCGCGCTTTTCCGAGCTCGCCGAGAGGCGTCTCGGCGACGCCGCGCTGGCGCTCGACTGGTGGGGCCGCGCGCTGCGCGACGATCCGTCCTCCGCGCAGGCCGCCGACGAGATGGAGCGGCTCGCCGAGCTGACGGGAGGATGGGAGGATCTCGCGGCGCGCCACGTCGATCTGCTAGAGGCCGTCACCGAGCCGTCGATCCGCCGCGCGTTGCTCCTGCGCCTCGGGCGCGTCTTCGAGGAAGAGATGCGCGATGTCGAACGCGCCGAGGGCGCCTACCGGGTCGCGCTCGAAACCGATCCGAGCGACGCCGACACGCTCGAGCGGCTCGACCACCTCTACACGGAGGCCGGCATGCACGCGCAGCTCGCCGAGGTGCTCGCGCGCCGCGTCGAGATCTCCGTCGATCCGGACGCCGCGGTCGCGCTCGAGCTCCGCCTCGGCCGCGCGCGCGAGCAGTCCGGCGACGACGCCGGTGCGATCGGCGCCTGGCGCGCCGCGCTCGATCGCGATCCGCGCGACGCCCGCGCCCTCGAGGCGCTCGAGCGCGCGCACCTCCGCCGCGCCGAGTGGAGCGATCTCTACGCCGTCTACGAGCGCATGCTCGACATGGCGCCCTCCGATGCCGAGCAGGGCGAGATCTCCGCGCGCATGGGAAAGGTCGCCTTCGACGGCCTCGGCGATGCGGCGCGCGCCGAGGAGCTGTGGCGTCGCGTGCTCGCGCTGCGCGGCGAAGACGCGCTCGCGCTCTCGGAGCTCGCGGCGATTGCGGAGGCCGGCGGCCGCTACGCCGACGCGGTGTCGTGGCTCGAGCGCGAGGGGCGCGTGGTGGCCGAGCCGGCGC
>JBBTFH010000009.1:14804-24418 GCA_038041915.1 Myxococcota bacterium
GCCGACGCGGTGTCGTGGCTCGAGCGCGAGGGGCGCGTGGTGGCCGAGCCGGCGCGGCGCGTGCGGCTGCTCGAGCGCGTCGGCCACATCCTCGGCGATCGGCTCGACGACGACGCGGGAGCCACGCGCGTCTGGAACGAGCTGCTCGGCCTCGACCCCGGGCACGTGGGCGCGCTGCGCGCTCTGGCCGGGGTCCATCGTCGCGCCGAGGCGTGGCACGAGCTCGGGCAGACGCTGCGCCGCATCCTCGACGCCGGCGCTGCCACGCTCTCGGAGCAGGATTCGATCGACGTCCTCTCCGAGATCGCCTGGACCGAGAGCGCGCGGCTCGGCCGCCCCGCCGAGGCGATCGACACCTGGCGCCGCCTGCTGGCTCTGGACCCGACGCACGGCGAGGCGCTCGACGCGCTCGAGCACTTGCTGCTCGCCGAGGCGCGCTGGCAGGAGTGCACCCAGGTGCTCGAGCGCAAGGCCGCGCTGTCCGACGCGCCCGCCGAGCAGGCCGAGGTTCTTTCGCGCGCCGCCGCGCTCTGGCACGAGCACCTGGGCGATCGCGAGCACGCCGTCGATGCCTACGAGCGCGTGCTGGCGCGGGACGCCGGAAGCGCACGCGCGTCGGCCGCGCTCGAGGAGCTGCACGGCGCCGCCGGAAACTGGGATCGCGTGGTCGAGATCCTGATCCAGCGCGTCGACCACACGTCTTTGCCCGACGGTCGCATCGAGATCCTGCGGCGCGTCGCGCGGATCTACGAGGTCGAAACCAGTGCGCCCGAGCTCGCGTTCGTCGCGCTGCAGGCGGCCTTCCGCGAGGACTACACCAACCAGGCCGTCACCGAAGATCTCGAGCGCATCGCGACCGCGACCAGCAAATGGGCCGATCTGCTGACCGAGTACACCCAGACGGCGCACGGGTTGACCGAGCCCAAGAGCGCGGCGAACCTCTGGACGAAGATCGGCCGCTGGTACGCCGAGCTCGCGCAGCTCGAGTACGCGACCACCTCGCTTCAGCAGGCGCTGACGCTCGTCCCCGAGCATCCCGGCGCGCTCGCCGTACTTGCGACGGTCCACCGCAAGGCTGGCCGCTGGCCCGACGTGACGCAGACGCTCGCCCGGCAGGCCGAGGCGGAGACCGAGCCGCGCGACAAGGTGCGCGTGCTGCTCGAGCTCGCGGAGGTGCAGGAGTCGCAGACGGGCGAGCACCAGCAGGCGATCAACACCTACCGCAAGGCGCTCGCGATCGACGGCCAGTGCATGGGCGCGCTCGAGTCGCTCGACCGCCTCTACCGCCGCATCCAGGCGTGGGACGAGCTGGTCGGTGTGGTCCGTGGCAAGGCCGATGTGATGCAGGCGCACGGAGCGCCGGTCGCCGAGATCATCGACCTCAGGCTATTGGTCGGCGAGCTGTGGGAGGAGCGCCTGCTCGACGTCGCTCGCGCGATCGAGGCGTTCAAGGAAACGCTCGCGCTCGATCCGCGCGAGGCGCGCGCGCTGCGCGCCTTGGAGCGCCTTTACGACAAGGCCGGTCGCACCGAGGAGTACATCGACGTCCTCGATCAGCAGCTCGCGAGCGCGCAGACGGACGACGAGCGGATTTCGCTCCACGAGCGGCTCGCCGCGACCTGGGAGGAGCGCTTCTCCCGCCCCGATCGCGCCGCGGAGGCGCTGGAGAAGGTGCTCGCGATCGACGACCGCCGCGATTCGGCCTACCGCTCGCTCGAGCGTCTCTACTGGCAGGAGAAACGCTGGGAGACGCTCGTCGAGACCTTCGGCCGCCACATCAAGGCGACCAACGATCCGGGCGACCGCGTCGATCTGTACCTCCAGCTCGGCGGTGTGCTCGAGGAGCAGTTGCGCGACGCGCCTCGCGCGATCGCCGCCTACGGCGAAATTCTCGCGTTCGATCCCGAGCACGTGGCGGCGCTCGCGGCGCTCTCGCGGCTCTACGAGAAGACCGAGCAGTGGGGCCGCATGGCGCAGACGACCGGCGTGCTGGTCGGCCTCGCGACCGAGCCGTCCGAGCGCGTCGATCTCCTCTGCCGCCTTGGGCGTCTCGCCGAGGTGCGCGCCGGCGACCTGCGTGCAGCCGAAGAGCGGTACGCGCAGGCGCTCGAGATCGATCCGTCGCACGGGCCGTCCCTCCAAGCGCTCGCCGCGCTCTACCGCGGCCGTGGCGACTGGCTCAAGGCCGCGCAGCTGATGGTGCGCGCCGAAGTGCACACGCAGAATCAGCTCGAGAAGGCGACGCTGCTGTTCGACGCCGCACGCATCTACCACGAGCGCCTCGACGAGCACGAGCAGGCGCTGACGCTGTACGCGCGCACGCTCGAGGTCGATCCCGACCACGTCGGCGCCGCCGAGCCGCTCGGCGAGGCGTACTGGTCGCAGCAGCGCTGGGCCGAGCTCGAGCCGGTGCTCGAGATCATCGCACGCAAGCCGGAGGGCCGCGACGGAAAGCAGTTGGCGCAGCTCTACTACCGGCTCGCGCGCGCCAACGAGGAGCTGGGCGATCAGACGCGCGCGCTCAAGTACTACAAGGCCTCCTACGACCTCGACGCCACCTCGCACGATACGCTGCGCGGGATGGCCGGGCTGCTCTACGCGCGCGAGGAGTGGGATCCGGCGTTCAAGATCTACCAGACGATCCTGGTGCAGCACCGCGACGCGCAGTCGGCGGAGGAGACGGTCGATGTCTACCACCGCCTCGGCCGCATCAAGATGCGGCAAGGCGAGCACAAGAAGGCGCTCAACATGTTCGCCAAGGCGCTCGAGCTCGCACCCGCGCACCGGCCGACGCTGGACGCGTCCATCGAGCTGCACACGACGCTCGGCGACTTCGAGGCGGTTATCCAGACCAAGCGCGCGATGTTCGACGGCGCGCCTTCGGGCGAGCGCTTCGATGCGCTGGTGGAGATCGCCACTCTGTGCCGCGAGAAGCTGGCGAGCCCGCAGCGCGCGCTCGACGCGCTCGTCGAGGCCGCGGCCATCCAGCCCGACGATCGCGCCGTGCATCACGAGCTGCTCGCGCTCTACACCGAGACCAAGCAGTGGCGGAAGTCCGTCGAGACCATCTTGCGCATCGCGGATCTCGAGCCGGACCCGCTACGCCGCGGCAAGTTCCACTACAGCGCGGCGGTCATCTGCCGCGACGAGCTGAAGTCCCTCGACGACGCGGTGGAGGAGTTCAACCGGGCGCTCGACCTGTACATGGAGAAGCCTGAAAGCGTCACGCCGGAGATCATGGCGGGCCACCTCAAGGCGTTTCAGGCGGTCGACACAATCCTCACGCAGACCAAGGACTGGAAGAACCTCGACAGGAGTTACCGCCGCATGATCAAGCGCATGCCCGCGGAGGGGCACGAGGCGCTCAAGGTCGCGCTCTGGCACGGCCTCGGCGAGATCCACCGTACGCGTCTCAAGGACATCGAGCGCGCGGCGCAGTGCTTCGAGGTTGCGGCGCAGCTCGATCCGCACAACGAGACGCGGCACCAGATCCTCGCCGAACTGTACATGCTCGCCGGCCAGGCGCACTTCCCCAAGGCGGTGCGCGAGCACCAGATCCTCGTGCGCATGCAGCCCGGGCGCATCGACTCGTACCGCGCGCTGCAGCGCATGTACGAGCAGACCGGGCAGACGGACAAGGCGTGGTGCCTCTCGGCGGTGCTCGCGTTCCTGCGCAAGGCCGAGCCGGCCGAGCAGCAGCTCTTCGAGCAGCACCGCCCCAAGGGCATGCCGCGGGCGAAGGCGCGCATGAGCGAGGAGCTGTGGCTGCGCAGCGTCTACCACCCCGACGAGGACCGCTACATCAGCGCGATGCTCGGGCTGCTCGCGTCGCCGTACTACGCGCTCAAGGCGGCCGATCCGAAGCGCTTCGACCTCAAGCCCAAGGACAAACGCAATCTCGCCGAGGACCCGTTGCTCTTCTCGAAGGTCTTCCGCTACGTCCACGGCGTGCTCAACCTGGGCCCGGTCGACCTCTACCTGCGGCAGGACGTGCCCATCGCGATCAGCATGGCGCCCACGCGGCCGGCGCCGTCCTTCGTGGTCGGACAGGAGCTTCTGCAGGGCAAGACCGAGCGCGAACTGGCCTTCGCGGTAGCGCGGCAGCTCTGCTTCCTCCGCCCCGACCACCTCGTGCGTCAGGTCGCGCAGACGGCGAGCGCACTCAAGGTGATCCTGATGGCGGGCATCAAGACCGTGCAGCCGAGCTTCCCGGCGCCGCCGTCGGCCGAGCTCGACGAGCTGGTGAAGGCGTTCACGAAGGCGTTCCAGGCCGAACCTCAGCGCGCGGAAGCGTTCGCCGGGCTGGTGAGGAAGTTCCTCGCGTCGAAGGCCGACATCGACATCGGACGCTGGATGACCGCCGCCGATCTGACGGCGCATCGCACCGGCCTCATCGTCTGCGGTGACATCGAGATCGGCGCGCGCATGCTCTCGCTCGAGCCCGCCGTCGTCGGTGGCATGGCGGCCAAGGACAAGGTGAAGGAGCTTCTGCTCTACGCCATGTCCGAGGAGTACTTCGCCGTGCGCCGCGAACTCGGGACCGGCGTCGCCTAGTCGCTCGGTCGACCCGCGACTACCGCAGCCCGGGGTCGGTGCTCGCCTGGCGGAAGGACTGCGTCTTGTCGGCGACTCCGATGACGCTGTAGATCTGGATCTCCTGCTGCTTGCCCTTGACCTTCACGGCCGGCAGCACGACCGCCTCGACGCGATCACGCACGTGCTGCATCGTCGCCTCGCTGACGATGATCTCGCCGGCCTTGGCAATCGAGCACAGGCGCGCGCCGGCGTTCACCGGGTCGCCGATGACCGTGTACTGCATGGTCTTGGACGCGCCCATGAAGCCGGCGGTCACCAGGCCCGTGTTGACGCCGATGCCCACGCGCAGCGGCTCCTGGCTTTCCGCCTCGCGCGTACGGTTGAACTCCTTGAGCGCCGACTGCATCTCGATCGCGCACTGCACCGCGTGCCACGGGCCGTCGGGCAAGGCGATCGGCGCGCCGAACAGCGCCATGATCTCGTCGCCCACGTACTTGTCGAGGTAGGCCTTGTGGCGCGTGAGCACCTCGGACATCACCTCGAAGTAGTCGTTCAGCAAGAGGACGATCTCGGCGGCCGGCCGCGCTTCGCTCATCGCCGTGAAGCCGCGGATGTCGGAAAAAAGGATCGTGACCTCGCGCTCCTGGCCGCCCTTCTCGACGTGGAGCTTGCCGCTGACGACCTGCTCGACCAGCTCGGGCGAGAGCAGGCGTTGCATTTGCACGCGGCTCTTGGCCTCCTCCTCGATCTTCTTGGCGAGGCGCGAGTTCTGGATGGCGACGGCCGCCTGCGCGGCGATGCCGGTGAAGATCTGCAAGTCCTTCTCGGTGAAGGCGCCCGACGCGATCATCGAGTCGAGGTGCATGATGCCGAGCATCTCCTCGCCGTAGAGCACCGGCACCGTCATGGTCGAGCGGATGCCCTGCATGATGATGCTGTGCGCGCCGGAGAAGCGGCTGTCCATCAGCGCGTCCGACGACAGCACGGCGGTCTTCTGCGACATGACCTCGTTGATGATGCTGGTCGAGAGGACGATCTCCTCCTTCTTGTCGCTTTTCTGCGAGACGATGCGCGGCACCGGGCGCCCGCTCAAAGCGTCGATCAGCAGGAAGACGCCGCGGTCGGCCTGGAGCAGATCGAAGGCCTTGTCGAGGATCTTCTGGAGCAGGCGATCGAGATCGAGCTCGATGCCGACGGAGCGGCCGACCTCGTACGAGATGCGCAGCTTCTCGTAGTCGCTGCGCAGCGCCTCGACGTCGGCGATCTCCTTCTCCGGCCGGAACTCTTTCTCGGCGGCGATGCGCTGGCGGATGTGGCTGTCGCTGCGCCCGGAGGCGATCGTCACCTGCTCGGCGACCTCCTCCTGCGCTACGGAGTCCTCGTAGCGCAGCGTCGTCGTGCCCATCGTGATCTCGTCACCGCTGACGAGCGGCCGCTGGCCGACGCGCTCGCCGCCCACGTAGGTGCCGTTCAGGCTGCCGAGATCGTGGAGCACGTAGCGTCCGTCGGGAGCGCGGCGAATATGCGCGTGCTCCTTGGAGACGATGCGATCGAGCACCTGGACGGTGTTGCCGGGGTGGCGGCCGATGGTGTTGACGGGGAGGAGCTCCCACTCGTGCGGTTCGTCCCCGGTCAGGAGGATCAGCTTCGGCATCGGCGTCGATGAGAATAGGCGAGCGTTCGGGTCATATCAAGCGCCTCCGGCTACTGGAATGGCCGCTCCGTGCTCGTGCGCGCTTCCGGGTGGAAGCGCAGCACGGTGCGCCGGTTTACCCACGGGTGCTGCACGACGACCGTGTAGTCGGCGCGCACGCCGATGTCGCTCGAGCTTCGGCTGAAGGAGACGGCGAGATCGGGATCGTCGACCCCCGCGTTCCGCAACTGGGCGACGACCTCGTCGCGTAGCGCCGCCTCCTCGCGCACGCGCCCGAGCGCTTCGTGGTGCGCGAAGCGGAAGTAGCGGAACATCGCATCGCTCACGATCGACGCGGCCTTCGAGCGCAGCACATAGACAGGGGCGAACTTCGCGGCGCCGTAGACGCCGGCGGCCAGCGCCAGCGCGAGCAGGAAGCTGACGAAGTTGAGCGACCTTGGCCTCTTGGCGCGGCGTGGCGGGCGCACGGTCACGGCTAGGGCGGCCAGATCGTGGCGATGCGGAGGATTTGCGAGAGCACGCGGAAGCAGCGGCCGTTCTCGGCGCCGCACGCGGTGTTGGACGCCGTCTGTGCCGCCACCGCGTCGTCGCCGCGCGCCCGGATGAAGACCTCGAGCGACTCGTTGGGCCAGCCGAGGCCGCCGACGCCCGGGATGATCGCGTCGGTCGAGCCGTCGGGGCGGTAGTAGAGCGTGACGGCGTTGTCGGCCCAGCCGGCATTGCCCGGGTTCAGCTCGGTACAGGCGGCGTTGTCCGGGCAGATCCGCACCTGCGTGATCTCGTAGCCTCGCGGCGGGAGGTAGATTCGCACCGGCGCGGGGTCCCAGACGCAGTCGTTGGGGAGGGGGCTGGGGGCGGTACACGGGAACTCGACCGGAGCGGGCGGGACCGGAGGGTCTTGCAGCGTGCAGTTGTACTGGGCGATGGAGTCCGTCCGCCCCAGCGAGTTGATCACGAGCTGCGTGTTGGGCATGCACGCGGCGCGCTGCACGTTGCGAAAGCCGGTGGGCGTCGGGGCGGCGTCGCCATAGGCCTGCACGCCGATGCCGAGCGCGGTGCGCCGCGCCAGGAACATCGCCGACTGCACCTGCCGCGCGAACACGCCGGCGTCGTTGCGCCGCCAGTTCGAGCGCAGGCCGATGACCGCGAGGATGCCGATGATCACGAGGACGACCATCAACTCGACCAGCGTGACGCCGGCCTGTTCGTGGCTGCGCGCGCGCCGTTTCATTCGACGTTCCGCAGAAAGGCCTCGACGCGCATCACGCGGCGCAGATAGTTGCCGCCGCTCGGCGCCGCAGGCCACGCGGCGTTGAGACCCGACAGGCCCGCGTGGTTGTGGACCATCGTGACGTCGGTGGTTCCGTGCGGCGCGTCGGTGACGGTCATGAGCGTGAGCGCGACGCGGCGGATCCACCGCTCCTCGTCGTCGCAGCCGTATTCGCGCTCGGCGGTGCCGCCGGCGACGAGCGCCGCAAGGCGCGATTGGTAGTTGCCGGAGACGTAGTTGCTGGCGTCGTCGATGGTGTCGAACGGCGCGCCCTGGCCGTTGGCCTCCGGGCACGGCCCGCCCGTGCCGCTGGCGCCGCTGTACTCGTTGAGCCGCCACGAGACCTGCAGGTCCTCGACGCCCATGGCGACGACGGTGTCGCGCGCGGTCGCGTAGCCGTCGACGCTGATCGCGTGCAGCTCGGGGATCGTCGGCGTGTAGGTCGCGGCCAGCGTCGGGGTGTAGCAGGGGACGCTGGCGAGCATGCCGGCGCGCCCGCAGACGTAGTAGCGGCGCAGGCGGCCCGGTCCGGTCTGGACGGGGGCCGGTTCGACGAGGGTGCGGCCGAACTCGATCATGCGGCAGGATCGGCCGCCGGTCGGGTGCGGCCGGTAGCCGCTGGTGGCGCAGTAGTCGACCGGGATGGCCGGCGCCTGGAAGGGTGCGCAGTAGGCCGACATGTCTCCGGAGGCGAAGGCCACGCTCGTGGGCAGCGTGGCGAGGTTGCAGTCGAAGGCCGTGCCCGAGATCTCGACCAGACAGCCGTGGTAGCCGTTCGTCAGCACGAAGTACGCGCGGTTGGCGGCGTTGGCGCAGAGCTCGCTTTCGAGCGTTCCCAGCGAGCTCTGGGCGAGAGCCTTCTCCGTGTCGGGCAGGGCGGCGATGTCGATGCCGTTCCAGGTGGCCGGCGTGACGAAGTCGACGAGAAAGCCCGGATAGTGCGACGAGCCCTGCTCCGAGCTCCGCCCGGATGCGAAGTAGGCGACGTCGAAGACGTCGGATCGGCTCTGCCAGTTGTCCTGCACGAAGCGGAAGCCCATGCCCCAGTTGAGATCGGTGAGCCCGCCCCACGAGCCGCCGCCCGGGCTGTCGGACGCGGCGATCGTCGAGCCCGCCGGAAGCCACAGGCGGCCGCCCATCAGCGAGGCGCGCCCGTCGCTTCCTCCGGCCGAGCGCAGGATGCGCCCCATCATCGTTTGGAGCTGGCTCAGGCTCTCCTGCGTCTCGCCGATGGCGATCTGCGCCTCGTAATCGCGGTGCAACCGGGTGTAGAGGCCGAAGGTGAGCGCGACCACGAGCGCGCCCAGCACGAACGCGATCATCAGCTCGACCAGCGTGAAGGCGGCTCGGCCCGCGGCTCTCACTGCCGCCTCCGGATCGTCTCGACGGTGATCGCGTGGTCGCGGCCACGGCGCTCGGAGATGGCGTCCTTCCAGCGGACCATCGCGCGGACGCTGCGGAGCGTCGCCGCTCCCGAGAGGTCGATGTCCGTCATCTCGACCCAGCGGAAGAAGCGGATGTTGGTCGGGTTGTAGGGAGGACGGTCGAGCGCCTGGTTGGCCACGGTGTTCGGGGTTGGGTCGTTGATGCCAGGCACGTCGTAGCAATTGCTCGCCGCCAGGTCGCGTGTCGCGATCGGTTGCAAAGGGTCCTCGCAGATCGTCTTGTCGCTGCACATCGCGTAGAGCTGGTCGCAGCAGATGGTCGCTCCGACCGGAGGGCATCCTGCCCGTACCGTGGGAACGAGGGTCGGCTGCACGCACGCCGGGCCGTTCAGAACGGCGGTGGTGGTACGCGTGGCATCGCTCCCATTGCACCCCACCCCGGCACATCCCGCGTTGCACGGCGCGCGCCATTCGGCCTGGCGCGTCTCCTCGAGCAGCTCCTCGGCGTAGGCCATCGCGCGCGCGTAGTTCATGATGTCGACGTTGGCCTTGGTCGTGCCGATCTGCATCGCGAGCAGGCCGGTGAGGGCCAGCATCACGACCATGATCGTGACCAGAACCTCGATCAGCGTGAAGCCCGTCTGAGCGCGCGGGGCGAGACACACGACCGAAGATTCTAACAGCAACGGTCGTGCCAGGCGCGATTCCAGCCATTTCATGCTGTTGGCGATCACGGAGATGCTACTTTTTGCACTCGAATTGTCGCTTC
>JBBTFH010000009.1:24518-31619 GCA_038041915.1 Myxococcota bacterium
CGCGTCCATCCCGTCGGTCACGCCGGCGTCGGGGCCGGCATCGAGCGGGCCCGCGTCGCCCTCGCCCTCGCCCTCGCCCTCGGCCTCGGACTCGGATTCGGATTCGGCCTCGCCCTCGGCCTCGGCCTCGGCCTCGCCCTCGCCGGCCTTCTCTCCCTCGGCTTCGGCCTCCGACTCGCCCTCGCTGCCCTGGCTCGATCCGGCCGGCTGCGGCTCCATCTTGAAGCCGCAGCCGATCGCGAACAGTCCGGTCGCGAGCGTCAGGACCAGCAGGAGGATCTTGCGAAACCGCATGAGCTCAACTCTCTCTCTTCGATCTAGTAGTTAGCAATCGACGGGCCATCGGCGCCCGGAAGCGAGATCGTGGGCTTGCGAGCCGCGCCCGTTCGCCAGTGGCACAGATTGGCTCACGGACACGACCACGGATGTCACAGGACCTGGTACTCGCGAAGCCGCCGGTAGAAGGTGCGTCGGGGCAGCCCGACCAGCGCGGCTGCGCGCGAGCGGTTCCAGCCGGTCTCGGCGAGCGCCGCGAGGATCGCGCGCCGCTGCTCCGCCTGCCGCTGCTCGATCGTCGCCGCGGGCGTGGGACCTGTGCCGGCTCGTGTCCCGCCCAGGGAGAAGTCCTCGGCGTGAAGGACGTCGCCGTCGGAGAGCACGCACGCGTTCATGAGCGCGTGCTCGAGCTGGCGCACGTTGCCGGGCCAGCGCTCGTTCATGAGCAGGCGCGCGGCCTCGCGCGTGAGCGTCTTGCGCGGCGCGCCGGTGCGGGCGGCAATCGCCTCGAGCAGGTGATCGCAAAGGAGCGGGATGTCGAGCGCGCGGTCGCGCAGCGGCGGCAAGCGGATCTCGACCACGCTGAGGCGGTACAGCAGATCCTCGCGGAAGCGCCCGCCGGCCACCAACTCTTCGAGCGGCCGCTGCGTCGCGGCGACGATGCGCACGTCGACCTCGACCTCGCTGCGCCCGCCGAGCGGGCGGATGCGCTTCTCCTGCAGCGCGCGCAGGAGCGTCGCCTGCATGCGCGCAGGCATGTCGCCGATCTCGTCGAGGAAGAGCGTGCCGCCGCGCGCCGCGGCGAAGAGACCCTGCCGATCGCGCTCGGCGCCGGTGAACGCTCCGCGCACGTGGCCGAACAGCTCCGACTCGAGGAGCGTCTCGGGGATGGCCGCGCAGTTGATGCTGATGAGCGGCTTGCCCGCGCGCGGGCCGTTCTCATGGAGCGCGCGCGCGACCATCTCCTTGCCGGTGCCGCTCTCGCCCACGATCAGCGCCGGCACCTCGGTCGCGGCGACGCGCTCGATCAGCGAGAAGACGCGCAGCATCGGCTCGCTGCGCCCGATCAGGCCGAAGAGGCCGGCGTGTGGCGTCAGCCGCGAGCGCATCTCGGCGAGCGAGCGCTGCGCCCGCTCCAGCTCGCCGGTGCGACGGTCGAGCAGCAGGCGGCGTTCCTCGGCGAGCGTCTCGATCTCGCGCTTGGCGCGCTCGAGTTCGCGCGCGCGCGCGACGTTCTCGGCGAGCAGGCGCGCGTTGCTGAGCGCGATGGCCGCCTGATCGCCGAAGGCTTGCAGCAGGCGTAGATCCTCGGGCGTGAACGGGCCGCGCGCGAAGCGGCTCTCCAGGTAGAGGACGCCGGCGACGCGCCCGCGCACGCGCACGGGGATCGCCAGCACGGACTCGAGGCGCATCTGGTGGACGCTCAGGTAGTCGCGGAAGCGCGGGTCGTCGTGCGCGGAGACGGTGATGATCGGCTCGCCCTCCCGGCAGACGCGCTCGGCGATCGAGCGGCTGTAGCTCTCGGCGCCGAGCGTGCGCCGGTCGAGGTTGCGCGCGACCTCGACGGTCATCTCGCCGCCGTCGCTCGGCGCGAGCAGCAGGAAGCCGCGCTCGGCGCCGGTCAGCTCGACGGCGGCGTCCATCAGGCGCTCGAGCAGGCGCTCGGGATCGAGCTCGGAGCCGAGCTGCCGGTTGATCTCGAGGATGCGGAAGAAGCGTTCCTCGACGCCGGGAGCGCCTGGGCGCAGGCCCATCTGCGTGTCGGCCTCGCCGATGGCGTTGCCCCTGGCCCCCGCGGCGTGGCGCAGCGCGCGGCGCCTCTCGTCCTGCCAGAAGGCGTTCTGCGTCTCGGCGGGGAGGTCGGCGGCCATCGCTTCGAGCAGGCGCAGCGCGGCCGACGCGTGCGCGCGCGCGTCGGTGTCGCGCCCGCGCGCGGTCTCGAGCTCGAAGGCGGCGGCGCGCAGATCGAGCTCGAGCGGCGGGCTCTCTTTCGCGCGCGCCCGCTCGAGCGCGTCGGCGATGCCGCGCGCGGCATCGCCGCGCTCGGCGGCGGGAGCGAGCGCCGCGGCGCGCAGCCGCAGCGCGTCGAGGCGCAACGCCAGATCGTCGGGCGCGCCCGAAGCGCCCGCCGCGATGGCGCGCAGGGCCCCGTCGCGGTCGCCCGCGCGCAGCGCCACGTCGGCTCTGTCGGCCTCGAGCTCGCCGAGGCCGACCGGATCGCCGAGCTCGGCGAAGATTCCGGCCGCCTGGTCGAGTCCCTCGCGCGCGCCGCCGGTCTCGCCGCGCGCGGCGCGCACGAGCGCGAGCACTTGCAGCGCGCAGGCCTCGTGGCGGCGCAGGCCGAGGCGCCTGGCCGCGTCGCGCGCCGTCTCGAGCTCCGCGCGAGCCTGCTCGTGCAGGCCGACGGTCAGATAGGCGTGGCCGAGGTCGACGCGGGCGAGCACCTCGTTCATCTCGGCGCCGACCGCGCGTACGAGGCGCAGGCACTCCTGCAACCCGGACAGGTTGCGGCCAAGCTCGCCGCGATGGAAGGCGATGGCGGCGAGGTTGAGCGTGAGGCTGGCGATGCGTTCGACGTCACCGGCGGCGCGTGCCGCGTCGAGCGCCTCGCTCCAGCGGGTACGCGCCGCGCCGAGCTCGCCCTGGCGGAAGTGCACCAGCGCGGAGCCGGAGAGCGCGGCGATCTCGGCCGCGCGATCGGCGGCCGTGCGCGCCGCCTCGCACGCGCGTGCGAGCTCGGCCTGCGCCAGGTCGGCGTGCCCTCGGTAGGCGAGCGCGAGCCCGAGTTGCGTGCGGACTCGCGCCTCCTCGGCGGGGAGCGGATGGAGCGCGAGCGCCTTTCGGCAACAAGGCTCGGCCCGCGCCGGATCGCCGCGGCGCACGTGCACTTCCGCGAGCGCGCGCAAGGCGTCGGCGCGGCGCGGGCCGGCGCGCACGGCGCGCTCGAGCAGGGACACGGCGCCGGTCGGATCGCCGGCCTCGGCGCGCACGCGGCCCTGCAGCACCAGCCCGTCGACGCCGCCGGCGCTCCGCGCGAGCCGCTCGGCGGTCGCCAGCGCGCCGCCGAGCCGCGCGAGCTCGGCGACGCGCAGCATCAGCCGCCGGCGCTGTGGATCGCGCTCGGCGAGCTCGGCGAGCACCGCCTCGCCGCGCTCGAGGGCCGCGGCGCGCGCGCCCTGCGCGAGCAGCGCGTCGAGCGCCGCGCCGATCAGGCGACGGGCGCGGGCGATTTCGCCGGCCGCGAGCCAGTGCCGGCACGCCAGGGCGTGCTCGTGCTCCTGCGCGTCTCTGGCCGCGCGCCGGTGCAGCTCCTGGCGGCGACGCCTGGGCATGCGCGCGAGCAGCAGTTGCGCCGCCGCACCCGCGCGCAGCACGATGCCCGGCGGGACGCGCTCGACGAGTCCCGCCTGCTCGAGCGCGGGCAGGGCCTCGGCGAGGCGCTCGATGGCGATCGGCCGCGCGGCGACGGCGAGCGTCTCGGCGGCGCGCACCGCGGCCGCGGGCAGCGCGTCCAAGCGCAGCAGCAGCGCCTCCTCGAGGGTGGACGGCAGCGCGACGCGCGCCGGATCGCCGCCCTCGCGCGCCAATCGCTCGGCCACCTCGATGACGAACGACGCCACGCCGCCGGTGTGGCGGTGCACGCGCGCCGCCAGCGCCGTGTCGGCGCGACCGCCGGTCGCCGCCAGTATTTCGGCGACGTCCGACGGCTCGAGCGGGCCGAGCGCGACCGTCGGCGTGTCGGCGAGATGCGCGCGGACCGCGGCGCCGGCGGCGACCGATGCGACGACCAGCACCGGCGCGTCGGCGAGCACGTGACGCAGGTAGCGCAGCAGCGAGCGCGCGTCGGCGGTCGCTCGCTCGAGGTCGTCCAGCACCAGCAGAAGCGGCGTTTTGCGTCCGACCTGCGCGAGCAGATGGCTCACCTCCTGGTGCAGCCGGTAGCGGGCCGCGCCGCCCCCGTCCTCGACCAGCGGCGAAGGACGTCCGGCCAGCGCCGCCGTCTGGTCGACCAGCGCGCCGAGCGCGCCGAGCGGGCGGGCGTCGCCCTCGCGGAACTCGGCGGTGATCGCCTCGCCGCCGGCGAGCTGCACGCGCCACGCGAGCTCGCGCAGGAGCGTCGAGCGACCGGACCCGCGCTCGCCCTCGAGCAGGACGAGCGTCGCCGCCGCGCGCTCGGCCCGTGGCGTGTCGCGGGGCGCGGCGAAGAGACGGTCTCGCACCCGATCGTCGAGCGCGGAGAGCGCCTCGGCGCGCGCTTTGCCGACCAGCGGCGGCGGCGAGGCCGCGAAGTCGCGTTGCGCGGGTGGCGCGGCGCCGGCGAGCGCGAAGAGCGCGGCCGCGGCCTCGCGGGCGGTGGCGTAGCGCCGGTCCGGCTCGCGCTCGGCCAGCCGCGCGACGACGCCGTCGAAGGCGGCCGGAAGGTCGGGCCGCGCTGCGGCGAGGCGCAGCGGCGGGCCGTGCAGGTGCCAGTCGATCATCTGCGCGGCCGTCGCGCCGCGTACCGGCAGCGCGCCGGTCAGGAGCTGGTAAAGGACGATGCCGAGCGCGTAGAGATCGGCGCGGCGGTCGGCCGACTGGCCGCGCAGGATCTCGGGTGCGACGTAGGCGGGCGTGCCCGAAGCGCCGTGCGACTGGCCGAAGGCGCGCGCGAGGCCGAAGTCGATCAGGCGCACGCGCCCGGAGGGCTCGACGATGACGTTTCCCGGCTTGAGGTCGCCGTGCAGCATTCCGGCCGAGTGGAGGCCGTCGAGCGCGAGCGCGATCTCTCCGCACAGGCGCGTCGCCTCGCGCGGCGAGACCTCGGCTGCGGCGTCGTCGAGCGTGCGCCCGTCGATGAACTCGCGGGTGAGGAAGTAGCCGGCGCGCCCGTCGGGGCCGCCGAGCTCGGTGGCGGGAGGGAGGCGCCCAAAGTCGAAGACACGCGCGAAGGGGGCTCGGCGCAGGTGCGCGAGCACGCCGAACTCGCTGCGCAGCGACGCCACCAGCCGCTCGTCGCCGTCGCGCGGGAAGAGCGTCTTGAGCGCGACCTCGGTGCCCGCGCAGATGTCGAGCGCCCGCCAAACGGTTCCGGCGCCGCCGGCTCCCGCGCGGCCGAGCACGCGGTAGCGCCCGCGAAGGAGCATGGGCGCGACGATAGCACGCGAGTGTGCCGGAATGGGCGCGGTGGCACAGGTAGGGTAGGCTGCTCTCTCGCGATGCGTCTCCCGGTCGACCAGCGCTTCCACGAAGAGCGGCGTTTCCACGACTTCCGCTTCTCCTGCGAGGACTGCGCGTTCTTGGTCGCGCGCACGGGCCTGTGCGCCCACGAGTGGCCCAACGCCGCGCACCGCGCCGCCGCGAGCGCAGGTGAGCCGCGCGAGATCGTCCTGTGCAAGGAGTTCGAGCCGGCGTGACAAGTGGGATCACTTCCGAAACACGCAATGATTACGCGGGCGTGGAAATCATTCCAGTCGACTGGAATGGATCGCGCCGCCCGCTGCGGGGCCGGCGCGGTGGCACAGGTAGGGTAGGGTCGCTCTCGCGCCATCCCGCCATCCATCGAGCGCTGCGTCGAGGATTGTACACGGCTATCGCGACGGCGAGGGCGGCTGAGCAGCGCGCGGCGTAGTATAGGGGAGCAGGAATGTTCCTCTTTCGCTGGTTGTTCGTGGTCGCCGCCGTGTGGGCTCTGGGCTGGGTTGCGACGAACGTGCCGGTCGGCGGTCGCACGGTCTGGCAGAGGATCACCGGCGAGGCCGCGTACGTCGAGGACATGGCCGACGGCGTGGGGAAGAGGCTCGGCAACCCCGACGAGTTCGAGCGACTGGGCGCTTCGGATCGCAAAGAGCTGCGCGAGCGCGTGCGCGAGAGCGTGAAATGAGCCGCGCCGCGCTCGCGTTCGTGGCGCTCGGGATCGTCGCGAGCGCGGCGGTGCTCGAGAGCGCGTTCGAAGGCGCCGACCACCGCAAGGCCGTCGATCTCGTGCGTGACCACCGGCTGCGCGAGCTGCGGCTCGAGGACTACCTGCGGAGCCGTCATGCCGATTCCGCGGGGCAAGCCGTTTGGTCGTCGACGGTCACGTCGGGCTGTCGCGGCTTCGTGCGGGTCGTGTGCGAGATCCCGCGGCGGGCGGCCCTGCCGGCACGCTACGTCTTCGATGTCGACCTGCCGCGGCGGTCGCTGCACCCGGCGGACGGGCAGGGCGCCCTGGTGCTGCGCGAGTTCGAGCGCGCGAGCGCGTCGGCGGCTGCGCCCAAGCGGTAGCCGTGCCGTCGAGCTTCCGGAGCGCTGTCCTTGGCGTATGCTGCTCGTATGCATAGGCTGCTGGTTTTCCTGATCCTCGCCTTCGGTTGCGCGAACTCGTCCGCCGGCGGTGACGACACGGACGGGAACGAGGCCGAGTCCGAGTCCGAGGCCGAGTCCGAGTCCGAGTCCGAGGGCGAGGGCGAGCAGCCGTGCGCATTCGATGTTCCCTACACGGTGCGCGTCGAGGACATCATCGCGTCGCCCTGCGCGTACGACGTTTCGGTGATCCTGTCGGTCGGCGACGAGGTGACGGTCGACATCGATCCACCGTCGATCGAGTTCACGTTCGCCGACGGAAGCTCGTTCTCGGGCACGACCGACGGCGAGGGCTTCGTCGCGACGCGCGTGACCGAGTTCCCGTTCGAGGACGGCTGCACGTGGGAGGCGACCGAAACGCTCGACGGCGACCTCGACGTCGAAGCCTGCACGATGCAGGCGACCTACGCCTACCGTGAGGCGCCCGTAGTCGGCACGCTCTGCGCGACGCCGTGCACGATCGACGCGGCCGTGGTCATCGAGCCGCTCGCCGTGGAGTAGTCG
>JBBTFH010000010.1:0-10829 GCA_038041915.1 Myxococcota bacterium
GAGAGACACTGCTCGCCCGAAAGCGACGGGCGCCGTGTCGGTCACACCGTCGCTCTGCTGAGCCGCGCCGTCGCGCGGCCAACTCAACACACAGGCAGCCAAGGTCGCTGCCATCACGATTCTGCGCATGGTTCCCTCGCATGATTGGGTCACGTCGCGCGCCCTGCTTGGCTGCGCGACGCGACGATCAACCGTTCAGGTACTGGTCTACCCGCGCGAGGGCTTCGGGACGTGCTCGATCGCCGGAAGCTCGGCGATCGGCAGCACCCGCTCCGTGCGCCAGACGCGCGCCACCGACGGAGCGGATGCCAGGACACGGGGCTGGGCGGGGAGAGCTGCGGCCAGGAGGTGCCCGCAGCACGCACAGTCGCTGCAGTTGGGGGCGCAATTCCCCCGCGCATCGTCGTCCGGGCAGGATTCTTGGCAAACAGTCGGCAAGAAGAGATTCGCCGGGCCTGTCGCCTGCACAATGAACACGGAGAACGCCAGGACCGCCATGGAAAGGAATCTCCGCTTCGCCCCGCTCACCGTGGCGCCGGCGGCAATGGTCGCAAGGGTCACGATGGGCGGAGGATAGCAGCGTTCCCTTGGCCGGTCGAGGCCGATCGTGGACTTGCGGTCAGCCGCAGCGCGACCAGCCGCAGCTTCGGCAGAACGCGCAGCCGCCGGAGGTCTCGAGCGCGCCGGCGCGGCAGTCGGGGCAGCGTTCGCCGCTCGCGCGCTCGGGCGCGGCGATGCGCGCGCCGACGTTGAGCACCTGCGCGGCGCGGCTGCCGTCGCGGTACACGGTCACGCCCTTGCAGCCGAGGCCATACGCGAGGCGGAAAACCTCGGCGACGTCGGCGGGCGTGGCCTCGCGCGGCAGGTTGACGGTCTTGCTGACGGCGTTGTCGACGTGCTTCTGGAAGGCGGCCTGCATGCGCACGTGCCACGTGGGCGCGACATCGTAGGCGGTCGGGAAAATCGCCGCCAGGCGCTCGGGCACGCCGGGCGTGCGCCGCGCCGAGCCCGTGCGCGCGACCTCCTCGATCACGCGCGCGTCGAGCCCTTCGCGACGGGCCGCCTCGGCGAAGAGCGGGTGCACTTCCTCGAGCTCCTGCCCGTCGAGAATCCGGCGAAAGTACGCGAGCGCGAAGATCGGCTCAATGCCGCCCGAGCAGCCGGCGAGGATCGACAGCGTTCCGGTGGGCGCGATCGCCAACAGCGTCGCGTTGCGCCGCGGTGGCGCCCCGTCTTCCGCGAGCGCGCTGCCGAAAAAGTTCGGAAACGCCCCGCGCTCTTTCGCGAGCGCCTCGGACGCGCTGCGCGCCTCGGCGGCGATTGCGCCCATCACGCGGTCGGCGAGCTCCAGCGCCTCCTCGGAGTCGTACGGGATCGCGAGCGCCGCCAGCAGATCCGCGAAACCCATCACGCCCAGGCCTACCTTGCGGTTGGCGCGCGTGGCGGTGGCGATTTCGGGCAGCGGGTAGCGGCTGGCGTCGATGACGTCATCGAGGAAACGCACCGCGTCGCGCACGCGTGCGCGCAGGTGGTCCCACGCGAGCTCGCGCGCGCCGGGCGCGACGAAGCGCGCGAGATTCAAGCTGCCCAGCACGCAGCTCTCGTACGGCAGCAGCGGCAACTCCGAGCACGGGTTGGTGGCCTCGAGCGCGCCGGCGTGCGGCGTCGGATTTTCGCGCTCGATGCGATCGGCAAACAGCACGCCCGGCTCCGCCGTCGCCCACGCGAGGTTGCAGACGAGGTCCCACACCTTGCGCGCGCGCAGGCGCGACACGGGCTCGCCGGTGCGCGGGTTGCGCAGCGCGTAGTCGGCGTCGTCCTCCACCGCGCGCATGAACGCGTCGGTCAGGCCGACCGACACGTTGAAGTTCGTGAGCCGCGCAAGGTCCGCCTTCGCGGTGATGAACGCGAGGATGTCGGGGTGATCGACCGCGAGGATGCCCATCATCGCGCCGCGCCGCGTGCCGCCCTGCTTGATCGTCTCGGTCGCCTTGTCGAACACGTCCATGAACGAGACCGGCCCCGACGCGACGCCGTGCGTCGAGGCGACGATGTCGCCCGCCGGGCGCAGGCGCGAAAACGAGAAACCGACGCCGCCGCCGGTCTGCTGGATGATCGCCGTGTTCTTGACGGCTTCGAAGATCGACGGCAGCGAGTCGCCGACCGGCAGCGTGAAGCAGGCGGCGAGGTTGCCGAGCGGGCGGGCCGCGTTCATCAGCGTCGGCGAGTTCGGCAGGAACTCGAGGCGCGACATCATGTCGTGGAAGCGCGCGGCGGCCTCCGGTTCCGCGGCCGAGACCGCGCCTGCGACGCGGCGAAATAGGCCGTCGGCGGTCTCGGCGAGGCGCCCGCGCGCGTCGCGCGCGAGGTAGCGGCGCGCGAGCACGGTCTGAGCATTGGCCGAGAGCGCCGGGTGCGTGGCCTCGCTACGCTTCGGCACTTTCTCGGCCCCGATTAGCGCGCTGGCGCTCGAATAGCGTTCCGGGCCTCGATCGTCCGGCGCCCGCCCGAGGCGGTCGAGCACGCGCCGCGGGTTCCAGAAGGCGAGGGTGCTGGGGTCGAGCGGCAACCTGGTCATTATCTAGACCCGCGCCGCGGTTTGTCGACCCGCGGCTCTCGTGACGTGGGCGTCGCGCCACGTGGCCGGCCGGCCGGCCGCCTGGCCGGTGGACCGGACGCCGAGCGCGCGTCGGCAGGCGCAAGCGCGTGAAAGCGCTGGCCCGCGCGATCGGCACGATCGTTGAAGGGTGTCGCCGTCGTGCACGCGCTCATCCTCACGCTGGTCGTGGCCACCGCGCCCTGCCGCCCGCCGGCGGCGCGGCCCGAGCCGCTCTTCCCGTGGCTGCCTCGGATCACGCTGTCGGTGCAGGACGGCGACGCGGCTCTGCTATGGCTCGGCTGGCAGTGGCCGCCGGCCACGCCACCGTCGGCGCCGAGCGCGCTTCGCGTGCAGCGCGATGCCGAGCGCGCCGGTGGCATCGACGTGCGCCTACCATCCGAAGCCGAGGCGCTGCTCGCGCGCGAGGAGGCGGCCGCGCGCGACGCGGCCGGGCGTTGCCGATGATCGCGCTTTGCGCCGCGCTCGCGCTCACCGCCGCCGAGGCGCGCGCGCTGCTCGACCGCTTCGCCGGCGAGCAGACCGTCGAGTCACTGACGGCGGCGGCCGTGCGCGAGGCCGAGCTTTCGCCCGAGCGCATGCGCTCGTGGATGCGCCGCGTGCGACTCGCGCCGCTGCTGCCGCAGGTGAGCGTGCGCCTCGACCGCGGCGTCCAGTACGACGAGTCGTGGGACGACGGGCCGACCGGCGAGAAACGCTCGGTCGACACCGACGACGACACCGGCTGGCGCGTGCAGGCGACCTGGGACCTCGGACGGCTGCTGTTCGAGCCCAACGAGATCGGCGTCGCGCGCGAGGGTATGAACCTGGTCGAGTTGCGCCACGAGGTGCTGCGCGAGATCGTCCGCCTCTACTTCGAGCGCCGCCGCCTGCAGGTCGAGGCGGTGCTCGAGCCGGACGCGCCCGCCGAACGCGCGGTCGCGCGCGAGGCGCGCATCCGAGAGATCGAGAGCGCGATCGACGCGATGACGGGAGGAGCGATGAGTCGGGGGAAGCGAGAACGAGCAGCGAGGCGGCCATGACGGGCGCGAGTCCGGCCGTTTCGCCAGCCGATACGGGCTCACGTACTACGACGCGAGCTATCTCGCGCTGGCCGTGTCGCTCGACGCGAACCTCGTGACCGCCGACCGGCGGCTTGCCCGCAAGGCGCAGGCAAGCGGCCACGTACGCCTGTTGGGGGCAGACCTGGGATGCCCGTCCAGTATATAATCCGCCACCGCCGTGCGCCTCGAGGCCGCCGTCCATGCCGAGATCTTCACCGGCGACGCCGTACTGCCCGCCACCACCCGCAACCTCTCGCCTGGCGGCGTCGCGCTCGTCTGTGATCGCGCGCTCCCGCAGGGCGCGACGCTCGGCCTGAACCTTTTCGTCGTTCTCGACGGCATCGAGGACGCGCTCACGCCGGCGCTTCTGCTGCGCGGCAAGGTGGCGTGGTGCCGCGAGGAGAAGGGCGTCTTCACGGCGGGCGTGAAGTTCGACGAAGTGGGCGGCGCGGCCAAGACCGCGGTCGAACGGCTCCTCCGCACGCTCTCGCCCGCGTAGGCCACGTCCGCCCGGTTGCCCGCGCGTTTCGGCGTATTTCTTGACGTTCGCTTCCTTGTCGCTATCCTCCGCGCAAACCAGGGGGCCACGCGCCCCCCAAATCACGAGGAGATAGCCCATGCACAGCAAGCTCTCATCCCTGTTCCTTCTCGCGGCCGTTGGCGCGGCTCCGGCGGTGGCGATCGCCCAGGACGAAGAGGCCGCTCCCGCCGCCGAGGAAGGCGCTCCCGCCGAAGCCGCCGGCGAGCCCGCTTCCGAAGGCGAAGCGATGGCCGAGCCGACGACGAAGATGACGCTCGGCGCCGACGGCGCGATCGCCGTTCCGTTCGGCAATCTCGGCGACGGCGCGGGCATTGGCATCGGCGCGCTCGTGCGCTTCGAGTACGACGTGAACGCTGACATGGCGGCGACCGGTCGTCTCGGCTACATCCACCACCTGGCCAAGAACGACGTCACGTTCTCGGAGATTCCGATCATGGCGGGCCTCAAGTACGCGCTCTCGGGGCCGCTCTACGGCGCGGGCGAAGTGGGCATCGTCCACACGAAGGCCGAGGCCTGCGTGACGATTCTCGGCACCGAGACGTGCGGAACGGGCTCCGACGACAACCTCGCGCTCGGCGTCGGCGCTGGCTACGAGATGGGCGAGCTCGATCTGCGCGCGCAGCTCAACATCCTCGACCTCGGCCATGCCGGCGACTCGACCGAGATCGGCCTGAACGTCGGCTACAACTTCACCCACTTCTAGCCCGTCGCGCCGCTCCGGCGCGTCCACCACCCCCGTCGATTTCTTGAAGTGCCGGGATGGCGCCGCTATCCTGCGCACGCATGCGCACGACGCCAAGCTCGTTCGTCACTTCGCTCGTCTTGGCCGTGGCCCTCACCTCCTCGCCCGCGCGCGCCCAGGTGAACGTCGGCGGCGAGGCCTCCGTCGAGGTCGGCGGGCCGGGCGAACCTTCGGAGGACGAGGGTCTCGAAGAGGATCCGCCGCCCAAGATGGCGCTTGCCGCCGACGTTGCCGCGGGACTTCCAGTCGGTGGGTTCGGCGATTACGCCGGCTTCGCGCTCGGCGTCCTCCTGCGCTTCGAGTACGACATCGACACCAAGCTCACCGCGACCGCACGTGCCGGCTATCTCCACCACCTCGCCAAGGAGCGCGACGAGGCCGGCAGCCCCGAATCCAAGGTTTCCGAGCTGCCCATTCTCGGCGGCGTGAAGGTCGCGCTCTCCGGTCCGGTCTACGGCGCGCTCGAATTCGGCGTCGACCACGTGAGCGTCGACGGAGGCTGCGCCGTCGAGTGCGTCGAGGTCGACAACCACTTCGCGCTCACCGCGGGCGGAGGCTACGAGATGGGCGACATCGATCTCCGCGCCGCACTCGTCGTCGCCGATCTCGGCGAGGCCGGTGACTCGCTGATGCTGCTGGCCGGCGCCGGCGTCGTCTTTTCCCGGTTCTGATCGCATCGCGCCATGCGCGTCCTCATCGCCGACGGATTTCCCGACTTCGCGCGCGCCGAGCTCGCCGCGGTCGGCCTCGAGGTCGACTACCGGCCGGAGCTGCGCGGCGACGCGCTCGCCGCCGCGATCGCCGGCGCCCACGTGTTGGTCGTGCGCTCGACGGAGGTGCCGGCCGCCGTTTTCGCGCGCGCCGACGCGCTGGCGCTGGTGGTGCGCGCCGGTGCCGGCACCAACACGATCGACCGCAAGGCCGCCTCCGAGCGCGGCGTCTACGTCGCCAACTGCCCCGGGCAGAACGCGATCGCCGTCGCCGAGCTGACGATGGGCCTGGTGCTGGCCCTCGACCGCCGAATCCCCGACAACGTCGCGATGCTTCGCGACGGCAAGTGGCGCAAGAAGGAGTTCTCCCGCGCGCAGGGCCTGTTCGGCCGGCGCATCGGCATCGCGGGCCTCGGCCGCATCGGCCGCGAGGTGCTCGCGCGGGCCCGCGCCTTCGGCCTCGAGCCCACGGCCTGGAGCCGCTCGCTCACGCCCGAGCAGGCGCGCGCGCTCGGCGTCGGCTTTCGCGCGACGCTGGAAGATCTGGCCGCGGGAGCCGACATCCTCACGATCCACCTCGCGCTCTCGCCCGCGACGCGCGGCGTCGTGTCAAAACCCGTGCTCGAGCGCCTGCCGCGCGGCGCGATCTTCGTCAACACGTCGCGCGGCGAGATCGTCGACGAAGCGGCGTTGCGCGACGTGATCGCGACGTTGGGCGTGCGCGCCGGCCTCGACGTCTTTCACGGCGAGCCCGAGGCGGGCGAGGCCGACTTCGCGAGCGAAACGGCCCGACTCGAAGGCGTCTACGGCACGCACCACATCGGCGCGTCGACCGAGCAGGCGCAGGCCGCGATCGCGCGTGAGACGGTGCGCATCATTCGCAGCTTTCGCGAGAGCGGCGAGGTGCCGAATTGCGTGAACCTGGCGACACGCTCGCCCGCCCGCTGCCAACTCGTGGTGCGGCACTACGACAAGGTCGGCGTGCTTGCGCGCGTGCTCGGCGCGTTGCGCACTGCGGGCATCAACGTCGAGGAGATGCAGAACGAGATCTTCGAGGGCGCGCATGCCGCCTGCGCCCGCATCCGCGTGTCCCGTGCGCCGCCCGAGGAAGTGCTCGCGGGGCTGCGCGCGTGCGCCGGCGAAATCCTGCACGTCGAAGTCATCGACGCCGCGTAGACGGTTACGCAGTTTCTCCCGAACCCGGTCGGCTGCGTATGGGATTACGCGGGCAGGTCGAGCCTATCCACAGGATTTACAACGTGAAATCAAACGACCGACAGCGTCGCGTGGTGGCACGCGCCTTGCTCGGCTAGCGGTGCATGACACTGATCGAACGTGAGGTGAGCGCGCTGCCCCAGGCGGATCGCGACAAGGCGTTGAAGATCCTCGCGAAGTCCATCTATCGCGAGCTCAAGGCGTACGGCTACGAGTCGCGGCAAATCGTCGCGCTCTCGACCGAGCTCATCGCGCTCGTGACGCAGGACATGCGCGAAGAGTCGACCCACCGCTAAGCTCCCGACCTCTCCCGGCCTCGCCGTCTTGCGGCGCAGGCGTTACAATTCGAAAAATGCTGAGCGTCGGCATCAACGGCTTCGGTCGCATCGGTCGCTGTGTCATGCGCGCCGAGCGCGAGGGCGTGCGCATCGTCGGCATCAACGATCTCACCGATGCGCCTACGCTCGCGCACCTGCTCCGCTACGACTCGGTGCACGGCCGCTACCCCGGGCGCGTCGAGGCGCGGGAGCGGGCCATAGCCATCGACGGCGACGAGATCGCCGTGACCGCCGAGCCGGATCCCGCGAAGATTCCCTGGCGCGCGCTCGGCGCCGACGTCGTGCTCGAGTGCACCGGCCGGTGGCGCCGCCGTCCGGACTTCGCCAAGCACCTCGATGCAGGCGCGAAGAAGGTCATCGTCAGCGCGCCGGCCAGCGATCCCGACGTCACGCTGGCCGTCGGCATCAACCTCGAAACCTACGATGCCGCGCGTCACCACATCATCTCGAACGCATCGTGCACGACCAACTGCCTGGCCGCCGTCGCCAAGGTGCTCGACCGCGCGTTTGGCATAGTCGCCGCGCACATGACCACCGTGCACGCGTACACGAACGACCAGAATCTCGTCGACGGACCGCACAAGGATCTGCGCCGGGCTCGTGCCGGCGCGCTCTCGATGATTCCGTCGTCCACCGGCGCCGCGCGCGCCATCGCGGCGGTGCTGCCGAGGCTCGCCGGGCGCTTCGAGGGGATCTCGATCCGCGTGCCGACGCCCGACGTGTCGCTGGTCGACCTCACCGCGCGGCTGGCCCGGCGCGTGTCGGTGGAGGAGGTCAACAGCGCGTTTCGCGGCGCGGCGGCCGAGGGCGACCTGCGCGGCATCCTCGGCGTCACCGACGAGCCGCTGGTCTCGACCGACTTCCGCGGCGATCCCCGCTCGGGAATCGTCGATCTCGCGTCGACCAGCGTCGTCGCCGGCGATCTGGTGAAGGTGCTCGCCTGGTACGACAACGAGATCGCCTACGCGCAGCGCCTGGTCGACCTCGCGCGACACCTGGCGCGCGTCGGGCTATAAACGGCGCCGCATGGCGATCCGCAGCGTCGAGAATCTCGAGGTCGGAGGCCGGCGCGTGCTCGTGCGCGTCGATTTCAACGTGCCGATCGAGAACGGCAAGGTCGTCGACGACACGCGCATTCGCGCGGCGCTGCCGACGATTCGGCTGCTCATCGAGCGGGGCGCGCGCGTCGTGCTGGCCTCGCACCTCGGGCGACCCGAGGGCAAACCCAACCGCAAGTACAGCCTCGAGCCGGCCGCGGCGCGGCTCGCCGATCTGCTCGGCCCCGACGCCGAGGTGATCCTGGCCGACGAGCCGGTCGGCGACGGCGCGCGCAAAGTCGTCGCCGATCTGCGCGCCGGCACGCAGGTGGCGATGCTCGAGAACCTGCGCTTCGATCCGGGCGAGGTGACGAACGACGATGGCTTCGCGCGTGCGCTGGCGGCGCTCGCCGACTGCTACGTCAACGACGCCTTCGGCGCGGCGCACCGCGCGCACGCGTCCGTCGTCGGCGTGACGCGGCACCTGCGCGAGAAGGCGTCCGGGCTGCTGCTCGAGCGCGAGCTGCGATTTCTCGGAAAGCTTCTCGGGACGGTCGAGCGGCCGTACCTGGCGGTGCTCGGCGGCGCGAAGGTCGCAGGCAAGATCGGCGTGATCGAGAACCTGCTGCAGCGCGTCGACGCGCTCGTCGTCGGCGGCGCGATGGCCAACACGTTCCTCGCCGCCCGCGGCGTGCGCCTCGGGCGCTCGCGGATCGAGTCCGAAAAACTCGGCATCGCGGCGGGCATCCTCGCCCGCGCGGCTGAGCGCAAGGTGGACGTGTTGCTGCCGACCGACGTCGTCGTCGCACGCACGATCGACGACGCGGCCGGCGAGGTGGTGCCGATCGGCCGCGTGCCCGAGGACGCGATGGCGCTCGACATCGGTCCCGCCACCGCCGCCGGCTTTCGCGACCGCATCCTTTGCGCCAAGACCCTCTTCTGGAACGGGCCGATGGGCGTCTACGAGAAGCCCGCCTTCGCGCGCGGCACGCTCGAGGTCGCGCGTGCGGTCGCGGACGCGGACGCGCTCTCGGTCGTCGGCGGCGGCGACTCCGTCGCGGCCCTCCAAGCGGCCGGCGTCGCGGAGCGCATCTCGCACGTCTCGACCGGCGGCGGCGCGTCGCTCGAGTTCCTACAAGGGGGGGATCTCCCCGGCCTGAAGGCGCTCGAGTCGTGAGCGCGGCGCGCCTCCCGCTGGTCGCGGGCAACTGGAAGTGCCACAAGACCGTCGTCGAGGCGCTCGCGCTAGCGACCGAGGTCAAGCACGGCGCGGGCGCGCTGCGCGGTGTCGAAATCGCCGTCGCGCCGCCTTTCACGGCGCTCCAGGCCGTCGGCAAGCGCCTCGAAGGCAGCGCCGTCGTGCTGGCGTCGCAGGACTGCCACTGGGAGGACGCCGGCGCCTTCACCGCCGCCGTCTCCGCGCCGATGCTGCGCGAGCTCGGCTGCCGCTACGCGATCGTCGGCCATTCCGAACGCCGCCACGTCTTCCGGGAGACCGACGACGAGGTGCGCAAAAAGCTCCGCGCCGCCCTGCGCGGCGACCTGCGGCCCATCCTGTGCATCGGCGAGACGCTGGACGAGCGCGACGGCGGCCGTACGCTCGAGCGCCTCGCGGCGCAGCTCGAGGCCGCGCTCTCGGGCCTCGGCGCCGCCGACGCGGCGAATGTCGTCGTCGCCTATGAGCCCGTGTGGGCGATTGGCACCGGTCGCAACGCCACGCCGGCGCAGGCGCAGGAGGCGCATGCCCACGTGCGCGAGGTCGCGCGCGCCCTCTTGGGCGGGGTTGCCGACGGGCTGCGGATACTGTATGGAGGCAGCGTGAAACCGGACAACGCTGCGGAACTGCTCGGCCAGCGCGACGTCGACGGCGCCCTCGTCGGAGGCGCTTCGCTCGAGGCCAAGAGCTTCTTGGCCATCGCCCGTGCGGCCGCCGGCCGCGGCTAGGCCTCGATGATCACCCTCATCACCGTCCTCCATGTCTTCGTGTGCTTCTTCCTGATTCTGGTGATCCTGCTGCAGGCGGGAAAGGGCGCCGGCATGGGCGTCGCCTTCGGCGGCGCGACGCAGACTGTCTTCGGCGGTCGCGGCGCGGCCCCCTTCCTCGCCAAGGTCACGACGGTCACCGCGATCGTCTTCATGCTGACTTCGGCGACGCTCGCCTACTTCTCGAGTCGCCAGGAGGACCCCGGCTTGCAGAGGCGCGCCCAGCAGCTCGCCGTAGAGAAGAAGAAGGCCGAACAGGATCTGGCGAAGAAGCGCGCCCAAGAGGACAAGGAAGACAAGGCGAAAAAAGCGGCGGAAGAAGCCGCCGCCAAGGCGGCCGAGCAGCAGGTCCCCGAGTCCTCGCCCGAGAAGTCCGAGGGCGCCGCGCCGACGACGGTCCCCCCGAGCCCGACGCCGGCGCCCCCAACGCCGCCGCGGTAGCGGCCGTGCGCTTCACCAAGAGCCACGGGCTCGGCAACGACTTCATCATCGTCGATCTGCGCGAAGCGTCGCCTTCGCCACGTCCCGTCGGACGGGCTGCGGCAGCCTCGCCGCTCGATCCCGCGGTCGCCGCGCGTCTCTGCGACCGCCGCTTCGGCGTCG
>JBBTFH010000010.1:10929-21833 GCA_038041915.1 Myxococcota bacterium
TCGCCGCTCGATCCCGCGGTCGCCGCGCGTCTCTGCGACCGCCGCTTCGGCGTCGGCGCCGACGGCATCCTCGCGATTCTGGCGCCGCGCCACCCCGAGGCTTTGGCGCGCATGGCGATCCGCAACGCGGATGGCAGCGAGCCCGAGATGTGCGGCAACGGCATCCGCTGCGTCGCCAAGTGGTTGTTCGACCGTGGGCTCCGGCGGGCTGCCTCAGCCCACCCGACGGGGTGCAAAGTGATTCCGATCGAGACGGGCGCCGGCGTGCTCGACTGCGGTATCGAGACCGGCGCGGACGGGCGTGCCGAGACGGTCGCGGTCGAGATGGGAAAGCCATTGGTGCTGGCCGAGCGCCGGCCGCTCGAGGTCGCCGGCCGGTCGATCGTCGTCAGCGAAGTGTCGATGGGAAATCCCCACGCCGTGGCTTTCGTCGACGACGCGAGCGTGGATCTGCGCGCCCTGGCCGAGACGATCGGTCCCGCCGTCGAGCGCCACGCGCGTTATCCCGCGCGCACCAACGCCGAGTTCGCGCGTGTCGCGGCGGGGGCGATCGAGCTGGTCGTGTGGGAACGCGGCTGCGGCATCACGCTCGCGTGCGGCACCGGCGCCAGCGCCACGGCGGCCGCCGCCGTCGCCACGGGCCGATTGCCCGCCGGCCGCGAGATCGAGGTGCGGCTTCCCGGCGGCTCGCTCTTCATCCGCGTCGCCGAGGGTCTGGCCGGCGTCCGTATGCGCGGTCCGGCCGTCGAGGTCTACCAGGGAGAGTTGCCGGCTATCTGACGAAGACTTGCGCGGCGCCCTCGGCGCCCTCGGTGCGCGCGACGATGCGCACCTCGCCGGTCTCGATGGTCGTGACGTTGCCGCCCGCACCGACCGTCGCGATGGTCGGATCGGAGCTGGCCCACGCCACGCCGACGCCGATCAGCGGCTGGCCGCGATCGTCGAGCACCCGGGCGGAGAAGCGGCGCGTCACGCCCACGCCCATCTCGATGCCGCTCGGCGTCACATCGAGCCCCGCGACGATCGCCACCCGCACCGAAGCGTCGGCGCGCAGGTCGCCGGCGCTGGCGCGGATCGCGCACGTGCCGCTGCGCAGCGCCTTGACGACGCCGCGCGCATCGACGTCGCAGGTGAGCGGGTCCATCGAGTGCCACTCGGCCGCGACGCCGTCGACTTCCGCGCCCGCGCGGTCGCGAGCGACCAGCGTGAGCGCGCGTGTGCCGCCCTTGCGTTCGATGACGGAGCGCTCCGGATCGATCGCGATCTTCGACGGTGCGGGCTTGCAGGCGACGAGCGAGAGGAGCGGAAGGAGCGAGACGAACCGGCCCAAGAGCTAGGGATGCCCGCCCTTGCCGCCGCCGGACGCCGCCTTCTGGTTCACCGCGAAGTTGACGTTGCCGTACCCGGCGAGCCCGGACGAGTACATGATCTTCTTGAGCACCTTGAACTCGATCTTGCGATCCGACTGCACGATCACCTGCGTGCAGATCTGATCCGCGTCGTCGGGGTTCAGGAGTTTGCAGTTGTGCTTGAGCACCTCGAGGTCCTCGGAGAGGCGCGAGATCTTGAAGTCCGGGCTCTCGCTCTCGACCAGCTCGCGTACCGTCGCGACCTCGCTGCCGTCGAGCGTCACGACGCCGCCGCGCGGATCGCTCTCGGGCGACGAGACCGCGATCACCGGCGCGCTTTCGAGCTGCGCGAACTGCTGCGCCTCCGGCAGCTTGATGTCGCGCGTGACGAACGCGATCTCGCCCGACGCCGAGAACGTCATCAACAGGAAGATGACGATCATCGTGAACATGTCGATCATCGGAGTCAGGTTGAGCTCGGCGTAGACGCTCTTGTGGCCCTTGCTCATCGCCTTCTTCACGTTCTGCAAGGCGACGGTCGTGCCGAGGTGCGGGACGGGCTTCTTGATGGGCATGTGCTTGGGCGCCTCTTACATCGCCGCCGCGGACTCGGAGAGCTGGATGTCCGGGAACTTCTCCATGAGCGCGACGTCCATCGTCTCGATGATGCTCTCGTACTTGATGCCGTCGTCGGAGGCGACCGTGATGTCCGTCTTGTCCGGCAAGCGCCCCTTGATCTCGCGCAGGAGCGACGCGAGCTTCTCCGTGTCGTAGTGGGCGCCGTTCTTCGGCACCGAGAGCCGCTCGCCACCGGCGATCAGCGTGAAGCCGTCTTCTTCGACCAGCACTATGAGCTTCACCTGTTCGGGCGGCGGCTCCTGTTGCTCCTCGCTCGGCGCGCCCTGGCCCTTCTGGCTGACGTTGATGCGCGCGAGCTGCGTCCAGACCGCGGTGATGAGCAGGAAGCAGATGTTGGTGATGAGCAGGTCGATGAACGGGACGAGGTTGAGCGTCAGGTCGAGCGCCTTCTTGCCGCCCTTCTGGGGCATCGCCATTCCGCCGGCCATGAGCTCCTCCTTTCCCTTGCTGCGTCGGTCAGGTGCGACTAGGCGGCCTGGTTACCGCCCTCTTTCGCCTGGCCCATCATGTTGTTGACCTGCACCGTGACCTCGTTGATGTCGTCGACCAGGCCCTGCGTCTTGCCGTTGAGCACGGAGAACGAGAGCAGCGCGCCGATGCCGACCAGCAGGCCGAACGCCGTGCAGTTCATCGCCTCCGAGATGCCGGCCGCGAGCATGGTCGCCTTCTGCGACGGGTCGACGCCGGCGACGCCCGCGAACGACTTGATGAGGCCGGTGATGGTGCCGAGCAGCCCCATCAGCGTCGCGACGTTTCCGATCATCGCGAGGTAGCCGGTGCGCTTCTCGATCAGGGGAAGCTCGCGGAGCGCCGACTCGTCCATCGCCGCTTGCACGTCGCGCTCGCTGCGGTTCATCTTCATCAAGCCCGCCTGGACGATCCGCGTGAGCGGCTTGGACGTGCCCGAGCACACCTTGATCGCCTGCGCGACGTTGCCCTGCGCTATCAGCTTCTGCATGAGCGACATGAACTGTCCCTTGTCGAGCCCCGCGCGGAACAGGTACACGCTTCGCTCGATCGACAGCCCGATCCAGAAGATCGAGAGGACGAGGATCGGCCACATGCCCCATCCGCCGCCATGGAACGCTTCGTTGATGGACTGGATGAATTCCATGTCGTTCTCCTTTTTCTTTCCTAGACCGGCGGGATGTCGCGAATGCCCTGGAGGTTCATCGCCTGCCGGTGGCCGGTCGCGAGGTTGAGCACGCTGACGGTTGCCTCGTTGATCTCATCGAGAAGATTCTGCGTGCGTCCGTTGAGGATCGAGTAGCCGAGCAGCGCCAGGATGCCGACGATCAGGCCGAACGCGGTGCAGTTCATCGCCTCGCTGATGCCGGCCGCCAGGAGTTCGGCCTTCGACGACTGCGAGGCTGCGCCGGCCGCCGCCTGCGCCGCGGCGTCCTGACCGATGCCGACGCCGGCGAACGACTTGATGAGGCCGGTGATGGTGCCGAGCAACCCCATCAGCGTGGCGACGTTGCCGAGCATCGCCAGATAGCCGGTGCGGTGCTCGATCTTCGCCAACTCGCGCAGCGCGATCGCGTCGACGGCGTTCTGCACGTGCTCATCATCCTTGTCGAGCGCGCGCAGGCCTGCCTCGACGATTTTCGCGAGCGGCTTGCCGTTCTCCTTGCACGCGGTGACGGCGCCGGCCACGTTGCCCTGCATGAGCAGGCGCCGCATGAGCGCCAGAAACGCGCGTTGCTCCGTGCCGCTGGAGAAGAACAAGTACTTCGAGCGCTCGACCACCAGCCAGGTGGTGAAGCCGAGCAACAGGAGGATCGGCCACATCCCCCAGCCGCCCTCCTTGAAATGTTCCAGCAGAAAACGCATCTCGCCTCCGATTTTGGAGCAGGCTTGGTGGACAGCAAGCCGTATGCCGCAGGAGGCAATGTCTATTGTTCAAGTGATATCATCTGGTTATGCTCTCGCTCGCCGCGGGACATCGTGGGGCGTCCTGCCACGCAGCCGGGGAGATTTAACACACGCCGCGAGGGCCGTTCACTCGCAACGGCCGGGCATCCGTCCACCGCGTCGTGCTCGCGCGGCCCGGCGAATAGCAACATCTCCGGCGCTGCGCGCGGACACACCGCTTTGGGTTCGTGCGCCCAGGTCGCTTTTTTGCAACGCTTCTCTTGACTCGCGCCCCAACAATCTATTTACTTGGTGGCCTCAACCGCTACCCAAGAAAATCCAGGAGGAGAATACACGATGCATGGACTGGCGGAGTTCCTCGAAAAGGGCGGTATCTTCATGTACATCAACTTGATCTGCTCGGCGGCGGTGGTCGCCAATATCATCGAGCGGATCATTTTCCTTCTGTTCAAGAGCCAGCTCAACTCGAAGGGGCTCCTCGATCAGTTGCGCAAGCTGGTCCAGGCGAACAACGTCGACCGCGCGATCCGTCTCTGCGGCTCGGGCAACGCGCCGTTGCTTCGCGTCGCCAAGGCTGGGCTCGTGCAGGTTCATCGCGGCGAGGAGGCTGTCTCGAGCGCGATCGAAGAGAGCCTGGTCGATGCGCTGCCCGACTTGAAGAAGCGCATCTCGTCGCTCTGGTCGCTGGCGAACATCGCGACGCTGCTCGGGCTGCTCGGCACGGTCACCGGTCTGATTCGCGCGTTCGCGGCCGTCGCTTTCGCGGCGCCCGAAGAGCGCTCGGCCAAGCTCGCCGAAGGTATCTCGGAAGCGATGAACAACACGGCGATGGGGCTTGGCATCGCCGTCACCTGCATCGTCGCGCACCTGATGCTGAACACCGTCTCGAAGACGATGGCGACCGACCTCGAGAGCTTCTCGATGAAGCTCGAGAACTTCCTGGTCGGCCACGCGCGCACCGGCGCGTCGGCGGCTCCCTCCGGCGAGGCTCGCGCTGCGGCTCCTCGCTAGCCGATGACCGCTTCGAAGGTTCGCGCCAAGGTCCGGCGCAAGATCGATGAGGCCGAGGAAGATGCCGAGATCGGCGGCGAGATCAACCTCGTCCCGTTCCTCGACATCGTCATCAACGTCATCATGTTCCTGCTCGCCACCATGGTGGCGGTGCTGCCCATGGGCAACATCAACGTGGCCTCACCGAAGTACAACTCGGGCGGCGGGGGTGGCGAGGATCAGCCTCCGCCGGAGAAGCCGCCGCTCAACCTGAACGTCACGGTTTCGGGCACCGGCTTCATCATCGCCGGCTCCGGCGGCGTCATGTACCAGGACAACATCCCGGGCAAGCTGCCGACGGTGCCCAAGAAGGGCAACGAGTACGACTATCCGGCGCTGATCGGCTACGTCGGCAAGATCAAGGAGCAGTTCGCGGACGAGAGCCGCGTCATCCTCGCGGCCAACGTGGACATTCCGTACGACGTGATCGTCACGACCATGGATTCGCTGCGGGAGAAGCCCGGCAAGCACTGCGGGCAGTCCTGCAAGGATGCGACGAAGTCGCCGCAGCAGTGCGGCGCGGACGATCTCAAGTACACGGGAGACTGCCTCTTCCCCGAGGTCATGCTCGGCACGGGAGTCGAATAGATGGCCGCGCACGCCGAGACCGCGCAGGAAACCGCGAAGCGGCGGATGGCGCTGCGCAAGCTCCACAAGAAGCTTGCGCGCCAGATTCCCGACGGGGAGGACGTCGCCCACCTCAACATCACCGCGATGATGGACATGATGACCATCATCCTCGTCTTCTTCCTGAAGAGCTTCTCGACGCAAAGCACGAACGTGAATATCTCTCCCGAGCTCGGGCTTCCGCGCTCGACCACGCAGATCCAGCCGCACCAGGCGGTGACTCTGACGGTGACTTCGAACGCGATCATGGTCGAAGAAGTCGAAGTCGCGTCGGTCAAGCGCGGGCGCGTCGACGCGTCGATCAAGCGCGACGGCGAGAACGGCTTCTTCATCAACCCGGTCTTCGAGACGCTCGACAAGCACAAGGCACGCCTCCAGAAGCTCGAGGAGCTGTCGGGTGGAGGACAGCCGTTCCGCGGCGAGATCTCGGTCATCTGCGACAAGCGCACTCCGTTCCGCCTGCTCACCGAGGTTCTCTACACGGCCGGCCAAGCCGAGTTCGACAAGTACCGCCTGCTGGTTCTGACCAAGGGCGACGAAAAGTAGAAAGACAAGTAGCGGGTCGCGCGGCCGGCGCGCCGGCCATTCCTCCGGGCGTGAACGTCCATCCCTCATGAAGCTGCTCGTTGCGCTCGCGCTCCTCTTCGGCGCCGGATCGGCGCGTGGCGCCGAATCGGCGGAAGAGCTCGATCTCGCAGGCGAGGAGGATCTCGGCGAAGAAGAAACGCGACCGCGCCACGAGAGCGGCGCGCGCTTCGGCCTGAGTCTGCTCGGCGCCAAGGCGCTCGGAAGCACCGGGCGCGCGGTTGCGCCGGGGATCGGAGGAGGGATGTGGATGGGCTACGAGGCGGTCGTCGGCCCGACCGGGATCGTGCCTCGCCTCTCCTTCCAGTACATCCGCTATCTGACCGGAGAGTCGCAATCCGAAGGCCTTACGGTCGAAACCAACGCATCGACCATCACGCTGTTCCCGGGGATGGCGCTGACCGTGCGCGCACCGGCGCGCCCGTGGGTGGGCTTTGGCTTCGGCTACGGGCGCGTGCGCGTGCACGACGAGGCGGGCGGCTTCGCGGGCACGTCGCGCGACACCGGGTTTGGCGTGGGCGTGCAGGGGGGCATCGAGTTCCGCGTCAGCGAGGAGACCCTGCTCGGCCTCGCCGGGGACTGGACGCGCGTCTTCACGCAGCCCCGCAGCACCTCGTGGACGACCTGGGGCTTTTCGGCGACGTTCCTGCTGTAGGCGCGAGCCGGGCTAGATCCGCGCGATGCGCGCCAGCGTGCAGCGCATCTCGCTGACGAGATCGGCGCCGAGCGCCTTCGCGGTCTTGCCCCGTTCCTTCTCGATCTGCGCGCGCAGCGTGGCCAGGCAGTCCTGGCAGGCCTTGTCTCCCAGGCGATCGAGCGCGTAGAGCACCGCGAGGCGCACGACCGGCTCCTTGGTGCCGAGCTTCTTGAGCACCGCCGGTCGTTGCGACTTTCCGTCGGCGAGGCGCGCGAGGTGGAAGGCCGCGCTCTCCTGCTTCACGAGCACGCCGTCGTTGAGCGCGCGCGCGTAGCACGCCGCGTCCTCCTTGCACTCGCGCGAGACCTCGAGGCGCTGCAGGCACTCGTCGAAGATGGATTTGCCGTCCTCCTCGGTCGCGGCTTTCGCGATCGGCTCGAGGCCGGCGTAGCCCTCGAAGCCGGCCGCGCGCGAGTACGCCATCGCCGAGGCCCAGCGCAGCTCGTTGTACTTCTCGCCGTCGACCATGATGAAGCCGCTCTTGGCCATCTGCAGCAGCTTGGGGAGCGCGTCCTTCCCTCCGTGCAGGTTCAGCGCCTCGGCGGCGGCGACGCGCATCTTCCAGTCGGGGTGCTTCTCCAGAGCCCAGAGCAGATCGGGCAGCGACTCGACCGTGCCGATCATTCCGAGCGCGTAGATGGTGCCGCGGTGGCTCATGCTCGCATCTTCCTCGGGGCCCACGCCCTTGGCCTTGAGCGTGGCGCGCAGCGCCGCCGTCGCCTCGGCCGCGCGCAGATCGCCCAGCACGAGCGCCGTCTTGTGCGCGACAATGCCGGGCTTGAATTCGAGCTTCTTCGCGAGGGCGTTGATCTCCTCGTCCTGGCCCTGGTGCGCGGCGATGAGCGGCGGGATGGCGGATTGGCCGAGGCGCACCAGCGCGACGCGCGCTTCGACGAACATGGGCGCGTGCGCCGTCGACGCGTAGAAGAGACCGCGAACGAGCGGCTTGGCCGCGCGCGCATCGCCGAGCTCGCCGAGCGCCTCGGCCGCTTTCTTCGCCAGCATGAAGTCCTGCTCGCCTATAGGCCGCTCCATCGTCTTGATCAGCCCGTCGACGGCGCGGGGGTCGCCGAGACGTGCAAGCGATTGGATGGCGGCGAGCTTGGCGAGGTTGGCGCGCGATCGCACCGGCAGCGGCTTGTCGAGCACGGCCACGAGCGTGTCGATAGCGTCGACGGCGCCGAGATCCGCGATCGCCTCGGCCGCGACCGTCGCGTTGTTGTACTCGTCCTCGGTGAAGTCGAGCGCGGATAGCAGCGTCGGCATCGCCAGCTCATTCTTGAAACCGGGCTTGTCCTTGAAGCTGACGATCGCGCGCAGGATGTCGGGGTGCCTCTTTTTGGCGAAGAGCTTGCCGAGCGGCTCCACGGCGGCCGGATCGCCGATCTTCTGCAGGTTCTGCACCGCCTCGAGCTCCGTCGCCGGATCGTCGAGCTTTCCGATCCAGTAATCGGCCTTGTTCGGATTGCCGCAGCCCGCCACGACGAGAATCGCTCCGAGCCAAGAACCACGCATGCAGCACCTCCGAACCGTTGGTTGCCAGGAACCTTCGCACCGGCACGAAGGCAAAGCAAGCAGGCGACGGCTACGGCGGCACGGCCTCAGCCGCGCCGGCCTGCCGCTCGGCGGGCATCCCCGGCAACGACCACGTCACGATCGCGGCCGCGCAGGCGCTCGCGCGGAGCTCGGCCCACCGGCGCGCGAACGTCCAGGGACGCTTTCCGCCCGCGCGGCACGCGTTCGCGTCGCGCCCGCGCCCGCGCCCGCGAGTCCACCCCCGCCCCGCTCGCACAGGGCCGTCAAAGTTCCCATCCTCAGTTTCCGGCGAGGAGCGGTAACATGCGGTGGTGAGCGTGCGCTTCGGTATCGGTGCCGTGCTGGTGGCGGGGTGCGCTTCGCCGCCGGGAGCGGTGTCATCCGACGGGCGCGGCGCCGATGGCGCTCGCGACGCCGATACCATCGACGCAGTCTGCCCGACAGGCTGCGGCACGGGCTGCTGCGCCCAGGGTGAGACGTGTATCGCCGGCACGTGCGTGCGCACGGACGGAACGTGCGCGACCACCGACGACTGCTGGAACGACACCTGCTGCGTGGACGGCACGTGCGTGGCGTGGGGCAGCGCGGCGTGCGGGGACTTCGACGCGGCGTGTACGCGCGCGCGCCCGTCGGCGATCGTGCCGCGGTGCCGGTTCGATCTGCCGTGGCCCGACCCTGGCGCGAACTCAGGTCCGTTCGTCGCCGACATTGACCTCGACGGCGTGGCGGAGGCGGTCTTGGTGCAGGGCACCGACCTCACAACGCCGGGCTTCCACACGCTGTGGGCGATTCGCGGCGACACATGCGAGCCCGTCCTGGAAGTCCCGGAAGCCGGGTTCAATGGTCGCCCGCCGCTGGTCGCCAATCTCGACGAAGACCCGGAGCTCGAAATAGTCACGCTCGCGCCGTCGACCGAAGAGGCTTGCCCCGACGAGCCCGAAGGCGCGGCGCCGCCGGTGCGCTTTCGCGTCTACAACCACGATGGCACGGTGCGGGCGGAGGATCCGAGCTGCAACCAGAGAATGGGCGGCGATTTCGCCAGCGCGCAGCTCGATGGACAGGGGTTTCCCGAGATACTCGCCGGCCTGCGCGTCCTTCGCGTCGATGACGATGGCCTTTTGGAGGTCGTCTGGTCTCGCTCGGAGGAGGTGGCGGGGTACTCTCCAACGAGCGATTGGCCGAGCCCGGTGGTGGCCGATGTCGATCTGGACGGCGTGCCCGAGGTCGTCACGACGCGCGGCATCTACGACGGGCCGACGGGCGCGGTCGAGCGCGACTTTGCCATCGACGAAGGCGAGTGGGGCTACGGCCACGTGGCGGTGGCTGACTTCGATGCCACGACGCCGGAACCGGAGCTGGTGATCACCCGCGCGGGCGAAGGCGACACGCTCGGCGGAACCATCCGGATTCAGACCGTGGACGGCGACGTGCTCGCGGGCCCGTACGCGACGACGCCGGGAGGCGAACCCGGAGGCGGCGGACCCCCCACCGTGGCGGACGTCGACGGGGATGGCGAGATGGAGGTCGTCACGTCGTACTGCTCGACGGGGACCCCATTCGACGACGAGACCCTCCGGGTCCTGGATCTCGAGTGCCTCGCCGAGCCGCTGCCGGACGTGTGCATGGAGCCCGGCTTCCGCTGGAGCCGCCCGGCGGCAACGACCGGGTGCGGTTTTCCGGTGGTTCCCGCTTTCGACTTCGATGGCGACGGCGCCGCCGAAGTGGTCGTGCAGCATCGGTGCTTCCTTCGCATCCATGACGGGCGCACCGGGGAGCCGCTGGCGGTGGCATCGCACCCGGCCAGCTTGGGGAGACTGGTCCCCGCTCCCGTCGATGTGGATGGGGATGGCGCCGCGGAGATCGTCTCGGTGTCGCGCACCGAGGGGAGCTGCGACGGAGTCGACGCGGACAGCGGCACGCCGTTCGATCCGAGCGCGTACAGCTCCGCGTTGATCGTCTACGAAGACCCGGGCGGCGCCTGGATGCCGGCACGGCCGATCTGGAACCAGCACAGCTATCACGTCACCAACGTGCTCGACGACGGCGCCGTGCCGCTGGTGGAGACGCCGAGTTGGGAGACGGTCAACACGTACTACGCCCAGCAGGCGCTCCCCGCGGGCGCGCCGCCCGACCTCACGGTCGGTGCTGCCGCGGAGATCGACACGCGCGGCCGGTGCCCCGAGTCGGCGATCCTGGCGGTCACCGTGTGGAACCGGGGAGGCGGCGCCGCGCCCGCCGGTATCGCGGTTTCTTTCTACGAAGGCTCGCCGTCCGATTCCGGCGAGCGAATCTGCACGGTCCCTACCACCGCCTCGCTCGCGCCCGGCGCCGGCGAAGCCGTTTCGTGCGAATGGCTAGACCCGTCGCGCGAGGAGGGCGCGGCGGTGCACGCGGTCGTCGATCGCGACGAAGCGGGCTTCGGCCACGTCGGCGAGTGCCACGAAGGAAACAACGTGGCGATCCTGCCGAACGCCGGCTGCGGCGGGCCGCTCTAGCCGCTACGGCTGGATGCAGTCCTCGGGCGCAACGGTTCCGCCCTCGTCTCG
>JBBTFH010000011.1:0-7886 GCA_038041915.1 Myxococcota bacterium
CGAGCTCGCGCGCGGCCTCCGCGAGGCGCCCGCGGCGGCGCAGCAGCTCGGCCCACGCGTCCTCGCGCGCGTCGCAGTCGCCGAGCCGCCTGGCCGCGGCCAGGACGGCGTCCGGCCCACGCATGGGCGCGCGCGCGTCTTCGAGCACGGCCTCGCGCACCTCGCAGCTCTCGGGGTTTGCCCGCTCGGCGCGCGCGAGCGCCTGCGTAGCCTCGACCTCCCACCCGCGGCGCTCGAAGACCCGCCACGCGAGCAGATCCCAGCGGAAGCTGCCAGGCGCGAGGCGCCGCCCGAGCGCGATACGCTCCAGCGCGCGGTCATCCTTGTCGTCCTGGTGGTCGAGCACGGCCAGCTCGTAGACGGCGCGGGCGGGCGCGTTTTCGTGATCGCACGTCCCGCCTCGCGGGCTGAGGCAGCCGGTGACGGCGCGCTCGAGGGCGCGGCGAGCGCGATCGCGCGCGATGGATCGCGGAAGCGACGGATCGCCCGCGTCGATGGCGGCCGAGAGCAGGAGCGCGGGCGCGAAGCGCGGAGCCATCGCGAGCAGCGGCTCGATCAGCGCGCGCGCCGTGTCGTCGCCGCGGCGCAAGGCGGCGTGCGCCGAGAGGAAGCGCGCGATCGCCGCGCCGGGCAGCGCCGAGCCGGCGGGCGGCGCCGCCGGCGGCGCCGCCGGATCGACGACGCCGAGCGCGCGCACCGGAGGGTCAGCAACCACGCCACCGCCGGCGTGGATCGACGCCAGAATCGGCGGCAGCGCGGAGCCGTCGTGCGCGAGCAGGCCGGCCTGAAAGTGCGAGCCTGAGCCGGCGCCGAAGCGCAGCGCGAGGCGCGAGCGGCCGGCGGGCAGCGCGACCTCCAGCCAGACCGTGCGCGCCTGCGGGCGATCGGGCGAGGCGTGATCGTGGCCAAGGACGCGCCACGGGTCGCCGCTCTCGACCCACAGGAGCGCGCGCTGGGCGCGAGCGGAGTCGACGCGCAGCGACGCCTCGAAGACGCCCGCGCGCCCGTCGGAGCTGTCGAGGGAAACGCGGCAGCCGCGCGTCGTGACGATGGAGTCGGCGGCCGGGCGAAAGGACGCCGCGTCGAGATCGACGCGCGGCAGCCGCCCCGATGGACCCGCGACGCGCCAGTGATCGGGGCAGCCGAGCGCGCGCAAGGCCAGGCGCATCGCCCCGTCGTCGCCGGCTTGCTCGGCGAGGCGCCCCAGAATCGCCGCGAGGCCCGCGCGCGCCTGCGGGCCGAGCCGGCGCGCGGCGAGGCGCGTAACGACCGGCAAGATCTCGCCAGAATCGCCCGGGGCCTCGCCGAGCAGTGCGTTGAGCCGGTGCGTCGCATACAAAGCGAGCGTCGGCGTCCACGCGTCGCCAGGCGCGGCGCTTTCGAGCAGGCGCAGCCAGAGCCGCCTCGCGTCGGTGAATCGCGCGCCGTCTTGCGCCATCCCCGCCGCCGCGGCGAGCGCGAGCGCGTCACCCTGGTCCGACGCGCCCTCGATGAGCACGCGCGCCCGCGCGGTGTCGCCTTGCAGGTAGGCGACCCAACCCCGATCGCGCCGCGCCGCCAGGTCGCCCGGCCGCTCCCGCAGAACGGCATCGATCGCGCGCGCCGCCACGTCGAGCGCGCGCGGGTCCGGCGCCCGCGGCGCGGCGGCGCGGCACGAGACGACGAGCAGCGCCAAAAGCGCCAAGGTCGCGAAGATCGCGAGCGAGCGGCGCGTCACTGCGCCGGCTCCAGCCGCAGCTCCTGCCCCATCGCCTCGTCGACCTTCCCGAGGAAGGCGCGAAAGTCCGCGTAGTCGGCCGCGCGGATTCGCTGCGCCGACACGCGCAGGAAGGCCATCACCGAAACGCGCGGGCCCGCGCCGGTCGCGCTCATCTCGAACGAACCGAACGCGCTCTCGATGCGGCGCGGCGCCGGCAGCGACGAGAGGCGCAGCCCCGCGGGCGCCTGGTACTCGTAGCGATCGAGCTGCTCCCAAGGGTAGTCGAGCACCAGATCGTGGCGCCGTACCGACGCGCGCGCGTAGGAGCGCACGAGCTCGCCCTCGCGCGCCGAGGCGGGCAGGAGCCACGCCTGGCCGTCGGCGGCGGCGGGACGCGCAAGCCCAATGATCGAGACCTCCGCTCGCACGAGCACCGGACGCGCGAGGTCTTCGACCTCCATCTCGACGCGCTCGACGCGCGCACCGGCGAAGCGGGCGTTCCAGGCGCGCTCGTAGCGCTCGCGCCGCTGATCGGCCGCCTCGTAGTGCTGCCGCCAGGCCGGCGCCGCCTGCCCGACCAGGCGCAAGGTCTCCTCGACGCGCGCACGGCCGCCGGCGTCCGCGTGGTCGCGACCGGCCGGCGCGAGCGCGAAGCGCAGCGTGCGCTCGACGCGGTTTTTCGCCGCATCCGCGATCGGCGTTACCCGCATCGTCCCGTCGTCGACGTGCAGCACGCGCACGCCCTGATCCTGCGCCGGCAGCTCTTCGGCGCCGTGAAACTCGGCGGTGCCGTCGAGGTAGAGCTCCTGCGACGGCACGTACGCGATCGCGTGGTCGAAGATCGCGAGCGAGGCCGGTCGGTCGTCGATGTCGCCGCCGCGGCGCGTGCGGACCAGCACGAGCGTCGCTTCGACGCCGATCTCGCGCAGCATCGCCACCAGCAGCGACGCCTTGTCCTTGCAGTCGCCGAACTTGCGCGCCCACACGAGGGGCACGCGGTAGGGCCGGTAGCCGTGGATGCCGAACTCGAGGCCGACGTAGCGTGTGCGCCGGACGACGAGACGGTAGATCGCGCGCACCCGCTCCCGCGGGTCTTCGATGCCAAGCACCGCTTCGCGCGCGGCGCGGCGCACCTCCTCATCGGGAACGAGCGCCTCGCGCAGGAGCCCGCGATACCACGACGCGACCTGCGCCCAGCTCGCGTACGTCGAGACGTGCAGGTAGGCGGCGACCTCCGTCCATCCCGGCATGCCCGGATCGGCCTCGATGCCCGGCGCGTTCGCGACGCTCCAGCGGTAGACGCGCGTATCGGAGGTCTCCTCGACGGCGTGGAGCACCCCCGGCAGGCGCGGCTCGTTGAAGTGGAGCGTGCGCGCGCGCGGCAAAGCGACGACGATCTCGGCGGCGCGCACGGGGATCTCCTCCTGGAGCAGGAACAGATCGCCCCAGTAGTCGCCGAGCTCGTTATGCGACGCGCGATCCTCGACGACGTACTCGAGCTCGATGACGTCGCCAGGCCGCAGATCCGCAAACCCGATGACCTCGGCGCGGTAGTCGTAGTAGAGGCCGTACCAGGGCTCGGAGAGCTCGCGCTGCCAGCGCCGCGGCGCCTCGATCGCCTGACCGGCGCGGTGTACCCGCGCCGCCCGCACGTCGACCTCCTGCGTCGACGGCGTGTGGCGAATAGCGAACTCGGCGTACTCGCGCGCGCCGCGCTCGTCGAGCACGCGCACGAAGCGCTGGCGCAGCGTCCGCGCCAGGCCGCTCGGGTGGACGTCGATGGCCGTGAGGTCCCACAGCGTCTCGGCGGAAGCGGTCGGGCGTGCTGCCTCAGCCCGCGAGGCGGGACCTGCCCCGGTCGGCGACGAGGCGCGAAAAGCGCGAGCGGAGCGAGCGTGGCGCCGAGAAGTGCCGGTGAAACCGGCCGACGAGGCGAGCACGTCGGCGGCGTTGCGACGAAAGCGCTCGATGTGGGACGGCGCGGCGGGACGCAGCCGGTCGATCCAGCGCCGCAGCTCGGCGTTCTGCGGTTGAAGGCGCAAGGACTGCTCGAGCGCCGCGATGCCGGCGTCGGTCGCGCCTTGGCTTAGCAGCAGCCGGCCGCGGCGCTCGTGCAGCCAGGCCGCGTCGGGCGCAACCACGAGCGCGCCGTCGATCGCGGCGCGCGCCTCGTCCGCGCGGCCCGCCGCGGCGAGCAGCTCGCAGAGATCGACCGCGATCGAGGCGACGTCGGGCCGCGCGCGACGCATCCCCTCGGCCGCGCGGATCGCCGCCTCGGCGTCGCCACGCGCGCGCTCGATCCCGAGCAGCGTGCGCCACGCGTCGACCTCGTCGGCCGCGACCGCCAGGTACGCGCGAACGCGCACCCCCGCCTCGTCCCGCAGGTCCCGCCGCTCGAGCGCATGGGCGACGGCGAGACGCGCGGCCCACGCCTCGGGGAAGCGCGCCTCGACCTCCCGCAGCGCCGCAAGGCCGAGCTCCTGCAGCCCCGCGGCCTCGAGGGCGGCGGCGAGCCTGAGCGCGGCCACCACGTCGTGCGGATCGAGAGCCTGCGCGCGCTGCCACCACTCGCGCGCCTGCCGCTCGCGGGAAAGCCCCTGGTAGACGTCGCCCAGCTCGACCAGCAACCGGGAGGAAGGCGCCGCCAGGCCGCGCTCGAGAAATCGCCGCTTCTCGTCCAGCTCCTCGGCCGCGCGCGCCAACAGACGGAAGATCTCGGGGTCGGCACGCAGCGCCGCCGCGCGCTCCAGCGCGACGATCGCGTCCCGCTTACGCGGGCCGTCGGGCGAGACGAACAGGTGGAAGCGGCCCAGGTCCGCCCACGCCTCCGGCGAGCCCGGGCGCGCGCGTGTGCGCTCCTCGAGCGCGGCGCGCAGCGTCTCGACGGGATGCGCGGCGCGGCCGCCGCCGAGCGATGCGCCTTGGGGCGGGGGCGACGCCGCGACCTCGATGGGCAGCGGGCGGCCGGCCGGGTCGGTGAGGCGCACGAACGTCTCCCAGCGACCTTCGCGCACGCAACTCTTGACCAGCACCCGGTTCCATCCGGCGTCGAGGCGGATCGCGGCGGCATCCTGATCGGGGCGCGCCGGCCGCTCCAGATCGTCGCGCTCGAGCACCAGATCGCCGCCGACCCAGACGCGCACCGGCCCGGACGAGCCGACGCGCACGGCGGCGTGCAGTTCGCGCGGCGCGCGCACGAACGCGGCCGCGTAGGCGCACGCGGCCCTGTCCGGATGCACCAGCGCGCCCAGCGGCAACGCGCCGGTGGTCACGACCTCGGCCGGCGGCTCGCGCCAGGAGAGCGGGCGCTCCGGGTGCCTCACCCCCTCCGCCGGAACGTGGCCGCCCACGCTTGCTTCGGCGCGCGCGTCGTCCTCCGGCCCGTCGCGCCGCGCCAGCCCGGCGCCGCTCGCATCCTCGAACGCGCCGACGATACGCCAGCGCTCGATCATGCCGGCGCCGCGGCGCCGCGCCGCCGCCTCGTCGAAGCGGCCGAAGCGCCGGTCGATCGCCGCCAGCGCGGTCGACGCCGCCAGGCGGACGAGCGGGTGCGCGCGCGCGTGCGAGCCAAGCCGCGCGATCTGCTCGATCCGGCGCGCCTCCACGTAGAGCCACGGCTCGACCACGTCGAGCAGCGCGACCGCCGCTTCCGGCCGAGCGCGCTCGGCGAGCAGCCGGACTCGACGCGCCTCGAGGTCGCCAGAGAACGGACCGGCCGCGACGAGAACGGCCGCCAGAAGAACGTGCACGGAAATCAACCTAGCGCAGCTTCTTCGAGACGACGACTTGCTCCGCCGGAAGCTTTGCGAGCATCGCCCCGTAGACCTGGCGGCGTTTCTTGGCGAGCTTTGCCTGCACGACCGCGTCTTCGATCGCGCCCTGCAGCATGCCGCCCATGAACTGGCCGACGAACGCGCCCAGGTCCTCCTCGATCTTGGTGATGCCGAGCGCGTCGTACTGCTCGCGCGTCAGGCGAACCTGCAAGAGCGACGTTCCCTGATGCTCGCCGACAAACGCGAGCTCGCGCAGCGCCGGGAACTTCGCGAACAGGTCGCGCGCCCAGGTGTTGAAGATCTGCACGGCGCGGCCGTAGTCGATCTTCGCCAGGTAGGCGTCCTCGCCCGGCTCGACGAACGGCAGCGTGAGCAACAGCTTGCCCTCGGCGTCGACGGCATCGACCTTCGGGCGGATACCGACGAACTCGGGGTTCTTGTCGAGAAGCGCAGCCACGCGCTTGCCGAGGGGGAAGGGGATGCGAATGTCGACCTGCGGCTCGTCAGCACCGTCCACGCGCACGCGCCCGAGCCAGCCGTCGGCATCGGCGGCCTTGGCGCGATCATCGTAGACGCGAACGTCGACAAAACCGGGCCGCGGAGCGTTCCGGAAGCCCGACCGCGCGCGCGCCTGCCGCGCCAGCGACGGCAGCAGCCGCTCGAGCCCCTCGTACTCGGTCCTTTGCGGCACGACCAGCACCGCTTCGATGCCCACGCGTCCCGGCGTGTCGACAGCCTCGTCGCGCACGGTCTCGAACGCCGGCGCGCCCGACGGGGGCCTCATCGGCGGGAACACGAGCTTCTCGGGCGGCTTGTCGCCGCAGGCGCCGAGCGCCACGCAGACGACGAATACGCGCTTCGTCATGTCTCCTTATGGCTCCTCGGGCAAGGGCCCGACCTCGACGAGGCCGAGCGCGTGGAGCCGAGAGAGGAACTGAATCACGTCGAGCAGCACCACGTCCTCGGGCGCCCGCGTCGCTGCCGCGATCGCGCGCGCTATTTCGGCGACGCGGAGGCGCCCATCCATGAGCGACCAGACGCGCCCGCCGGTGGCGTTGAGCCCACGCAGCTTCGAGCCGCGCGCGTCGAGCACAATCAGCTCACCACCGACCACCTGCCACGCGGCGTCGCGGCTCGGCCGCGGCACCGTCTCGCTCGTAATGGCATCCATCTGGAAAGAGGGGTAAGTATAATCGAACGCTGGAGAGGAGGCCCCATCGATGCGTGACGCGATCGACCGTCAGGACGATGGCGACGACGAGTGGGACGATGCCGCACCGTACGAGCCGCCGGCGATCGCGTGGGAGGAAGTCTTCGCCCTGGTCCCCATCGGGCTAAGCCAGCCGTTTCAGCCCGGCACGTGCTAGCAGGCCGGCAAGGCCTGCGCGTGACGGCGGCCGGCGTCACGCTGCGCGTCGTCACCGGCGACGCCGATTTCGCGCGACGGCTCGCCGCCCGCTTCGTGCCGCACCCAAAACCGGCGGGCGAGGCGACGCGCAGGCGCAGCGAGGCGACCGTGCGGCTGCGCGGCCACGTCGCCACGGTCGAGCGCGAGGGCCTGGTCGGCCACGTCGATCTGGCGCGCGCCGAGATCACGTCGCCGCCGAGCATACCGCTCTGCGACGCGCTCGTGCTCGCCGCCGTCGCGTGGCGCCTTTCGGAGCGCGACGCCTTTCTCCTGCACGCGTCCGCCGCGACCGTGGATGGACGCGCCGTCGTGCTCTTCGGCGCGTCGGGCGCCGGGAAGTCGACCGCCGCGCGGGAGCTCGGCGGCGCGCTCTCCGACGACATGGTCGCGCTCCGGCGCCTGCCCAGCGGTTGGGAGGCGGCCGGCACTCCCTGGTACATCGGCTCGGGCGGCCACGCGCCGCTCGGCCGGCTCGTGTGGCTGGTCCGGGGCGAGCCGCCATCGGTGCGCGAGGTGCGCGGCGGCGAGCTCCTCCGGGCGCTTTTGCGCGAGGCGGGCCGCTTCATCCCCGACGCGGACTTCCAGCGGCGGCTGTTCGACCTCTGCGCCGATCTCGCGCGCGTCGGAGCGATTCGCGTCGCCGCGCCCGAAGGCGGCGTGGTCGAAGCGGTGCGCGGAGCCATCGCGTGACCCACTTCGAACGGCTCAACGCGCACGCGCTCGCCAACAAGGTGCCGCTGCACGTGCTCTTCGAGATCACCGGCCGCTGCAGCCTCGACTGCCGTCACTGCTATGTCGATGTGCACCGCCCGCCGCCGGAGCTGGCGACGCGCGAGGTGAAAGACGCATTCGAGCAGTTGCGCGCCGCGGGCGCGATGTTCCTCACCGTCAGCGGCGGCGAGCCTTTCCTGCGCCCCGATCTGCTGCCGCTGCTGGCGCACGCGCGACGCCTCGGCTTCGCGGTGCGGCTCTTCACCAGCGGCACGCGCCTGACGCGCGCCGACGC
>JBBTFH010000012.1:0-4477 GCA_038041915.1 Myxococcota bacterium
AAAGGCCGGACGCACCGGTGAGGTCCGCGCCGTTCATGCGCCGATCGACCGCCATGGCGCGGCACAGGCGGCCCGGGCCGCTCGCCGATCCGTCGATGCCCTCGGGCAGATCGAGCGGCTCGAGCGCGCGCAGCAGCACGGCCGCGGGGAAGCCCTCGCGCTCGGTGACGACGTTCAGGCAATGGTGCATGCCGTAGACGAGGAACACGTACGCGCGCCCCGGCGGCCCGAACATGACCTCGGTGCGCCGCGTCCGGCCGCGCGCGGCGTGGCACGCGCGATCGTCCTGGCCGACGTAGGCCTCGACCTCGACGATGCGTCCGGCACGCCGCACGCCGCCGGCCTCGTGCACGAGCACGCAGCCGAGCAGATCCCGTGCGACCGCCAGCGTCGGCCTCTCGTAGAACTCGCGCCCGAGCGGAGCCATTGACAGGATCACCGCGCGTAGATGACGACGCTCACGGCGACGATCCACAACGCGAGCGTCGCCACGAACCAGCGGTCGCGCAGCATCTCGGCGGTAGGGCTCTCGGCGTCGGGTCGGCGCGCGACCAGCCAGAGGAAGCGCGCGACGCCGAGCGCCACCAGCGGCGCCGTGTAGACGAGCACGCCGGTGCCGAAGTAGGCGAGCGTGTGCGACGCGCGCGTGTAGGCGGCATAGGCGGCGACCGTCGCCACGCCCAGCGCCCACAGCGCGATCCACAGCGGCCGCTCGCGGTAGCGGCCGAGCACGCGCCGCTGCTCACCGGCGCGCGCCCCCGCGGCGCGAAGCTCGTGCGCGCGCTTGCCGTAGCCGAGGAACGCGGCCAGCAGCCCGGTGCACAGCAGCAGGAACGAAGACGCCGGCACGTCGATCGCGAAAGCGCCGCCGCGCACGCGTAGGAGGAAGCCGCCGGCGATGCAGAGCACGTCGATGAACGGCATGTGCTTGAGCGCGAGCGAATAGGCCAGGTTGAGCACGAGATAGCCGCCGAGCGTCGCGACGAACGGCGCGCCCAGCGCCGCGCCGGCGGAGAGCGCGCCGACGATGAACAGCGCCGCGGCCAGGCGGGCGTCGGCGACCGAGAGCGCGCCCGACGCGATCGCGCGGCCGCGCTTTTTCGGGTGCGCGCGGTCGGCGTCGAGGTCGAGCACGTCGTTGAGCAGGTACACCGACGACGAAACGAGGCAGAAGAGCGCGACGGCGGCGGCGGCCCGTCCGGCGAGCGTCGCGTCGAAGAGGTTCTTCGAAAAGAGCAGCGGCGCGCCGACGAAGAGGTTTTTCACCCACTGGTGCGGGCGCAGCGCGCGGAACAGCGGGGGCACGGGCCGAGCTTACGGCGCCGCGGAAGCGGCCTTGCCGAGGAAGATCTTCGCGATGATCGCGAGCAGCCCGACCGTCAGCCACGGGATGTACGTGACGACTACCAGCACGAGGATCATCAGCCCCATGAAGGGCAGAACCGCGCGGACGAGCGTCACGAGCGGCTTCTGAAAGCGAAAGCTCGCGATGAACAGGTTCATGCCGAAGGGCGGCGTCAGGTAGCCGATCTCGAGGTTGACCAGGAAGATGATGCCGAGGTGGTACGGGTCGACGCCGAAGTGCTGCGCGCTCACGGTGATGAGCGGGACGACCACCAGGATGGCGGAAAAAATGTCCATCAGGCAGCCGACGATCAGCAGGAAGATGTTGAGCACCAGCAGGAAGCTCCAGCGTTGGTCGATGTAGCGGTCGAGCAGCGCGTAGAGGCGGCCGGGCACGTCGGCCTCGATGAAGAACGCCGTCAGGCACATCGCGGCGCAGATGATCACGAAGATCGCGCCGACCAGGATCATCGCCTCGCGCGCCACGCGCGGCACGTCGCCGAAGAGCTTCAGGTCGCGGTAGATGAAGCACTCGACCACGAGCACGTAGAGCGCGGTGACCGCCGCCGCCTCGCCGACGGTGATCCAGCCCTTGAAGATCATGACCAGCAGGAAAACCGGGATCGGCACCTCCCACTTCGCCTCCCAAAGCGCCGCGCCGAGCTCGCCCCATGCGAAGGCCGTGCGCGGCACGTTGTGTTTGATCCCCGTCATCACGCTGAACAGGGAGAGCGTGCCGACGAGCACGAGGCCGGGCGCGATGCCGGCGAGGAAGAACTTGTCGATCTCGAACGCGCCGGCCATCGCCAGCTCCGGTGACTGCGAGAGCCCGTAGACGATGCCGTAGATGATCATCGGCAGGCTCGGCGGGAACAGCAGCCCAATAGATCCCGACGACGTGATCAGGCCAAGGTTGAAGCGCTCCGGATATCCCTCCTTCTCGAGCACGGGGTAGAGCAGGCCGCCGATCGCGATGATCGTGACGCCCGACGCGCCGGTGAAGGTCGTGAAGAAGGCGCAGGCGGCGAGCGTGACGACGGCGAGCCCGCCGGGGAGCCAGCCTAGCAGCGCGCGCGAGACGCGCACGATGCGCGACGCGGTCCTGGCCTCGGCCATGAGGTAGCCGGCGAACGTGAACAGCGGGATCGTGATCATCGTCGGCTGCGCGGCGAGCCGGAAGATCTCGATCGCGGTCGAGATCAGCGGCGTCTCGGTGGTGCGAAAGCCGACCATCGCGCCGCCCGCCATCGCGGCGAAGAGCGGCATGCCCAGCAACGCGAGCAGCACGACCGCGGCGACGAGGAGCGTGGTCATGGCTTGGGCTGCTCTTTCACCTTCGCGCCGAGCAGCGCCGCCGCGTCGTAGACGAGACGCAGCGCCAAGTGGACGATGATGAGGCCGAACAGCGCCGGAATGGCGATCTGCCACTGCCAGGGCTCGAGCACGCCCTCGAACGCGGTCTCCTTCATGCGCACCTGCTGAAGTCCGCCGCGCGCGAGCAGCACGCAGACGAAGATCGCCACCGAGCGCACGAGGATCCGCAGGCCCAAGTCCAGGCGCTTGCGCTGCGCGAACAGGCGCGAAAGCACGTCGAGGCTGATGTGCTTGTCGTAGTGCGTGGCGAGCGTGCCGCCGAGGATCCCCAGCACGAACGTGACGTGCTTGAGCACCTCGTCGGCCCAGAGCAGCGGCGGGCGCTGCGTCATCGGCTGCACCAGGTTGCGCCAGATCACCTGGAACGCGGCCAGGACGAGCAGGCCGAGCAGCATCGCGAAGAGGAGGATCTCCTCGGCCTTGGCGAGACCGCGATCGATGCGGCGGAGGAGTCTCATGGGAAAGGCGCGCCGAGCGCGCTGCTAGGGCTCAGGCTTGCGCTCCGCGAATCCGACGACCGTGACGGCGCCGGGAAGGACGCTTGCCGTCACGTGGCCGACCGTCAACGGCACGCCGGCCGAGAGCACGAGAGCGGCGACCTCGACCTTGCCCGCTGGAATGTCGAGCGCGGCGTAGATTCCGTCCTGGTTGGTGCCCACGGCCAGACCCGAGATCGCCGGCAGCGTCGTGACGGGATTTCCGTTGAAGAACGTGTAGCGCTGCGGCTCGGGGAACGTGCCCACCTGCGCGAAGCTCAGCCGGATATCGTCGCAGTCGCGCACCTCGCCGGCGACCGCGCCGCGCTCGTCGGCGATGGGAACGCCGATGACCGTGTTGGGAATCGACACGTAGTCGGCGTAGGAGAGGACGTTGACCTTCAACTCGTAGCTCCCGTCGCTGATGAGCAGCGAGTCGGCGAAGAGGTAGTTGTTGTACTGGAGCATCGGCGACCACGCCTGATCGTCCTGCTCGTCCTCGCCGGCCGTCCGGATCGTCAGGTAGCGGTTGGTCGGCACGTCGGGAACCGCGTAGCGGCACTCCCAGCGCAGCCGCCCCTGGATGCAGCGCGCCTCGCCGTCCTTGGTCCCGCAGTACTCGTTGGCGTCGAGATCGCACGGCGGATCACAATCGTCGCGCGGAAGCGCGCACGCGATGCCGTCGCGCGCGTCGTCCTCCCCCGGGCACGCGCGGCAGCCGGGCGGCGGCTCGTCGTGGTCGTCCCACGCGGTGTAGACGATCTGCTCGCCGTAGAGCGTGTCGGCGCCAAACGAGGTCGTCGTGATCCAGTCGGCGTCGAGCGCGCCCGCCGCGAGCGCTTCGGCGATCTGCGCGTCGAGGCGCTCGGAGTCGAAGATCTGCACCTTCACGCCGTCGGCGTCGGGTCCGTGGCCGAACACGTCGACGAAGCCGGTGAGCGTGACCTGCGCGGGCCCGGCCGGCGGCGCGGGCGCGTCACCTTCGTGGCACGCGAAGTTCGGCGTGGTCACGCCCTCGGGATCGCAGTTCTCGGTGATCTCCCCGCAGGCCGTGCGCTGCGCCTCCTCGACGGGTGGGCGAACGCAAACCGCGCCGACGGCGATCTCGGACTCCGCGCACGCCTCGCCCTCCGATTCCGACTCGCCTTCCCGCGGCGTGACGTCGGTACCGCCGCACGACGCGACGGAAAGTGTGAGCGCGAGCACGAGCGACGCGTCGAGACGAAGCATGCGCGGACGATAGACCGCAACCGCGCAACGGTGTCAAGGAAGCGCCATAGCAG
>JBBTFH010000013.1:0-11462 GCA_038041915.1 Myxococcota bacterium
GCCGGGCAGCCGCGCCTCGACTATCGGCGGCTCGTCCTCGCCGCGTGCAGCGCCGGCCGCGCCCGCGAGCCGATCGATCACGGCGCGCAAGGCGCCGTCGCTCGAGAAGACGCGTTCGATCAGCGCGAGCGTGCCGCCACGCTCGACGAAGATGCGGTCGGGGCGATTGACGAGGATGGCCTCGACCTCCGGATCGTCGAGCAGCGGACCGATCGCTCCCAGCCCGAGCGCCTCGTCGAGGATGTCCTTCGCGACGACGTCGCGGTCGACGCCGAGCGGGAAGCGCCCGGCGATCTCGAGCTCGGCGACGATCTCGTCGAACTCGTCGCGCGCCTTCTCGCGCAGCGCCGGGTCGGCAAGCCGCTTCGAGTCCAGCTTGCGCACGCCCAGCGCCTCGGCCAGCCGTTCGCCGATCTCGCGCAGAATCTCGCCGGTGGAGGGCGCCTGCGGGCGGCGCGACTCTTTGCTGAGCGGTCGCAGCGTGGGCGGGCCGGACTCCGGCCTCGCGGGCGGCGGCGTGGCCAAACGGCCGTCCGGCCGCGGCGTGTCGGAGGCTCGCGGCGCCGCCGCCGGGGGACGAGGCGTCGGCCGCTCCGAGGGCGGCAGCGCGCGGCTCGGGGCGGCCACGGAAAGCGCTTCGACGACGGCCTCCTCGTCGACCTCGTGCTCGTCGAGATCGCGCTCGACCGGCTCGTCCTCGTCGAAGAGGCGACTTTGCGCCGGCGCCGGCGATGCGGCGCGCGCCGGGGAGGCGGAAAGCGGAACTCCCGCCGATTTCGGGCGCGGCGCAAGGCCATGCGGAGGAACCGTACGCGGCGGCGGCGACGCGTCGCGATCGGCATCATCATCGTCATCGTCTCGCACGTCGACGGGCGCGGGCGACGGCGCCGGCGGTGGCGGCGGGGCGGTCCGGCGCTCGGGCGGGGGCTCGAGGCTCGCTCCGGCCTCCGGCTCGACGTGCAGGATGAAGTCCCCGATGAAGATCTTGTCCGAGCCGGCGACCGCCTGACGGCTGGTGATGCGGCGGCCGTTGACGTACGTGCCGTTGGTGGACTTGAGGTCGACGACGGCGAAGCCTTCGTCCTTGACGAGGATGCGCGCGTGGCGCTTGGAGACGTTGCCCTTGGGCAGGATGATGTCGTTGCCCTGGACGCGGCCGATCGTGACCTCGTCCTTGTCGAAGGTCACGCGCTTCTGCTCGCCGCCCTTTTCCGTGATCAAGACGCTGAACATGGCGCGGAAGCTAGCAAAGAAGCCACAGCCGCGTAAAGGATCGTATAGGATGCCCGCCGTGCCACGCATCCGGTTCCTGCACGAGAACGTCGGCGTCGACGCCGAGCCCGGCCAGAGCATTCGCGAGGTCGCGATCGCGAGCGGTGTCGAGATTCACCGCGGCTTCTGGGCGCGCCGCAACGTGTTCGTGCGCCTGATCCTCGGGCTCCTCTGCGGGGGACGCGGCCTGTGCGGTGCGTGCGAGGTGTGGGCGGCCCCTTCGTCGCCTGGAGCGTTGAACCCGCCGACTTTCTGGGAGCGCCTCCGCCACGTCCGTGGCACCAAGCGCCTCGCCTGCCAGGGGCGTGTCCACGGCGACGTCGAGGTGCAGACGCTGCCCGGTGGCCCGCCGCGCGCGCAGTCGCTCGACGCCTACGCGGTGCTGCCCCCGGCGAAGCTCGCCGCCGCGCCACCGACTCCCGTCGCTGCGCCGGTCGAGGCCGCACGGTCCCCCGCGACCTAGTTTTCCCGCGGGAGCGTCAGGGCGCCGCCACGATCGGAGCGCCGTGTACGCCATGGAAGAGCCGCCGCCACCGCATGCCGCTTGGCCCTCGGCTCCACCAGATGAACATCGACTTGCCCTTGATGTAGTCGAGCGGGACCGTGCCCCAGTATCGGCTGTCATGGCTGTTGTCGCGGTTGTCGCCCATCACGAACACTTCGCCATCCGGCACGCGGTAGCGCTCTCCACCGGTCAGCGGGAAGTCCCGGCGTCCTCCCGTCGCCGTCTCGATCGTCCGGAAGGTCACGCCGCCGAGCGACTCTTCGTAGAGGTCGCAGGGGCGCGCCTCCCACCGGCCGTCGAGCTCGTCGATATCGTCGTACTCGCAGCGTCCGGCGACGCGCCGGCGGTCGACCGCCACGCCGTTCAAGATGACGCGGTTGTCGCGCACGCGAATCTCGTCGCCGCCGATCGCGACGACGCGCTTGATGAAGTCCTTGCCCTCGTCGTGCGGGTAGATGAACACGACAACCTCGCCGCGGCGCGGCGCGCGCAGGTGCAGCAGCTTGTGGTGCGTGAAGGGCACCTGCAGCCCATAGACGAACTTGTTCACGAACAGGTGATCGCCGATCTCGAGCGTCGGCAGCATCGAGCCCGACGGGATCTTGAAGGCCTCGACGACGAACGCGCGCAAGAGCAGCGCCACGAACACCGCCGCGCCCACCGACTCGGCCCATTCGCGCGTCGCGCCCTTGCGTCCGAAGGCGAGGTGGCGATCGACGCGCTCCTCGAGGCGCCCGAGATCGACCCGCACGCGCTCGGTGTCGCGCGCCCGCAGGGAGTCGCGCAGATCCTCGGCCGCCGCGCGTACGTCGCGCGCCACCTCCTCGGAGATGCGGTGGCGGTAGCGCCGCAGGATGCGCCGCGCCTCGCCCAGCAGGTGCTGCGCCTCGTCGCGCACGCGCCGCGCCTGCCTCCGGCGCAGCCACCAGCCGACCAGCGGGACGTGTTCGAGCGCCGGCATCAGTCCCTCAGCTTCAGCACCGCGAGAAACGCCTCCTGCGGGATCTCGACCGAGCCGATTTGCTTCATGCGGCGCTTGCCCTCCTTCTGCTTCTCGAGGAGCTTGCGTTTGCGCGTGATGTCGCCGCCGTAGCACTTCGCCGTGACATCCTTGCGCATCGCCTTGACCGTCTCGCGCGCGATCACCCGCGCGCCGATCGACGCCTGGATCGCCACCTCGTACATCTGGCGGGGGATGAGTTCGCGCATCTTGCGGCAGAGATCGCGTCCCCGGTCGTACGAGCGGTCGCGGTGCACGATGGTCGAGAGTGCGTCGACGGAATCGCCGTTCACCAGCAGGTCGAGCCGGATGAGATCCGCCGTTCGGTACGCGAGGAATTCGTAGTCGAGCGAGGCGTAGCCGCGCGTGACCGTCTTGAGCCGATCGTAGAAGTCGAAGATCACCTCGGCGAGCGGCATCTCGTACTCGATGATCGCGCGACGCCCGCCGGGGTAGCTGATCCCGCGCTGCGTGCCGCGCCGATCCTGGCAGAGCCCAAGGACCGCGCCGACGTGCTCCTGCGGCACGTGGATGGTCGCCAGGATCATCGGCTCCTCGAGCCGCTCGATCTTGACCGGATCGGGCAGCTTGGAGGGGTTCTCGATCTCTACAGTCTCGCCGCGCGTCGTGACGCAGCGGTAGCGCACCGTCGGCGCGGTCGTGATCAGCTCGAGCTTGTACTCACGCTCGAGCCGCTGCTGCACGATCTCCATGTGGAGGAGTCCCAAGAATCCGCAGCGGAAGCCGAACCCCAGCGCCAGCGACGTCTCCGGCTCGAAGGTGAACGACGAGTCGTTGAGCGCGAGCTTCTCCATCGCCTCGCGCAGCTGCTGATACGCGTGCGGCTCCGTCGGGAAGATGCCGGCAAAGACCATCGGTTTGATCACGCGAAAGCCCGGCAGCGGCGCGGCTGGCCGCTCCGCCTCGGTGATGGTGTCGCCGACACGCGAGTCCTTCACGTCTTTCACGCCGGCGATGACGTAGCCGACCTCGCCCGCGCCCAGGCCGTCGACCGGCGTCGCAAACGGCGAGAACACGCCCAGGTCCTCGACCTGGAACTCCTTGCCCGCCGCCGTCAGCCGGATCTTCAGGCCTGGCCGGAGCGCGCCGTCGACCACGCGCACGAGCACGACCACCCCACGGTAGGCGTCGTACCAGCTGTCGAAGATCAGCGCGCGCAGCGGCGCCTCGGGCTGCCCGCGCGGCGGCGGCATGCGCGTCACCACCGCCTCGAGGATCTCCGCGATGCCCTTGCCTTCCTTGGCCGACGCCAGGATCGCGTCGCTTGCGTCGAGTCCCACGACTTCCTCGATCTCCTTGCGAACGCGCTCGGGGTCCGCCACCTCCAGATCGATCTTGTTGAGCACCGGCACGATCTCGAGCCCGCCATCGATCGCGAGATAGGCGTTGGCGAGCGTCTGCGCCTCGACGCCCTGCGACGCGTCGACGACCAGGAGCGCGCCCTCGCACGCGCTCAGGCTGCGTGACACTTCGTAGTGGAAGTCGACGTGCCCCGGCGTGTCGATGAGGTTGAGCTCATAGGTTTCGCCGTCGTTCGCGCGGTAGGCCAGGCGCACGGTCTGCGCCTTGATGGTGATGCCGCGCTCGCGCTCGAGCGGCATGTTGTCGAGGAACTGATCGACGCGCTCGCGCTCGGACAGGCCTCCGCACGCCTCGATCAGGCGGTCGGCGAGCGTCGACTTGCCGTGATCGACGTGCGCGATGATGCAGAAGTTTCGGACGCGGGAAGGATCGATCACTTGTTTTCGGGCGACTCCTGAGGCCGCGTATACGCGAGCGAGAGCTGGCCGGGAAGAGCCGCCTGGTGCTGATCGAGGATGAGGTCGATGCCCTGCCGGATGTACTCCGCGACCGGAACCTTTGTACGCGCGTGAAGCTGCCGGAGCGCCTCACTCTGCTCGGAAGTGATGTAGATGGTCGTCGAAATCTTCTTGCGACCCATGACCGGGGCAGTCTAGCACGCGCCCATGGGCCCCCTGGTTTTCTTCATTTGACATCACGGGGTTAGCCCCATATACACGTCGGTCATGACCAAGGCCGACATCGTCGAAGGCATCTACGAAAAAGTCGGAGGCATGTCCAAGAAGGAAGCGGCCGACGCCGTGGAGTGCGTTTTCGACACCATCAAGGAAACGCTCGAGCGCGGCGAGAAGACCAAGATATCGGGTTTTGGCAACTTCATCGTCCGCGACAAGAAGGCGCGCATCGGCCGCAATCCGCAGACCGGCGAGGCCATCACCATCACGCCGCGCCGCGTGCTGACGTTCAAGCCCAGCCCCGTGCTCAAGAACCTGCTCAATACCTAGCCCGCACCCATCTGCGTACCCATCTGCGTACCCATCCGTTGTCGCAGACGATTCCGGACAAGGCGTTTTTCAAGATCGGAGAAGTGGCGCGTTTGGTCGGCGTGCCGCCTTACGTGCTGCGCTACTGGGAAACCGAGTTCGACACGCTGCGTCCCGAGAAGTCGCGCACCAACCAGCGCGTCTACCGGCGGCAGGACGTGGAAAAGCTGGTACACATCAAGCGTCTCCTTTACGAGGAGGGTTTTACGATTGCCGGCGCGCGCAAGATCCTACGCGGCCGCGGCGCGGGCGCGAAGGCGCAGGAGAAGGGCGCTTCGGAGGGTAGGGGCGTCGATGAGAAAATGCGTCGATCGCTTTTGCGGGTGCGCGACGACGTGAAGGGAATCCTGGCGCTGCTCGATGCCAACGCGGTAATCGACGGCGGCGGCGAAGAGGAATAAGTGGATCTCTGAAAAACGAAGTCGTCGGGGCGTGGCGCAGCCTGGTTAGCGCACTTGACTGGGGGTCAAGGGGTCGCTGGTTCAAATCCAGTCGCCCCGACTAGCGGTTCGATGGCGGAAAAACCTTTCGTTCTCGTATCCAACGACGACGGGGCGGACGCGGAGGGGATTCGTGCGCTCGCGGAGGCCCTGCGCGCATTCGCCGACGTGCTCGTCGTCGCGCCCGACCGCGAGCGCAGCGGCACCAGCCACGCGATCAGCCTGGCGCGTCCGCTGCGCGTGTCGGAGCGGGGCGCGGACGTGTTCGCCGTCGACGGAACGCCGGTCGACTGCGTCTACCTCGGGTTGCTCCACCTCGCACCCCGCCGCCCGGCGGTCGTGGTCTCGGGCGTCAACCACGGCTACAACCTGGGAGCGGACGTGTTCTACTCGGGCACGGTGGCCGCGGCGATCGAGGCGGCGATTCGTGGCGTGCCGGCGATCGCCGTCTCGCTCGCGCACTCGGAGCGCGACTTTACGTCGGCGGCCTCGTTCGCGGCGGCGGCGGTCGCCGCGTTGCTCGACGGCTCGCCGTTGCCGCCACGCACGCTGCTCAACGTCAACGTGCCGCCCGGCCGCCCGACGAGCTACCGCGTCACGCGCCTGGGGCATCGCGTTTATCGCGATCGCGTCGAAGAGCGCTCGGACCTGCGCGGGCGGCGCTACTTCTGGATCGGCGGGCCGGACGCGGGACACGCCGATGTCGCCGGAAGCGACTGCGAAGCGATCGCTCAAGGCCGAATCTCGGTGACGCCGCTCGGCCTCGACCTCACCGAGGCGACGCTGCTCGCGGCTGGCCTGCCGATGGCGGTCGAAGGGTTCCCGAGGTCGGCGGTGTGATCCGCGCGCCGCAGGCCGACGCGTTTCACGCGGCGCGCGAGCGGATGGTGCGGGAGCAGCTCGAAGCGCGGGGCATCGCCGATCCGCGGGTGCTCGCGGCGATGCGGCGCGTGCCCCGGCACCTGTTCGTGCCGCCGGATTTGCGCGCCCGCGCCTACGGCGACTTCCCGCTGCCCGTCGGCGCGGACCAGACGGTCTCGCAGCCGTTCATCGTCGCGCGCATGGCGGAGCTCGCCGAGCTCGAGGGCGGCGAGCGCGTGCTCGAGGTCGGCCTTGGCAGCGGCTATGGCGCGGCGGTGCTCGCCGAGCTCGCGCGCGAGGTCTTCGCCGTCGAGCTCGTGCCCGAGTTGGCCGCGCGGGCGCGCGAGACGCTCGCGAGCCTCGGCTCGAAGGTCGTCGTCGGTTGCTTCGACGCGACCCGCGGCTGGCCCGAGCATGCCCCCTACGATGCGATCGTCGTGACCGCGGGAGCGCCGCGCATTCCGGCGCTGTTGCTCGCCGAGCTCGCCGAGGGCGGGCGTCTGGTCGTTCCCGTCGGCGAGCGCGCCGAGCAGGCGCTGCTGCGGGTGCGCCGCACCGGCGATCGCTACGACCGGGTAAAAGACGTCGCCTGCCGCTTCGTCGATTTGCGTGGACGCTACGGATGGGGCGGCGAGGGCTCGCCGCAAGCCTAGTCGTCCTGGGTCTGGGCTGCGTCCCGAGGCATCGTGCGCAGCCGGCCCTGCCGCGCGACGCTGCCGGCCGGCCGGAGCCGCGCGCGCCGATCGCCCCGCGCCTCGCGATCGACGCGGACGCGCCGGGGCCGTGGCTCGCGTGGCCCATCGCCGGAGGTGTCGTCTCGTCCGGCTTCGGAACGCGGAACGGCGCGCCTCACGAGGGCATCGACATCGCCGCGCCCGAAGGGACGGACGTGCTGGCGGCGGCCGCCGGCGTCGTCGTCTACAGCGGTCGCATGTCGGGCTATGGAAACATCGTGATCGTGAAGCACGAGGACGGGCTCCTGACCGTGTACGCGCACAACTCGCGAAACCTGGTGCGCGCGGGAGATCGCCTGCGACGCGGCGAGACGCTCGCGCGCGTCGGCCAGACGGGCCGCGCGACGGGATCTCACTTGCATTTCGAGGTCAGGAAGGGTGAGATTCCGCGAGATCCTCGACGATATCTGGAGCCAAACCACAAATGACCGACGGCGATCCCAGGCTCGATCTGCTCCGCAGCCGCATCCGTGACGTTCCAGACTTCCCGAAGCCGGGAATCCTTTTCAAGGACATCACGCCGCTCGTCGGCGACGGGCCGGCGTTTCAGGCTGCCGTCGACCTTCTCGCCGAAAGCTGCGCCGGATACAGGTTCGACCGCATCGTCGCGATCGAGTCGCGCGGCTTCGTGTTCGGCGGAGCGCTCGCGGCGCGCCTCGGTCTTCCGATGGCGATGGTGCGCAAGCCGGGGAAGCTGCCGTACCGCCGCGACTCGACCTCCTACGCGCTCGAATACGGCGAGGGCACGCTCGAGCTCCACGTCGAGTCCGTGCGTCGTGGTGAACGCTGCCTGATCCTCGACGACGTGCTCGCGACTGGAGGCACGGCGCGCGCCGCCGCGACGCTGGCGGAAGGGCAGGGCGGGCGCGTCGAAGGGTACGCATTTGTGATCGAGCTCGACTTCCTCGCTGGCCGCGGGAAGCTCGCGGACAAGCCGGTGTTCGCGCTGCTGCACTACTGACGCGATGGCGGGCGAGACGTTCACGCTCGGGCTGCTGCAGATGACGTGCGGCGACGATCCCGAAGCCAACCTCGCGCATGCGTGCGCGGGGATTCTCGACGCGGCGAGCAGGGGCGCGGAGATCGTCGTGCTGCCGGAGCTGTTTCGCACGCGCTACTTCGCGCAGGTCGAAGACGCGGCGCACTTCGATCTGGCGGAGCCGATTCCGGGCCCGACCACGGCGCGCCTCGCCGGGGTCGCGCGCGAGACCGGCGTCGTCCTGGTCGCGTCGCTCTTCGAAAAACGCGCGGCCGGCATCACCCACAACACGACCGCGGTGATCGACGCCGACGGCGTGCTGCGCGGCACGTACCGGAAGATGCACATACCTGACGATCCGCTCTTCTACGAAAAATTCTACTTCACGCCCGGCGACCTCGGCTTTCGCGCCTTCGACACGCGCGTGGGTCGCGTCGGCGTGCAGATCTGCTGGGACCAGTGGTTCCCCGAGGGCGCGCGGCTGGTCGCGCTCGCCGGCGCGGAGCTGATCGTCTACCCGACGGCGATCGGCTGGCAGCCGGCGGAGAAGGCCGAGCACGGCGCGTCGCAGCTCGACGCCTGGCGCACGGTGCAGCGCGGCCACGCCATCGCCAACGGCGTATGGGTCGCAGCCGTCAATCGCGTCGGTCACGAGGGTGCGCCCGGCGGCGGGCTCGACTTCTGGGGACACTCCTTCGTGTGCGATCCGTTCGGTGTCGTCGTCGTGGAGGCGGGCGAGGCGGAGGCCATCGTGATCGCGCGCTGCGATCGCCGGCGCCTCGAGGACGTGCGCCGCAATTGGCCGTTCTTGCGCGATCGCCGCGTCGACGCGTACGGCGGCCTTGCAGAGCGCTTCCTCGACGAATGAGCATGGGGTCCGCGCGCACTTCGCGCTACCGGATGCCGGCGGAGTGGGAGCCCCACCGCGCGACTTGGCTAGGCTGGCCGCACGAGCGGACGGACTGGCCGGGAAAAGTCGCGACGATCCCGTGGGTGATGGCGGAGATCGCCCGCAAGCTGGCGCGACGAGAACGCGTGGCGATCCTGGTGCGGGACGCGGCGCACGCGCGGCGGGCGCGCAGCGTGCTCCGGCGCGCGCACGTCGATCTCACGGCGATCGATCTTCATCGGATTTCTACCGATCGGGGCTGGCTGCGCGACTCGGGGCCGATCTTCGTGCGCGATTCGCAACGCGGCGGGGCCGTGGCGGCGGTCGACTTCGGCTCGATCGGCTGGGCGAAATATCCCAACTGGCGGCGCGACGACCGCGTTCCGAAGGCGGTCGCCCGCGCGCGTGGGGTGCCGGTCGTGGCGCCGGTGGTCGACGGACGGCGAATCGTCCTCGAGGGCGGCGCGATCGACGTCGACGGCCGCGGAGCGCTGCTCACGACCGAGGAGTGCCTGCTTTCCGATGTACAGCAGCGCAACCCGGGCCTGGGGCGCGACGGCTACGAGCGCGTGCTGCGCGACTTCCTCGGCGCGCGGCGCGTCGTCTGGCTCGGGCGCGGCATCGCCGGCGACGACACGCACGGCCACGTCGACGATATCGCGCGCTTCGTCGCGCCGGGCGTGGTCGCGGCGGCGATCGAGCGCGACCGCGGCGACGAAAACTTCGAGCCGCTGCGCGACAATGTGCGTCGGCTGCGGCGCGCGGGGATGCGCGTCGTCGAACTGCCCATGCCCGAGCCGCTCTTCTTCGCCGGCCGCCGCATGCCGGCGAGCTACGCGAACTTCTACGTGGGAAACGGTGTCGTGCTCGCGCCGACCTTCGACGATCCGAGCGACCGCATCGCGCTGTCGATCCTCGCGCGCTGCTTTCCGCGGCGGCAGGTCGTCGGCATCCACGCCGTCGATCTCGTCTGGGGCCTTGGCACCATTCACTGCCTGACGCAGCAGGAGCCGGCGTAGACCCAGACAGCGCTCCAGCACAAAGCGCCGTACGATCCGGCCGCCGCGGCGCACGAGCACGTCGGGCTCGCGCGTGATTGTGGCGCAATCCAGCGCCTCGCCCGCGCGGCGGGGGTAGCGTTCGTCGCTGACGAACACCACGTCGGCGCCCGCGACGACGGGACGAGGCCAGAAATCGAACTGCGAGCGCCGCGGCGCGGCGCAGAGAACGGGCGCTCCGCCGGTCGCGTACGCGAGCTGCGCACACATCGTGTAGTGCGCCGCGGCCGCCGGACGGCCGGCCAGCGCGCGCGCCACTTCGCCCCAGCCGTAGAGATCGTTCGTGAGATCGAAACGCCCGACGTAGACGCGGGCCGGGATGGCACGGAGCACGAGAGGCGTCGTCGCGGCGATGTAGAAGAGCGCGAGGACGGCGGCGGAAAAAGCGATCGAAGCGCGGACCAGGCGGCGCGGCAGGCGGGCCGTGGGAAGGGCGGCGAGGATCGCGAGCGGGAGGAACGACGGCATCGTCCAGTGCGGCTCGGCGGACGGGTAGAGCAGCGCCGCGGCGCCGCCGAGGACGAACGCGGGAGCCGCGGCCCAGACGAGAAAGCGCGATCCGTCGCGAGGATCGCGCCAGGCGCGCGCGAGCGCCAGCGCGTAGAGCGCGAGCAGCGGCGGCGTCACGTAGGCGAGCTGGCCGCCGGCGAAGCGAGCGAGGCCGAGCAGCGGCTCGAGCGACGCGCCGCGCTCGACCAGTTGGAATCGTAGCATCGGCCAGCCATGGAGCGCGTTCCACACCAGCGGCGGCGCCGCGATCACCAGCGCGACCGGCGCGCCGAGCCACAGGCGCGGCCGCCGCAGGGCGAGCCACGCAAGCGCCGGCACGTAGGCGACAGCGGATGCCTTCGAGAGCAACGCCAACCCGAGCGCCGCGCCGGCCATGAGCGCGTGGCCACGGCGCGCGAGCAGCAGCGCCGCCACGCCGAAGAAGGCGAGCGGCACATCGGGGTTCGCGCCGAAGCCACCGATGTGGAGAAAGGGCGTGAGCGCGACGAGACCGACCGCGGCGAGCGACGACGCGCCGAGATCGGCCGCGAGCAGCGCGACCAGCGCGAGCGTGCCGATGAAGAGCAGCGCCGACGGCAGCCGAACCCAAAAGGGCGCGTCGCCGCCGATCGCCGTCGAGGCCGCGACCAGCCACGCGATCATCGGCGGGTGGTCGAGGTAGCCGGCGGCGGGACGTTGCGCCCAGGTCCAGTAGTACGCCTCCGCGTCACCGAGGCCGACCCAAGAGCCGAGCGCTGCGCGCGCGAGGCCGAATGCGACGAGCGCCAGCGCGAGGCCGCGGCTCATCGTTTGACTGCGGGGGCCCCGTCCGGTGCTCGCTCGCTCCGCTCGCTGCGCTCCCCCGATGC
>JBBTFH010000014.1:0-16230 GCA_038041915.1 Myxococcota bacterium
AGGTAGTCGATGAGGTCGATCTTGGTGACGACGGCGATCAGCTCGTCGCGGTCGAGGACGCAGACCAGCTTGGCCTCGGCGAAGATGTTCTTGAGCAGCACCACGCGTGTGGCCGGCGTGACGGTCTGGTAGTCGGCCTCGACCAGATCGTCGATGGGCTGGTCGAGCTTGCCCACGCCCGAGACGATGAAGTTCAAGAGGTCGACCTCGGTGACGATGCCGGAAAGCCGCCCGCTCTCGCCGAGCACCGGCAGCTGCGAGATGTCGTGCTGCTTGAGCAGGCCTATGGCCTCGCTCACGGTGGCGCCCTTGCGCACGGTGATCACACGCCGCTCGCGTCCGCGGATCATGTGCGCGACCGTGCCCCACTCGTCTTCCTCGTCGAGGAAGCCGTTCTCGTGCATCCACTTGTCGTCGAAGATCTTCGACAGGTACTTCTGCGCGCTGTCGGGCAGCAGCACCAGGATGTTCTCCTTGCGCCCGCTTTGCCGCGCGTACTTGATCGCGCCGGCGACCGCGGCGCCCGACGAGCCTCCCGCGTAGACGCCCTCGGTGCGCACCAGCTCGCGCGTCATCAGGAAGCACTCCTTGTCGTCCACGCGCACGATCTCGTCGATCAGCTCGAGGTTCATCGTCGAGGGTAGGAAGTCCTCGCCGATGCCCTCGACGTAGTAGCTGAAGGGCTTGGTCATGCGCCGCGTCTTCACGTACTCGTAGTAGAGCGAGCCTATAGGATCGACGCCGACGACGTGGAAGCCCGGCTTCTGCTCCTTGAAGTAGCGCCCGCAGCCGCTGATGGTGCCGCCGGTGCCCATGCCGGCGACGAACACGTCGAGCTCGCCGGCGGTCTGTCGCCAGATCTCCGGCGCCGTCGAGACGTAGTGCGCCTGGGGGTTGGACGGGTTGTGGTACTGGTTCGCGTAGAAGGCGTCGGGCGTCTCCTCGACCAGCCGCTTGGCGACCTGGTAGTAGCTGCGCGGATCCTCGGGCTCGACGGCGGTCGGGCAGATGACCACGCGCGCGCCGAACGCGCGCAGCGCCGAGACCTTCTCTTGCGACATCTTGTCGGGCATCACGAACACGCACTGGTAGCCACGGATGGCGCTGATCATCGCCAGGCCCATGCCGGTGTTGCCCGACGTCGCCTCGACGATCGTGCCGCCGGGCTTGAGCTTTCCCTGCTGCTCCGCGTCGTCGATGATGCACAGCGCGACGCGATCCTTCATCGAGCCGCCGGGGTTCGTGTACTCGAGCTTGACGTAGATGTCGGACTCGACATCGCGCGCGACGTTCTGCAAACGCACGATCGGCGTGTCGCCGATCGCCTCGATGACGCTGCCGACGGCGCCCTTCATCATGGCCGCTTGCCCTCCGGCGGCTTGGCGAAGGCGTCGGCCTCCGACGCGAGCACGCGCGCCAGGGCACCCTCCTCGAGCAGATCCTGCATGCGCTTGCCTCCGTACTTCTCGACGATGCGGTCGTCGTAATGGTCGGCGACGATCGCGACGTCGCGCACCGTTGCGAGCAACTCGTCGGGATCGAGCGTCGGGCCGCCCAGGATCGAGTGCAGGAAGAAGATCATGTCGTCGTCGGCGGCGTAGGCGAAGGCGCCGAAGCGCAGGATCGCGTTCAGTCGCAGCAGCTCGATCGCCAGCCCGCCGGTGATCTGCGCGCCCTGCACCAGTTGCGCGGCGCAGCGAACGACCGCGCGCTCGCCCTCGAGCGGCGAGACGTGGATCATCACGAACGCCGATCCTTGCTTGACGACGTAGAGGCTGTCGTCGATCCGCCGGAACGCCGAGTTCCTGCCCAGCGTCTCGAGGATCAGGCTCACCGAGTAGCGCTCCGCGTCATTCATGCTCATGCCTCCTTCCGGGCCGGTGGCCCGTCGTCTCTGTGCGCCCGCGGGTCTCATGCTACGGTTTCTCGTCTTGCCTGGCTGCGTGCGCCGGAGTTTTTTATACGTTGCCACGGTCGCCAAAGTCACGCTGCTCGGCATGCACCTCGCCCTCGTCCTCGCCGCCTGCGACGACGTTGCCGAGGAGGAGTTTCGTTGGGAGGGCGAGGTTGGTCAGGCGACGGAGGCCGACATCGCCGGCTGGACGCCGTTCGTCGAGGTGCGTATCGGCGAATATTCGCCGCACTCGTTCCTCGTCGACACCGGCGCTCCACTCACGCACGCCGACACGGCGATCTACGACCTCGACGGCCTGGTCGAGGGAGACTTCGACGCCTTCGGGCTGAGATTCTATGACCGGCCAATCGTCCCGATCGCGCTGTTCGGCGACGAGGAGGCCTGCGACGGCACGCAGCGTGGAGGCCTGCTCGGCGGCGACGTGCTGCGCGCGTTTTCACTCGCCGGCGACTATCTTTCCGGCAAGCTCTGGCTCTTCGACGAACTCGCGGGCGACGTGCCGACGGAGGCCGAGGTCGGCGCGGCCGCGACCGTGCCGATGCAGGTGCGCGGCGGCGGGCGCTTTCGGGTGGGCGATGACGACGTCGTCGACGTGCCGGCGACGCGTGTCGTCGTCGACCTCGACGTCGAGGGCGTGACGGTGCCGATGCTGCTCGACACCGGCGCGAGCTACGTCAGCATCTCGCCGACGCTGGTCGATCTCGACGATGGCCGGCCAACGCTGGGAGAGATCGCGATCCGGACGGCGCGCGGAGAGGAGCAGATCCGCGTGACGCGGCTGCGCTCGGTCGCGCCGGGCGGGGCAGCCGAGGTCGCGAGCGTGCCGGCGATCGTGCTCCCCGACGACGATCTCCTCGCGGCGATCTCCGACGAGGCCGGCGTCGCGCTGCGCGGCCTGCTAGGCGGCAGCTACCTGCGCGAGTTCGTCTTCGTCATCGACTACCCCGCCGAGGAACTGCGCCTGGCGCGCTACGCAGAAGCCGACCACATCGACCGGCGCGAGTTCATCGGCCCCGGCTTCGACGTGGAGCCTTGCGGCGACGGCTTCTACGTCGGCGAGATCTACGAGGACACGGGCGTCGGCGACGATCACGACATTCGCGTCGGCGACCGCGTCATCGCGATCGGCGGTGAGACGCTCGCCGGGAAGTCGACGGTCGAGGTCGAGGATCTCTACCGCGGCGTCGCGCCGGGTACGGTGCTCGCGTTCCGCCTCAACCGCTGGGAGGGCGACGACGAGGATCGCCCAGACGGCACCGAAGATCTCGAGATCCTCGACCTGCTCCCCGACTATCGTTAGATGAGGTTCGTGCTCGTGCTCCTCGCCGGTTGCGCCGCGCCCAAGGCCGACCTCATCCTGCGCGGCGGCGTGGTCGTCACGCTCGACGACGCGATGCCGCGCGCGACCGCCGTGGCCGTGCGTGGCGAGCGGATTCTGGCCGTCGGCGACGACGACCAGATCGACGCGTGGCGTGGCGAGGGTACGCGCGTGATCGAGCTTCGCGGCGCCACGGTCACGCCCGGACTCATCGACGCGCACGCGCACATCGAGTCGCTCGGCCGAAGCCTCGAGATCCTCGACCTGCGCGGGGCCCTCAGCGCCGAGGAGATCGCGGCGCGCGTCGCGATCGCGGCTGGCGCGAGCTCCGGCTGGATCCTCGGCCGCGGCTGGGATCAGAACGACTGGCAGGGCGGCGCCCAGGCGGCGTTTCCCACGCGCGAGAGTCTCGACCGCGCGGCGCCCGGGCGCCCGGTGCTGCTCACGCGCATCGACGGGCACGCCGCGTGGGCTTCGAGCGAGGCGCTCAGGCTCGCGGGCGTCGGGCCCGGCACGCCGGATCCGCCGGGTGGGCGCATCCTGCGCGACGCGGCGAGCGGCGAGCCGACGGGCATCTTGATCGACGAAGCGATGCCGCTGGTCGAGCGGCACGTGCCGCTTCCCGACGAGACGACGCGCGAGCGCCGGATCCTGGCCGCCATCCGCCGCTGCGTGGCGGTCGGGCTGACCGGCGTGCACGACATGGGCGTCGACGAAGGCGGTTACCGCATCCTGCGGCGTCTCGCCGAGCGCGGCGCGCTCGCGCTCCGCGTTTACGTCGTGGGCGCACCCGGCGAGGCCGACCGCCTGCTCGGCACGCCCATCGCCACCTCGCCCTACCTTGCGCGTCGCGCGGTCAAGCTCTACGCCGACGGCGCGCTCGGCTCGCGCGGCGCCGCGCTGCAGGAAGGATATTTCGACGATCCGGGGAACCGCGGCCTGCTGCTCGCGACGCGCGAGCGGATTTCCGCGCTGGCGCGGCGCGCGCTCGACGGCGGCTGGCAGCTCGCCGTACACGCCATCGGCGATCGCGCCAACCGCGTGGTGCTCGACGCGCTGGAGGAGGCGGTCGGCGCCCGGCGCGACCATCGCTTCCGCGTCGAGCATGCGCAGGTGGTCGATCCCGCCGACAGGGCGCGCTTCGCGCGGTTGGGCGTCATCGCCTCGATGCAGCCGGCGCACTGGACCAGCGATTCGCCGTGGGCGCCCGCGCGCCTCGGCCCCGAGCGAATGCGCGGCGCCTACGCGTGGCGGAGCCTGGGCGCGGCCGGCGCCGGGCTCGCGTTCGGATCGGACTTCCCCGTCGAGGAGCCGGACCCGCGCCTGGGCCTGCACGCGGCCGTCACGCGCGTCGGCGAAGGCCTCGATCGCACCGAGGCGCTGCGCGCGTTCACCGCCGGCGCGGCGTGGGCGTCCTTCGACGAGGCGCGGCTCGGCAGAATCCGCCCCGGCCTGCTCGCCGATCTCACCGTGCTCGGCGGCGACTACATGGTCGCGCCCGCCGACACGATCCCGCACATGCCGGTGCGCTACACGATCGTCGGCGGGAAGATCGTCCACGCGGGCGGCGACTGAGCGCCGATGGAGATCCGCTTCGAGGGCGCTTCGTTCGCCTACGCCGGCCGCCCCGTCCTTTGCGACGTCACGGCGACGATCCCCGAGGGACGCACCGTCGCCGTCATCGGGGCGAGCGGCTGCGGCAAGTCGACGCTGCTCAAGCTGGTGAACGGGCTGCTCCGTCCGACCGCCGGCGCCGTACGCGTCGGCGGCTCGCCACTCGACACCGTCGCGATCGAGCCGCTGCGCCGCCGCATCGGATACGTGATGCAGGAGGCGGCGCTGTTCCCGCACCTGACGGTCGAGGACAACGTCGCGCTGCTGCCGCGCCTCGAGGGCTGGGCGCCTGAGCGCATCGCCGCGCGCGTCGGCACGCTGATGCGGCTCGTCGATCTCGACGCGTCGCTGCTCGCGCGATCACCGCGTGCGTTGAGCGGCGGCCAGCGCCAGCGCGTCGCGCTCGCCCGCGCGCTGATGCTCGACCCTCCCGTCCTGCTCATGGACGAGCCGTTCTCGGCGCTCGATCCGATCGTGCGGCGCGAGCTGCAGGACGAGTTTTTGCGGGTGAAGGCGGAGCGCCTTCGCACGACGATCTTCGTGACGCACGACTTTTCCGAGGCGCACCGGCTCGCCGATCGGATCGTGCTGCTCGACGCCGGGCGAATCGTGCAGGACGCGACGCCGGCCCAGTTCGTGGCGTCGCCGGCAACGCCGCTGGCGCGCGCGTTCGTCGAGTCCGCGCGGGGCATCGGCGCGTGAACATTCTGGTCGCCGCGCTGATGATGATTCCGGAAACGCCCGTGCGCGTCGGCAGCAAGCACTTCACCGAGGGCTACCTGGTGGCCGAGATGATGGCGCTGCTGGTCGAGAAAAACGGCCACGAGGTGCAGCGCATCCACGGCCTGGGCGGCACGATGGTGTGCTTCGAGGCGCTCAAGAACGGCGCCATCGACATGTACCCGGAATACACCGGCACGATCGCGCAGGAGATTCTCAAGTCGCCGCGCCCGCTCTCCGAAGTGGAGATGCGTGGCGAATTGCGCCGCCGGTTCGGCATCGTGATGCTTCCGTCGTTCGGCTTCGAGAACACGTATGCCATTGCCCTCGCGCGCGCGCAGGCGCGGGCGCTCGGCGTTTCTCGCATCTCGGACCTCGCCGGGCACCCGGAGCTACGCGGCGGCCTGAGCTACGAGTTCCTGCGGCGCCAGGATGGCTGGCCGGCTCTCGCCGCCGCGTACGGGCTGACGCAGCAGCCCGCCGGCATGGAACACGGTCTCGCCTACGACGCGCTGCGCGCCGGGCAAATCGACTTCACCGACGCGTACACGACCGACGCGAAGATTGCCCGCTACGACCTCGTTGTTCTCGAGGACGACCGCGGCTTCTTCCCAAGCTACCGTGCCGTTCCGCTACTCCGGGAGGCGCAGCAGCACCTTCGCTCCGCCTTCACTCCGGTCCTCGGCACGCTCGACGAGAAGGCGATGCGCGCGCTCAACGCCGCCGTCGAGATCGACGGACGGCGCTTCGAGGAGGTGGCGCGGAGCCATCTCGCCGAGCGCGGCTTGGTGCGCGATCGCGCGGGCGCCGCCCCGGGCCTTGCCGCACGCCTCGCCCGCCGCACCGCCGAGCACCTGGGCTTGACGCTCGTCGCCCTCGTTCTCGCCGTCGCGCTCGCCGTGCCGCTCGGCGTGGTCGCATGGCGTGCGCCGGCGTTCGGTCACGCGATCGTCGCTGGCGCGGGGCTGCTCCAGACGATCCCGTCGATCGCGCTGCTCGCGCTGCTGATCCCGCTCCTGGGCATCGGGCGCGTGCCGGCGATCGTCGCGCTCTTCGTCTACGGGTTGCTGCCGATCGTGCGCAACACGCACGCCGGGCTCGCGGGCGTCGAGCCGCAGTACCGCACGATCGCGCTCGCGATGGGGCTGACGTCGTGGCAGCGGCTGCGCTTCGTCGAGCTTCCGCTGGCGTTTCCGGTCGTGCTCGCCGGTATCAAGACGGCCGCCATCATCAACATCGGCACCGCGACGCTGGCCGCGTTCATCGGCGCCGGAGGCCTGGGCGAGCCGATCGTCACCGGCTTGGCGCTCAACGACAGCGGGATGATCCTCGAAGGCGCGCTCCCCGCCGCCGCGCTCGCGCTCGCGACCGAACTCGCGTTCCGCCTGCTCGAGCGGCGCGCGACCGATTCGTTCAGCGGATGAGGGTTCGCCCGTCGAGGATCGCCTCGGCGAAGGTCGGCTCGCCGGCTTCGGCGAGCAGCGCGGCCTCGATCGTGCGCGTGGTGCGATCCCAGAAGTGGCGCGTCGTGCCGTCGGGCTCGTCGCGCGTGGAGGCCAGAGCCTCCATGCCGCGCACCGCCTCGTCGATGCGCGCGGCCAGCGGAGCGCGCAAGGCCGACGCCACGTCGGCGCCGCCGAGCGCCCGGCGCAGGCGCGCGGCGAGCGCGAGGCCGGAGCCGTCGACGCGCAACGCGCGCACGGCGTCGTGGATCTGGATGTTGGTCGTGCCCTCCCAAATCGGCAGCACCTGCGTGTCGCGCAGGAGCCTTGGTAAGCAACGGTCCTCCATGTAGCCGTTGCCGCCGACGACCTCCATCGCCTCGCTGCACCCGGCCACCGCCGCCTTGGCGGTGTGGTACTTGGCGAGCGGCGTGAGGCCGCGCATGAGCGCGCGCCCCTCGGCGTCGCCGCCGTCGGCGCGCTCGAGCGCCGCGATCGCTTCGAGGACGAGCGCGAGCGCGGCGGCGTGCTCGGTGCGCAGCGCGTCGAGCGTCGCGCGCGCCAGCGGGTGCTCCTCGACGCGGCGGCCGAACGCGTGCCGCTCGCGCGACCAGTGCTCGGCCTCGTAGCAGGCGCGTGCCAGCCCCGCCGCCGCGCCGGTCGCGTTGTACAGGCGCGAGTAGTTGACCATCTCGGCCATCTGCTTGAAGCCGCGCTCGAGCGGCCCGACGGGCCAGGCGACCGCGCCTTCGAGATCGATCTCGCCGGTCGGCATCGAGCGTGTGCCGAACTTGTCCTTGAGCTTGCGCAGGCGGATGCCCGGCTGCCAGCGCCCGGGGAGGCTCGAGCGGCTTTGCCGCGCGAGAGGGGACGGGAAGGTCCCCCCCTCATCGAGATCGCGCGGCAGCAGGAACAGGCCCAGGCCGCGCGTGCCGCCGGGGGCGCCCTCGGGGCGCGCGAGCACCAGCGCGACCTCGGCGTCGGCGTTCGAGCAGAAATACTTCTCGCCGAAGAGGCAAAAGGCGCCGTCGGGACGTGGCCCTACCGCACGTACGGTGGAGGCGCCGACGTCCGATCCGCCCTGCCGCTCGCTCAGGAACATCGCGCCGGTCGTGCGATCCTCGGGCCGCGTGAAGCACAGGCGTGGCACCCAAGTTCGCGCGAGCGCTTCGTCGCCCGACTGCTCGAGCACGCGCGCCGCGCCGTCGGTCATGCAGACGGGACAGAAGATTCCCGACTCGGCCTGCCCGAAGAGGTAGCCGAGCGCGAACCCGATCGTCTGCACCTGCGCGCCCGCGGCGGCGCGCGCGTCGGCGTCGTACTTGATCGCGATCATCCCGGAGCCGTACGCGACGTCCTCCATCGCGCGGTACGCCTCGTGGTACTCGACGCGCCCGTCGACCAGGCGCGGCGGGTTACGCTCGGCGACCGCGGCGAGCGGCGCGACGGTTTCGGCCGCGACGCGCCCCATCGCGACCAGCTTGGGCACGGCGAAGGCGAGCGCCGCCGGCGTCAGCCGCCGCGCGAGCAGCCGGCGCAGCAGCGGATCGGCCTCCCAATAGCTCGTGCGCGGTTCGGCGGGAACGGAATCGTGGGTCATTTGATCAGCCTCCTTCGAATCAGCGACGTCGCCGGGATGAACGCGGCCGCGAGCATCGCGACCAGCCCGAGAATCCCGAGAGCGGGCGAGGTCTCGAAGCGGCCGAGCGTGAGGCCGCGCATGAGATCGACGGCCCACGTGAGCGGCAGCGACTCGGCTACTGCGCGCGCGGCGGGCGGCATCTGATCGATCGGGAAGAAGATGCCGGAGACGAGGAACATCGGCGTCAGGACGAGCGTGAAATAGTAGTTGAAGAAGTCGTACGACGGCGAGAGCGCGGTCGCGACCAGCGCCGTCGCCGAGAAGAGGAAACCCACCAGCAGCGCGGCGAGCGGCACCAAGAGTGCGAGCTTCGATGAGACCAGGCCGAGCGCCGCCGCGACGATCAGCACGGCGGTCGCGCCGAGCGCCGCCTTGAACGCGCCGAACAGCGCCTCGCCGAGCACGATGTCGTCGACGTCGACGGGCGTGGCGAGGATCGCCGCGAAGGTCTTCTGCCCCTCCATGCGGGTAAAGCTGCCGAAGGTGCACTCGAAGGTCGCCGCGTACATCGCCGTCGACGTCATGAGGCCCGGAGCGATGAACTCCATGTACGTGGCGCCGGCGAAGTAGCGGCGCTCGACGACCTGCCCAAGGCCCATGCCGAGGAACACGAGGTAGAAGAGCGGATCGAGAAAATTTCCCACCGCGCTGGCCTTCGCGTACTTGCGCCACACGACCAGATTGCGCTGGAAGACGCGAAACGCCAAACGGCCTGGCCGAGGAAACCGCACGCCTTGCATTCTGCGACCGCGGTTGCTATCCGACAAGACCCGGCGACCACGGGGAGGAACGAATGCCAATTTCGACGATGGACGAGTTGCGGCGCGCGCTGGAGGGCGTCGTCGCCGTCGGGCCCGATGGCCACGTGACGGTACGGAGCGAGAGCGACCTGCGCGGCGATCTTTGCGATCGCCTGGTCCGCACCGCGGTGTTCGCGGACGATGCGAAGGTGAAGGACGCCGCGCGCTGGCTCATCCGCCGCATCGCGCATGCGGTCGGGGCCGTGCCCGCGTCGATCCAGCCGCTCTATGAGGCGATGGGGCGCAAGGAGGTCGAGGGCTTCACGGTGCCGGCGATCAACATTCGCGGCATGACCTACGATGTCGCGCGGGCCGTGCTGCGTGCCGCGCGCGCGCGCGACTGCGGTGCGGTGGTCTTCGAGATTGCGCGCTCCGAGATCGGCTACACGGAGCAGCGCCCGGCCGAATACGCCGCCTGCTGCCTGGCGGCGGCGGTGCGCGAGGGCTGGCGCGGACCGGTCTTCATCCAGGGCGATCACTTCCAGTATAGCGCCAAGAAGCACGCGGCCGATCCGGCCAAGGAGACGGCGGCGATCGCCGATCTCGTGCGCGAGGCCGTCGGCGCCGGTTTTTACAACATCGACATCGACAGCTCGACGCTGGTGGACCTGTCGTTCCCCAGTTTGCGCGAGCAGCAGCGGCTGAATTTTGTACGTTGCGCCGAGATGACCGAAGTCGTGCGCAAGGCCGAGCCCCAAGGCGTGACGGTCTCGGTCGGCGGCGAAATCGGCGAGGTCGGCAAGAAGAACTCGACGCCCGACGAATTGCGCGCGTTCATGAACGGTTACCTCGAAGAGATTCACCGCCGCGGCATTGCAAAGGGCATCTCGAAGATCAGCGTGCAGACGGGCACGTCGCACGGCGGCATCCCGCTGCCCGACGGGCGCGTCGCCGACGTGAAGCTCGACTTTCCTACGCTCGAGGCGCTCTCGCGCGTCGCGCAGGGTGAGTTCGGCCTGGCGGGCGCCGTGCAACACGGGGCCTCGACGTTGCCCGAGGAGTGCTTCGATCAGTTCCCGACGCGCACCGCCTGCGAGATTCACCTCGCGACGGGTTTTCAGAACCTGATCTACGCGCACCCGGCCTTTCCGAAGGAACTGCTGGCGCGTATCGACGAGCACCTGCGCGCCGCCAGCAAAGACGAGCGCAAACCCGACGAGACCGACGAGCAGTTCATCTACAAGACGCGCAAGAAGGCGTTTGGCCCGTTCAAGCGCGAGATGTGGGATCTGCCGGCGGCCGCGCGCAATGCGATCACCGCCGACCTTCAGGCGCGCTTCGAGTTGCTGATGGGCAAGCTCGGCGTCTCGGGGACGCGCGCGATCGTCGATCGCCACGTGCGCCCCGCGATCGTCGAGGCGGGCGACACGCCGGCGGGTCTGGCCGGTTAGCGTCAGCGCGCCGTCGCGTCCACCTTCGCGAAGCGCGAGACCGCGTCGAGAATCCAGCGGTCGAGATCCGGCCAGTCGACCGGCGGAAGTTTTCGCTGATCGGGGCGCAACAGCTCGGCGCCGCCGACGTAGACGTGCACGGTCTCGTCCGCGCGCTTCGTGGTGTTCCAGTGCACGAGCACGCGCAGTACGCGCGCCATGCTTTCGGGCACGCGCATCTCGCTGCCGCACAGCAGCGCGACGCCCTGCCAGCCGAGCTGGCGCGCGGCCAGCGCCGGGAACTCCGCGTCAAGATCGGGCGTGGTCGTGAAGATGGCGGAGGCGACGTCTTGGGGCTCGAGCCCATTCAGGCGGATCATCAGCGCCAGCAGGCGGCGCGCTTGGGAGAGGATCGCCTCGGCGGTGTTTTCGGGCACGACGATCGCGCCGCGCACGCCTCGGCAGACCAGCATCGCTACTCGGCGAATAAGCGAACGGCGACGCTCAGGAGCGTCTCGTCGCCCGCGTCGACCTGTTGGCGCACCGACGCCTCGATGGCGGCGCCGCCGCTGACGTAGGCGAGGCCGCCGGTCACGTACGTGGCGTCCTCGGCCGCCTCGTGGACGCCGCCCGCGCGGATGGCTACAGCATCGGCGAGGGAGAGCTCGGCGCCGCCGCCGTAGCGTGGCGATGCCTCGTCGCGGCGGTCGAGGTCCCAGCGCGCGTCGATTTCGACCAGCAGGAAGTCCTCGAAGGCGTAGCCGACGCCACCGCCGAGTTGGCGGCGAACGAGCGGCGGATCGCTGACGAGGTTCTGCCCGGCGGCGCCCACGCGCAGGCCGCCGAAGCGCAGGACGATGCCCGCGTCCAGCGTGAGCTCGCTGGCGTCGAGGTCGCTCGCGCCCTCGAACGCCGCGCCGTCGGCGTTCAAGTAGCGGCCCGTGGCGCCGACCGCCAGCGCGTCGGAGAAGGGGAACGCCAGCGCGAGGCCGACCTCGTGCGCGCTCACGTCGATCTGCTCGCCGGCGACGATCGGTTCGCTGGTCACGAAGTCGTAGAAGACGCCGGCGGCGAGCGCCGCGGTCACCGAGTCGACGATCGTCACGCCGACCGTGTGCCCTGCGTCGGAGGCGCGGTACTGGTAGTCGACCTCGAGGACGTACTGCTGGGCGGTGGTCATGCCGGCGGGGTTCAGGTAGAGCGCCGAGGCGCCCGCGCCGCCGGCGCGCAGCGCTTCGCCCATGCCGAGGGCGCGCGTCGACACGAGATCTTCGGCGGCGCCGGCGGGCGTGGCGCCGCACACGAGCGCGAGGGCGAGGGTGACGCGGCGGCGCACGAAGGAGAATCCTATGCGGCAGGGCGGCGATCCGTCCAATTTTCACGGCCAGCCCTCATGCACGCTTCCGCTTCCGCGGTCCTGCGGCAGCCTCGCGCCGCCGTCCAGTCCGAGCGCGCCGTCGGCGCGCATCGAGACGAAGCGCCCGTCACCGACGACGATGTGGTCGAGCAGCTCGATGCCGACGACCAGCCCGGCTTGCCACAGGCGCCGCGTGAGGATCACGTCGTCGGGGCTGGGCGTCGGATCGCCCGACGGGTGGTTGTGGACGACGACCGCCGCGGAGGCCGACTCGCGCACGAGCCCGCGGTAGAGCTCGCGTGGGTGCACCTCGACGCCCGTGAGATGTCCCTGGGCGACGCAGTGCTCGGCGATGACGCGCCGCTTGGCGTCGAGCGCGATGCACAGGAACACCTCGCGCCGCTCGTGCCGCAAGCGCGGCCCGTACGCGCGATACACTTGGTCGCCGGTGAGCAGCCGCTCGCCCGCGCGCAGCGGCCGTGTCGCCACGCGGATGCCGAGCTCGCCGAGCGCGCGGAGCTGGGCCGCGCGCGCCCCGCCGATGCCGGGCACGGCCTCGAGCTCCGCCATGCCGGCGGCCGTGAAGCCCACCAGACCGCCGGTGCGGGCGAGCAGGCGCCGGGCGACCGTCAGCGCGTCGTCGCCGCCCGCGCCGGTACCGAGCACGAGCGCGAGCAGCTCGGCGTCCGAGAGCGCGGCGGCGCCCAAACGTCGCAGCCGCTCGCGCGGGCGATCGTGCTTCGCGTCCGGTGTCATGCGCCCGGCACCAAGCATCGCGCGTGCCACCCGCTCGTCCGCGAGATCACACGGAGCGCGCGTACGAACCGTCCGGCCCACCGTCCAGGCGTCCGGCCCGCCGTCCGGGCTTTGCCGTCCGGGCTTTGCCGTTGACCCCTTCGGCGCGTAACTTTATAACGCTGTCCCCATGGGCATGACGCTTACGGAGAAAGTTCTCGCGGCGCATGCTGGCCGTCCGTCCGTTCGGCCCGGCGATCTCATCTTCTGCAACATCGACTTCACGATGGGAAGCGACGTCACCACGCCGCTCTCGGCCGAGGTCCTCACGCGCATGGGCGCCAGCAAGATCTGGGATCCGCGCAAAGCCGCGGTCGTTCAGGACCATTTCGTGCCGGCGAAGGACATCCGCTCCGCCGAGCTGTCGAAGTCCACGCGCGAGTTCGCGCGCACGCAGGAGGGTCTGCACTACTTCGAGATCGGCCGCGCCGGCATCTGCCACGTCGTGATCCCCGACGCCGGGCTGGTCGTTCCGGGAGACCTCGTCGTCGGCGCCGACTCGCACACGTGCACTTACGGCGCGCTCGGGCTGTTCTCGACGGGCGTCGGCTCGACCGACCTCGCGGCGGCGTGGGCGCTCGGCGAGACGTGGTTTCGCGTGCCGCCGACCATCCGCGTGCTGTTCCGCGGCACGCCCGGCCCGTTCATCATGGGCAAGGATCTCGTGCTCAAGATGCTCGGTGAGATCGGCGTCGAAGGCGCGCTCTACCAGTCGCTCGAGTTCGGCGGCGAGGCGATTGCCGGCCTCTCGATGCCCGATCGCCTCACGATCACCAACATGGCTATAGAGGCGGGCGCCAAGAACGGCATCATGGAGGCCGACGAGACGACGCTCGCCTGGGTGCGCGCGCGCAGCGACCGCACGCCGGTCGTGTACCGCGCCGACCCCGACGCCGAGTACGTTCGCACGGTCGAAATAGACGTCGAGGGCATGGAGCCGCAGGTGGCGGCGCCGTTCCGTCCCGACAACGTGCACCCGATCTCGGAGCTCGCCGGCACCAAGGTCGATCAGCTCTTCTGCGGCTCGTGCACCAACGGGCGCATCGAGGACTACCGCGTGATCGCCGGCATCATGGGCAAGCGAAAGGTCCACCCCGACGTGCGCATGCTCATCCTGCCCGCCAGCCACGCCACGACCGAGCAGATGGCGCGCGAGGGCATCCTGCAGCAGCTGCTCGAGGCCGGCGCGGAGGTCGGCCCCTCGACCTGCGGGCCGTGCATCGGCGGGCACATGGGCGTGCTCGGCAGCGGCGAGGTCGGTCTCTACACGTCCAACCGCAACTTCGTCGGGCGCGTCGGCGCCCGCGACGCGCGCGTGTACCTCTCCAGCCCCGCCGTGGCCGCCGCGACGGCGATCACCGGCGTCATCACCGATCCGCGCGAGATCGGCGTGGAACTCCCGCCCAGCTAGCTTCGGAGGAGATCACCCATGGCGCTCAACCTCGACATCATCGGGAAGCGATCCGAGCCGCTGACGTTCACGTACGACTGGAAGGACGCGGTGCTCTACGCGCTCGGCATCGGCGCGCAGGAGGACGAGCTCGACTTCCTGATCGAGACCAGCGGGCCGAAAGTCTATCCCACGTTCGCGGTGATCCCGACGTTCGAGGCCAACGTGCAGACGCTGGTCAAGCTCGGCGGCAACCTGCTGATGGTGCTCCACGGCGGGCAGAAGATCGTGCTGCACCGGCCTATCCCGCCGTCGGGAAAGCTGTCCACGACGTCGGTCGTGTCGGCGATCTACGACAAGGGCAAGGGCGCGCTGGTGATCGTCGACTGCGAGACTGTCGACGAGAAGGGCGAGCGCCTGTTCGACAACCAGTGGCAGATCTTCTACCGCGGCGAGGGCGGTTTCGGCGGCTCACGCGGCCCCGAAACGCAAGGCGGCGTTCCGCCGGCGCGCGAGCCCGATTTTTGCGCCGAGCAGAAGACGCGCGCGACGCAGGCGCTCACCTATCGCCTCTCGGGCGACTTGAACCCCGTGCACGCCAACCCGCAGATCGCGCAGCTCGCCGGCTTCCCGCGCACCATCCTGCACGGCCTGTGCACGATGGGCTTCGCCGGCCGCGCGGTGGTCAAGCACGCGTGCGGCGGCGATCCGGCGCGCCTGCGCTCGCTCGAAGTGCGCTTCTCGAAGATCGTGTTCCCCGGCGACACGCTGGTGACCTCGGGCTGGCGCGACGGCGGGCGCGTCGTCGTGCAGACCTCGACGCGCGAGCGCGGCGAGCCGGTGCTGACCAACGCGGTCGCGGAGATTTCCGGATGAGCATCCTGCGCGGTAAGGCGCACAGGTACGGCGACAACGTCGACACCGACGTCATCATCCCGGCGCGCTACTGCACGTCGATCCGCGTCGAGGATCTCGCGCCGCACTGTCTCGAGGATCTCGACACCCACTTCGTCAAGAAGGTTCGCAAGGGCGACTTCATCGTCGCCGGCCGCAACTTCGGCTGCGGCTCGTCGCGCGAGGTCGCGCCGATCGCGATCCGCGGCGCCGGCGTCTCGTGCGTCATCGCCGCCGGCTTCGCGCGCATCTTCTACCGCAACGCCATCAACATCGGCCTGCCGATCCTCGAGAGCCCCGAGGCGTACGACGGCATCAAGGACGGCGACGAGATCGAGGCCGACCTCGCGACCGGCGTCATCCGCGACCTCACGCTCGGCCGCGAGTTTCGCGCGGCGTCGTTCGAGGGCGTCATGCTCGAGATCATCAACCTCGGCGGCATGGAGGCGTATGTGCGCAAGCGCCTCGCCGAGAAGAAGTCCAAGGAAGCCTCTCGTGGCTAGGGCGATTTGAGCCAAGGTTCGGCGGGATGAAGGACCTGCGCGTCGACGAGATGGTCTACGACTGGAACACGGTCGAGCGGGCCGTTCCGCGTGCGCGCAACCTCACGTTCTTCGACGAGACGCTGCGCGATGGCATCCAGAATCCGTCGGTGGTCGATCCGCCCATCGAGGACAAGGTTCGCATCCTGCACCTGATGGACGACCTCGGCCTGCACCACGTCGACATCGGCCTGCCGGGCGCCGGCCGTCGCGCGCGCGAGGCGGTCTACGAGTTGGCGCGCGAGATCCGCGACGCCAAGCTCACGATCAAGGCGGCGTGCGCCGCGCGCACCGTCGAGGCCGACATCCGCCCGATCGTCGAGATCGCGCAGCAAGTCGGCGTCCCGATCGAGGTCATGACCTTCGTCGGTTCGTCGCCGATCCGCTGGTACGCCGAAGACTGGGACTTCGAGCTCATCCAGAAGCGCTCC
>JBBTFH010000015.1:0-3641 GCA_038041915.1 Myxococcota bacterium
CGCGCCGACCGGCGCCGTCGTCAGCGCGCCCAGGCGCGATTGTCCCTCTTGCGGCAAGCCGACCCCCGTTGGCTTCGCGTTCTGCCAGCATTGCGGCACGCGCTTCGCCGCGCCGACAGGCCCCCTCGCCGCCGCCAGGCCGACGTCGGCCCCCGCTCCCGCTTCGCGCGCCCCCTCGGCGCCCCAGCGCCCGATCACGATGCCGCGCGTCGATGCTGATCAAGGCGCGCCCCCGGCGCCGTGGGACGTCGTCGCGTCCGCGCCGCCGCCGGTCGCGTCTCCGCCGCCGCCGCTCGCCCGCGTGTTCGCGCGCGGCGAAAGCGGCGCGGATGGCGCGTCGTGGCCGATCGAGAGCGAGACCTGCGACATCGGTCGCAGCGAAGGGGCTATCGTCTTTGCCAACGACGTCCACCTTGCGCCGCGTCACTGCCGCCTCGAGCGACGCGACGGGCTCTGGAGCGTCATCGATCTGTCCGCGCCCAATGGCGTCTTCGTCGCGGTCCGCCAGCCCGTCGAGATCATCGACGGCGACGTGCTGATCATCGGCCGTCAGCTCCTGCGCTTCGAACGGGTGACCGGGGAGCCGCCCCAGCCGGCTTCGGAGCAGGGAGTGCGCCTGATCGGCTCGCCGATAGCGCCCGCCTGGGGCCGCCTGCGCCAGCTCACCATCGCGGGGACCGCGCACGACGTCGTGCACCTGTCGCGACCCGAGGTGACGATCGGCCGCGAGGAGGGCGACGTTCGCCTCCCGGACGACGACCGCGTCGCGCGTCGCCACGCCGTGCTGCGGCGCACTTCGGCCGGCGCCACGGTTGCCGACGCCGGCGGCGGCGGCGGCACCTTCGTGCGCATCCGCGGCCGGCGCGTGCTCGCCAGCGGTGACGTCCTACGTGTCGGCGCGCAGACACTGAGAATCGAGCTCTAGTGCCCGCGCGCGGCCGAAGCACGACGACGCGTGGCATGAAGAGAGGCAGGGGGGGATTCGCGCTCACGGCCGAGGCGCGCTCGGAGATCGGGCGCGTGCGCCAACGCAACGAGGACAGCATGCTCGTGGTTGATCTCGCGACCGGCCGGGAAGGCCTCCCCGCCGGGGCGCTCGGGGCTTCGGGCGCGCTGTTGGTCGTGTGCGACGGGCTGGGCGGAGCCGTCGGCGGCGATGTCGCCAGCGCCATGGCCGCGCGCGCGATCGCCGATCGCGTCTCGGCGGCGCGCGCGGGTCTGACCGACGCCGAGTCGGGCGCCGCGCTGCTGCGCGAGGCGGTGCTCGATGCGAACCGCCGCGTTTATCAGGAGTCGGTCCGCAACCAGAAACTGACGGGCATGGGCACGACCGCGACCGTCGCGCTCGTGCGCGAGGCGTGGGCGGCGTTCGCGCAGGTGGGAGACAGTCGCGCCTACCTGCTGCGCGCCGGCGGGCTCCATCAGCTCACGCGCGATCAATCGCTCGTCGTGGCACTGCTCGACACCGGCGTCATCACCGCGTCGCAAGCCGAGACCTTGCAGGGCACGAACATCCTGCTGCAGGCCGTCGGCACCGAGGAAGGCGTGCAGGTGGCTACGACGCAGCTCGATCTGTGCCGCGGCGACACGCTGCTGCTCTGCTCCGACGGGCTGACCGCGGTGCTCTCGGACGACCAGATCCGCGACGTGCTGAGCGATGCGCGCCTCGGGAACAGAGGGCGCGCCGGCCGCCGCAAGGCCGTCGACGAATTCGTGGAGCGCGTCTACGCCGGCGGTGCGCCCGACAACGTGACGACCATCGTCATCCGCGTGGAAGGCGACGACCTTCCCGATCCGCCTCACCCGAGCCTGACCGCGGAAGCGAAGGGACGCGCTTGAGTTCGTCCGATTCACTCGTCGCGTCGCACATCGCAGGCATCGTCCCGTACGTCCCCGGGAAGCCTATCGACGAGGTCGAGCGAGAGCTCGGCCTGCCACCCGGGCGCGCCATCAAGCTCGCGTCCAACGAGAACGCGCTGGGGCCGTCACCACGCGCGGTCGCGGCGATGCGGGACGCGGCCGCGTCTTCGCACCTTTACCCTGATGGCAGCGCGTGGACGCTCAGACAAGCGCTGGCGGAGCGCCACGGCGTGGCGCCCGAGGAGATCGTCGTTGGCGCCGGCTCGAACGAGCTTATCAACCTGCTCGTGCAGGCGTTCGTGGGCCAGGGCGAGGAGGCGCTGCTCGCGGAGCAATCGTTCCTTTGCTACGAGCTCGCCTGCCGCGCGCTCGGCGCCGCCTACCGCCGCGTGCCGCTGCTGAATCTGACCTTCGATCTCGACGGGATGGCCGCCGCGGCCTCGCCGCGCACCAAGATCGTCTTTGTCGCCAACCCGAACAACCCGACGGGCACGTACGTCGCCCGCGCCACGCTCGCGCGTTTTCTCGATCGGCTCCCGCCGCGGGTCATCGTCGTCGTCGACGAGGCCTACTTCGAGTACGCCGACGCGCCCGACTATCCAGACGCCCTCCAATACCGCGCGCGGCGGCCACGACTGGTCGTGCTCCGAACGTTCTCGAAAATCCACGGTCTGGCCGGGATGCGCGTCGGCTACGCGATCTGCGAGCCGGAGATCGCGGGCTACCTCCACCGCGTGCGCGCGCCGTTCAACGTGAGTTCCGGAGCGCAGGCGGCGGCGCTCGCCGCGCTCGGGGACGACGAGCACGTGCGCCGCTCGCGCGCATCGAACCTCGCCGAGCGCCCGCGCCTCGCCCAGGCGCTCGAGCGCCTCGGCTGCGCCGTGCTGCCGAGCCAGGCGAACTTCCTGCTGGTCGAGACGCCCGCGCAGCCGCTCTCGGCCGCGGGGCTCTACCAGGCGCTGCTCCGTCGCGGCGTCATCGTGCGCCCGCTGGCGAACTACGCGCTCCCCGACCACCTGCGCATCACCGTCGGCACGCCCCAGGAAAACGATTGTCTCGTCGATCACTTGCGAGGAATCCTGCGAACGTGAACATCGCCATCCTCGGGACCGGCCTCATAGGCGCCTCGCTGGGCCTCGCGCTTCGGCGCACGGGCCTGGCCACGACCATCGTCGGCTTCGACCGGAGCCGCGCGCACGCCGACCGAGCGCGTCGGATCGGCGCGATCGATCGAGTCGCGCGCAGCCCCGCCGCCGCCGCGCGCGGCGCCGACGTCGTCGTGATCGCGGTGCCCGTCTTTGCAATCGTGAAGACCGCGCGTGCGGCGCGCCCGGCGCGAGGCGCGATCGTCACCGACGTCGGCTCCGTCAAGGCGCCTATCGTCGCCGCGCTCGACGCGCCAAACTTCGTCGGCGCGCACCCGCTCGCCGGGAGCGATCACTCCGGACCCGACGCGGCGAGCGCCACGCTCTTTCGCGGGCGCACCTGCGTCGTTACGCGCGGAGCGAAGACCTCCGCGCGGGCCGGTCGAGCGGTCTCCCGGCTGTGGTCGTCCGTGGGCGCGCGCGTCGTGCATGCCGGCGCCGAGACGCACGATCGCCTCATGGCGCTCTCGAGCCACGTCCCGCACCTCGTCGCGTTCGGCCTGGCGCTCCAGGCGCAGCCGCTCGCGCGGGCCTGGGTCGCGCCCAGCCTGCGCGAGATGACCCGCGTGGCCGGGAGCGATCCCGCGCTCTGGCGCGAGATCCTGCTGGCGAACCGCGCCGTGCCCGAGATGCTCG
>JBBTFH010000016.1:0-14691 GCA_038041915.1 Myxococcota bacterium
TTCGCGTCTCGGGTCGCCTACAGCCGCTCGACGATCGTCACGTTCGCCTGGCCGCCGCCTTCGCACATGGTCTGCAAGCCGTAGCGGGTGCCCGAGCGCTCGAGCTCGCCAAGGAGCGTCGTCATCAGGCGGGCGCCGGTCGCGCCGAGCGGGTGGCCCAGCGCGATCGCGCCGCCGCTCACGTTGACCTTGGAGAGATCGGCGTGCGTTTCGCGCTGCCAGGCGAGGACGACGCACGCGAAGGCCTCGTTGATCTCGACGCGATCGATCTGGTCGAGCGTCATGCCCGCCTTGCCGAGCGCGTACGAGGTCGCCGGGATCGGCGCGGTGAGCATCCACACGGGGTCGGCGCCGCGCACGCTCATATGGTGGATGCGCGCACGAGGGCGCAGGCCGTGCGCCTTCACGGCGGCCTCGGAGGCGACCAGGATCGCTGCCGCGCCGTCGGAGATCTGGCTCGACACGGCGGCGGTGATACGGCCGCCCGGCTGCAGCGGCTCGAGCCGCGCCATCTTCTCGATCGAGGTGTCGCGGCGCGGGCCCTCGTCGGCCGCGACGTCGCCCAAGGGCGCAATCTCGCGCGTGAAGCGGCCCTCGTCTTGAGCACGCACGGCGCGGCGGTGGCTTTCCAGCGCGAAGGCCTCCATGTCGGCGCGCCCGAGGTTCCATTTCTCGGCGATCATCTCGGCCGAGCGGAACTGCGAGATCGGCTGCGTGCCGTAGCGCGCGACCCAGCCCTTCGAGCCGGAGAACGGATCGGGAAAGCCCAGCGGCTCGGCGAGCTTCCACGACGCGCCGATCGGGATCATGCTCATGCACTGCACGCCGCCGGCGATCACCAGATCGCTCGTGCCGCTCATGACCGCCTGCGCGGCGAAGTGGAGCGCCTGCTGCGACGAGCCGCACTGGCGATCGACCGTCGTGCCCGGGACCTCCTCGGGGAGGCCGGCGGCGAGCCAGCAGGTGCGCGCGATGTCACCCGACTGCGGGCCGACGGCGTCGAGGCAGCCGAAGATCACGTCCTCGACGGCGCTCGGGTCGATCTTCGTCCGCTCGACCAGCGCGGCGAGCACGTGCGCGCCGAAATCGGCGGGGTGAACGCGGGAGAGGCCGCCGTTGCGCCTTCCGACGGGCGTCCTGACGGCGTCGACGATGTAGGCCTCGGGCATCATGTCAGGCCCCATTTGCGCTTGTTGGCCTCGCGCTGGTCGGGCGTCGGCTTGGGCTTCTCGACTTGCACGGAGCCCTTGAACTCCGCGCGACGATCCATGCAGAGCTTGTTCAGCGCGGTGTCGTCCTTGAAGATCTCCGGGACGTCCTCCTCCTTGTAGATCGCGTCCCACGGGCACTCGGGCACGCACGCGTCGCAGTCGATGCACTCATCGGGGTGGATGTAGAGCTGGTCGGGAAGCTCTGCCGACGGCGCGTTCGCCTCGTAGAAGCACTCGACGGGGCACACGGTCGCGCAGGCCGTGTCCTTGCACCCCTGACAGAGACGCGTGACGACGTAAGCCATGAGAGAGGATTACCACACACGCCACGCCCTACAAACGGCGCGCTCGAATCGCTAGAAGCTCTTCGCCAGGCGAAAGCCCTGGTAGTGCACGATCTGCGTGGGCCGGTTGGGCTCACGAAACGCCGCGCGGCAACCGTCGTCCCGGCGCGAGAACGCGCCACCCTTGGCGACGCGAAGATCCGGGTCCTCGACCGCGGCGCTCGACGTCCAGTCTCGGATGCCACCCGCCAGGTCGCGCACGCCAAACGGTGATTCGTCCGACGCGTACGAGCCCGTCGGCGCGTAATAGGGACGCCCCGGGCGCGAGTGGAGCATCAGGCACAGCGCAGGATCGAACCGATGTCCCCAGGGAAACGGGCGACCATCAGCGCCGCGCGCCGCCTTCTCCCATTCCTCTTCGCTGGGCAGCCGCGCTTTCTGCCTATCGGCGTACGCCTCGGCATCGGAAGCCGCCACATGAGCAACGGGGAACCGCGGCTCGTAGACGTCTCCATCGGCGTCGGCGCATGGCAAGCGGTAGCGCCCATCGTCGTCAGGGCGCCAGAGCGGGGCGATTCTCTCGGGATACTTCGGCGCTTTCTTCGCCGCGACCGTAGGCGGCAGCGCGTTCAGGAACTCGGCGTACTCGCCGCACGTGACCGGAAACTTCGCGATCGCGAAGTCCGGCAGCTCGATCACGGCGCGCTCGCGCGAGGCGGGCGCCTCGGGATCGCCGCCGAACACGAACCGCCCGGCCGGCACGTAGACGAAGCCCTCGCCGATTGCGGCGTCGGTGCGCAGCCGCACGCGCGCGGAGAATTCCTCGTTGCGCGCGAGCAGCACCGGGTAGCGCACGTCGCGAAACCCCTCGCGCCCGAGCACGAGCAGGTGGCTGCCGAACGGCAGGCTCGCGTCAAGCGGTGTCACGCCGAGCATCCGTTCGTCACGCGCGATCAGCAGCCCGTCCTCGTCGGCGTAGCGGTAGGCGAGCACGCGTGCGCCCGGCGGATCGCTCTCGACGTGAAGGCGGGCCGTGCCCTCGAGGTAGCCGGCGTACGCGCCGTCGTCGTGGCGGCGCACTAATCGCTCATAGTGCGCGCTCAGGCGCCGGTCGCGCGCCGACTCGGCTTGGGCGTGAAGCTCGGCGTAAAGGCCCGCCAGGCACGCGCGCGCGCCGGCGTGTCCGGCCGAAAAGCCGAGCGCCTGCTCGCAAAGCTCCTCGGTGCGCGCCAGCGCCGCGTCGCGCGCGAGATCGGCCGTCTCCGCCTCGCGCTCGACCGCCCACAACCTGCGCTTCACCTCGATCGGCTCGTGCGGCCGCACTGCCGCCGCCGCCCGCCGCACCTCGGCGCGTGCGCGGCGCGCGCGATCGGCCAGCCGCGCGTGCTCGGCGGCAGCCTCGCGCGCGAGCACGGTACGTTCGTCGGCCAGCCGCTGCCGCTCGGCGCCTTCGAGGAACGCCCGGATCGCCTCGCCCATCGCCGTCGCCGTGGGGAAGCGGGCCGCGCGGTCGCGCGCGAGCGCCCGCATGGCCACGCGCTCGATCTCCTCGGGCACCGCGCGGCCGGCGGCGCGCCGGCTCGGCGGCTCCATGTCGCGCTGCACGGTGAGCCTCAGAATCTCCCACGTCGGCAGATCGCCGAAGAGCCGCGCGCCGACCAGCACCTCGTAGAGGATTACGCCGAGCGCGAACACGTCCGAGCCCGGATCGATCGGCCTGCGCGACGCCTGCTCGGGCGACATGTAGCCGGGCGTGCCGAAGATCGCTCCCTCGCGGGTGAGGTCGGGCGAGCCGGCGAGGTCGAGCCCGTCGAGGGGGAGGGCGGCGCCCGCGTCGGTTTCACCGACGATCTTCGCGACGCCCCAGTCCATCACGTACACCTCGCCGTGGTGGCCGACCATGATGTTGGCGGGCTTGAGGTCGCGGTGGACGATGCCCTTCGAGTGCGCGTAGCCGACGCCCATCGCCACCTGCTCGACGATGTGCAGCAGGCGCAGTTGCGAGGCCTCGCGCATGACCTCGCTCAGCGTGCGGCCGCGCACCAGCTTCATCGCGTAATAGAGCTCGCCCGACGGGAGCTGCCCGAGCTCGTGCACCGGCACGACGTTCGGGTGGTCGAGCTGCGCGGCGATCTGCGCCTCGCGCACGAAGCGGCCGCGCGCCCCCGGCAGGCGGCTGGTCATGAGCTTGAGCGCGACGCGGCGGCGCAGCTCGCGGTCCCACGCCTCGACGATGCGGCCCATCGCGCCGCGCGCCATCTCGCCGCCGAGCTCGTAGCGGCCGCCGGGCGGGCGCTCAAGCATCAGCGGGCCGCCGAGGACCTCGGTCTCGGCGTCGTGGATTGGCGCGGCCGGACCGCTCTCGGCGGACTCCCCCGTGCCCGACATCAGTGCGGAAGAGGCAGCGCGAACGAGAACATCGTGCCGCCGCCGGGCGGATCGTCGACCCAGATCCGCCCGCGCTGCGCCTCGAGTGCGAGGCGCGCGAAGGCGAGGCCGAGTCCCGCGCCGCTGCCGCCGGCGTCGTCGAGCCGGATGAACGGCTGGAAGATGCGATCGCGATTCGACTCGCCGATGGCGGGGCCGCGGTTGGCGACCGACACGCGCACTTCGCCCTCTCCCGGTTCGACGTGAACGACCACGTCTTCGCCGGGGGGGCTGAAGCGGATCGAGTTCTCGAAGAGGTTCTGCAAGATGCGTTCGAGCAAGCTCCGGTCGGAGCGCACGCGGAGCGCGCACCCCGCGACGCGCACGCTCACCTGGTGCTCGCGCGCGAAGCGGGCAATGCGATCGGCCACCTGCTGCACGACTTCGAGCACGGCGATCTCCTCGGGACGGATCGGCAGGCGGCCTTGCCGCAGGCGGTCGACGTCGAGCACGTCGCGCAGCATCCCGATCGAGCGGTCGACGGACTGCTCGAGATCGGACAGCACGCCGAGCGTGTCCTCGTCGGAGTCGCCGAGTCGTCGGCGCAGGTAGAGCACGTTGTAGACGACCTTCGCGAGCATGTTGCCGAGGTCGTGCACGAGGTAGCGCACCCAGTCGCGGCGCATCTTGAGATCCTGCCGCTTGCTCTCGATCCCCTTGAAGAGGTGGTACGTGCGCAGGAGAGACCAGGTGCGCGCGATGATCTCGTCGAGGTCTATCGGCTCCGAGAGAACGTGGTCGGCGCCCTCGACGTAGGCGCGCCGCCGCGCCTCGGCGTCGCCGGGCGGGCAGAGCACGAGCACCGGCACGAAGTGGGTCTGCGGCGCGGCCTTGATACGGCGGCAGACGCGCATCGCGGCGGGCGAGGCATCGAGCAGGACCACGTCGGTGTGCCCGGAGGCGACGCGCGCGAGCACCTCGTCGAGCTTGACCATTGCAAGCTCGATCGCGTTGCAGGCGAACGCGTCGGTGAGGCCGTCGGGGATGCTCACCGTGGCGACGGCTCGGGCGTTCTGGAGAACGGCTAGCCGTAAGCTGCCCGTCGTGGGAGACGACACTAAGCGGGCATCTTACCCCGTGGGCATGCTTCCCACAATTACCCCCCAGCGCTGGCGGGCGGTCCGCCCCGGGGTTTGCGGCGGCTTCGAGGCGTCGCTATGATCGACGCGTGAGCGCGCAGGCCGATACGATCGCGCGAGTGCACGGCGCGCTGATGGTCCACGCCGAGGTCGAGTAGGCGCATGGATCTCGGCCTCGCGGACAAGCGCGCGCTGGTGGCGGCGGCGAGTCGTGGGCTCGGGCGGGCGTGCGCGGAGGCGCTGGCGCGCGAAGGGGCGCGCGTAGCGGTGTGCGCGCGCGACGGCGCTGCGCTCGCGCGCGTCGCCGCGGCGATCGGCGGAGAGGCTCTCGTCTGCGATCTCGCGAGCGCCGACGGCGCGGCGCGCTTCGTCGACGAGGGGGCGCGGCGTCTCGGCGGCGTCGACATCCTGGTGACGAACTCCGGTGGGCCGCCGCCCGGGAGCTTCGACGCGCACGACGACGCGGCGTGGTCGCGCGCCGTCGACGCAAACCTCCTGTCGGTGGTGCGCCTCGTGCGCGCCGCCGTGCCGCACCTTCGCGCCGCGGGCGGCGGGCGCGTCGTCAACCTGGTCAGCCTCGCCGTCAAGCAGCCCATCGCCGGGCTCGTGCTCTCGAACGCGGTGCGCGCGGCGGTCATAGGCCTTGCCAAGACGCTCGCCGACGAGCTCGCGCCCGACGGAATTCTGGTCAACAGCGTCTGCCCCGGCCGCATCGCGACCGACCGCGTGCGGTCGCTCGACGAGGCCTTGGCGAAAACCTCGGGCCGCGACGCCGGCGAAATCGCCTCCGAGATGGCGCGCGCCATCCCGCTCGGCCGCTACGGCCGCCCCGAGGAGCTCGCCGACGTCGTCGCGTTCCTCTGCTCGGCGCGCGCGAGCTACGTCACCGGCACGACGCTGCTGGTCGACGGCGGCGCTTACCGCGGGCTCATGTAGCCACGTAGCGATCGAGGAAGGCGAACGCGTCGCGCCAGCAGCGGCGGGCGTTGCGCCGAAAAACCAGCGCGTGGAAGGCGTGTGGCTCTCCGTCGTAGTAGCGCGCCTCGCACGTGCCGCCGAGGCGCTCGAGAGCGCGCGCGAGCCGACGCGTGTCGTCGAGCAGCGGGTCGCGCGTGCCGACGGCCGCGAAGAACGGCGGAAGCGGTCGATCCGGCGGCTGGCCACGCTCGAAGACGAGCAGCGGATCGGCGAGATCGAGGCTGCCGCAGCCCACCCGACGGGGTGTACCTGCGCCCTGGGCGGCGGCTCCCAGGTACGCGTCCGAGACCTCGGTCAGGCGGTCGGCCAACCACCACGGCAGCTTGCGATCACGCCCGAGGCGCGCCGTGTCGCTGACCTGGAGGAGCCCGCACGCCGGCAACACCGCGCGCGGCGTGATCGCATCGTCGAAGAGCGCGCACGCCCATGGCTCGGGGCGCCGCCAGCAGCAGGCGATGGAGAGCGCGCTCACGAGGTTCGCGCCGGCGGACTCGCCCGCCAGCACGAGCCGCGACGGATCGCCGCCGTAGGCCGTGGCGTGGCGCCACACCCAGCGCAAGGCCGCGCACGCGTCCTCGATCGCCGCCGGGAACGGGTGCCGCGGCGCGAGCCGGTAGTTGATGTTGAAGACCAGCCAACCGCGCCGCGCGAACGCGAGAGCCATCAGCCAGTGCGTCTCCTTCGAGAGGATGCGGAAGCCGCCGCCGTGGACGTAGAGGACCACTGGCCACGGGCCGGGCCGCGCGGTCGGCACGTAGACGTCGAGCCGGTGATTGGCCCCGCCGCCCGCGACGTACGCCACGTCGCTAAGGACGCGCACGCGCCGCAGCTCGGCGCGCGCCCGCGGATGGATGCGGCCGGCGGCGGACAGGCCGCGGAACAGGTTGTCGACGACCATCGCGCCGGCGCGACGCCGCAAGCCTTCGATCCGGCCGACGACGGCAGGCCTCATTTCGCGTCGGGGACGAGCACGGTCACGTCATGCGATATCGCGACCTGGCAGGAGAGCCTGAGCTTGTTGATGAAGTAGATGTTGCCGAGGTGCTTGGCCTCGACGGGCGAGAAGGGAGGCAGGTGCTCGGCGCCGGCGACGATCTTCACGCGGCACAGGCCGCAGGTGGCCTTGCCCACGCACGCGGTCGGGATCGACACGCCGGCCTGTGCGGCGGCGGTCAAGACGGTCGTGCCGGCCGCGACGTCGACCGCCGTGCTCCACGGCAGAAACGTGACCGTCGGCATTGCGAGCAGACGCTACCACGCGCGAATCGTCGACGCCGAGGCCACGGCGGCCTTTGATGTTGCCGTAGCACTTGAACGTTCGCGTGGTCGCCGGCAGGTCTCGCGGCCTTTTTGCGGCGCTTTCGCCGCGCTGATATTCCCGATCCGTGCCGTTTTGCCTCGACGACGCGGTCGATCGATACCTCGTGCACCTCAAGATCGAGCGCAACCTCGCGCGCGCGACGCTCGGGGCGTACGGGCAGGATCTGCGCCGCGCCGTCGCCTTCCTGCACGAGCGCGCCCCGGTGGTGGACGACGTCACGACCGAGCTGCTCGTCGCGCTGCTGCTCGACACGGGCGACACGCTCTCCCTGCGCAGCCAGGCGCGCCTGTTGGTGGTCTTGCGCGGTTTTTTCCGTTTCCTGCGCCGCGAAGGGCTGCTTGCCGCCGATCCGACCGAGGGCGTCGACCTTCCCCACCTCTCACACAAGTTGCCGCAGGCCCTCTCGCTCGCCGAGGTCGAGGCGCTGCTCGCGGCGCCCGACGAGGAAACGCAAAGGGGTCTGCGCGATGCGGCGATGCTCGAGACGCTCTACGCGACCGGCTTGCGCGTGTCCGAGCTCGTCAGCCTGAAGGTCGGCGACGTCAACCTCGAGTCCGGCGCCGTGCTCGCGTTCGGCAAGCGCAAGAAGCAGCGGCTCGTGCCGCTCGGCGAGGTCGCGCGGCGGCGGATCGAACGCTATTTGCGCACTGCGCGGCCCGCGCTCGTGGCCAAGGCGAAGTCGCGAGATGGCGCGCTCTTCGTCACGCGCCTCGGCTTTGCCATGACGCGCCAGGGCTTCTGGAAGCTCTTGCGCGGCTACGCGGGCAAGGCCGGCATCCGCAAGCGATTCTCGCCGCACACGCTCCGCCACTCGTTCGCCACCCACCTGCTCGAGGGCGGCGCCGATCTGCGCGCGGTGCAGGCGATGCTCGGCCACACCGACATCGCGACGACGCAGATCTACACGAACATCGGCCACAAGCACGTGCGCGAGGCTTATCGCAAGCACCACCCGAGGGCGTAGCGCGAAATCCCGGGGACGTTTTCCGGGGGCGTTTCGTTGACGCGCTCGGCCACGCTCCCCATAATGGCGCCCGTGCCGGACGCGATCAGCCTCGAGACGGTGCGCTACGCCGTCATCTTTCTGATCGCGCTCATCCTCTCGACGGCGTTTCACGAGTTCGGACACGCCCTCGTCGCCGACCGTCTCGGGGATCGCATGCCGCGCTCTCAGGGGCGCGTCACGCTCAACCCCATGGCGCACGTCGATCCCTTCGGTACGCTGCTCTTCCCGCTCATCGGCATTTTTCTGGCCGGCGGCGTGCTCTTCGGCTGGGGCCGCCCGGTGCAGGTCAACCCGCTCTCCTTCACCCGCAAGCTGCGCATGAAGACCGGCCACCTGCTCGTCGCCATCGCCGGCCCCACCATGAACGTCGCGCTCGCGCTGCTCGCATCGATCGTCTACGTCGTCGTGCTCCGCGCCACCACGTCGGAGCATCCGGCCGCCGAGGTCGCGCTGCTCATTCGCCTGAACTTCGTGCTCGCCGCGTTGAACCTTTTGCCCTGCCCGCCGCTCGACGGCGGCGCCGTGCTCGCGGGCGTCTTGCCCGACCGCTACGGCCACGTCATCGGCTTCCTCCAGCAGTACGGCTTCTTCATCCTGCTCGCGCTGCTCCTCACCGGCGCCATCAACCTCTTTTTCGCGCCGGTCAACGCCTTCTCGAACTCATGGATGCGGATGCTGCGGGGAATGGCCTAGTGGAAACGCACGCGGACGAGGTCTACCGCGTCGAGCTGCCGGCCTTCGAGGGCCCGCTCGATCTGCTCCTTTACCTCGTGCGTCGCCACGAGCTGGAGATCCTCGACATCCCCATCGCGTTCATCACCGAGCGCTACCTCGAGCACCTCGCGCTCATGCGCCAGCTCAGCCTCGAAGTCGCGGCCGAGTACCTGCTGATGGCGGCGACGCTCGCGCATCTCAAGTCGCGCGAGCTTCTGCCCTCGCCCGAGGTCACGACCGTCGAGGACGAGGAAGACGACGGTCCCGACTCGCGCGCCGAGCTGATCCGGCGCCTGCTCGAGTACCAGCGCTACAAGGACGCCGCCGAGAAGCTCGCGGAGCGGCCGGTGCTCGGGCGCGACGTCTTCACCCGCCGTGGGCCGGCGCCCGAGATGCAGGCCGACACCTCCGAAGCGCCGCTCGCCGAGATCAGCGTCTTTTCGCTGCTCGAATCGCTGGGCGAGATCATGAAGAAGGCGCGCGTCGAGCTTGGGCAGGAGATCGTGGTCGATCGCGTGTCGGTGGTGCAGCGCATCCACGACCTCGTCGACCGGCTGGAGCGCGAGCGCAGCTTCACGCTCGAGTCGTGCATCGATCTCGCGGCCGGCGTGGCGCAGGTGCGGCACCAGGTCATCGTCACGTTCCTGGCGCTGCTCGAGATGACGCGGCTGCGCCTCACCCGCATCCACCAGACCTCCGTGGGAGAGCCTATTTACATCAGCCGCGCGTCGGAGGATCTGCGCACGACCAACGTCGTGGCCGACTGGCGATGAGGGTGCAGCGTCGCCGAACCGAAAAGGAGTAAAAGAGCCCGTGAGCGAAACCTTGAAGTCGATCCTGGAGAGCCTCGTCTTCGTCGCGGACCGCCCGCTGACCGCCAAACAGCTGCGCGAGGCGCTCGGCGTGGAGGACGGCGATGCCGTAGGTAAAGCGCTCGAAGAGCTCGGGCGCGAGACCGCCGACCGCGGCGTTCAGCTCGTCGAGGTCGCGGGCGGCTGGCAGTTCCGCACCGCGCCCGAGTGCGCCGACGCGGTGCGGCGATTCCTCGCCCAGCGGCCGGCGCAGCTCTCGCGCGCGGCGCGCGACACGCTGGCGATCGTCGCGTACCGCCAGCCGATCACCCGCGCCGAGATCGAAGAGCTTCGCGGCGTCGACTGCGCGAGCGTGCTCAAGGCGCTGCTCGACCGCGGCCTGGTGCGCTCCGCCGGGCACAAGGAGGAGCCGGGGCGGCCTCTGCTCTATGTCACGAGCAAGGAGTTCCTCGAGTTCTTCCACCTGCGCGATCTGCGCGATCTGCCGACGCTGCGCGAGTTCACCGAGCTCGACGAGGAGCAGCGCGCGCGGCTGGAGGCGAAAGCCGGGGGCCCGGCCGATGCCGCGGCCGATAGCGCCTCCGCGCCCCGGCCTGAGCCCGAGCCCGAGCCCAACGCCGAGTCCGAGACGCCGACCTCCGCGTCGTAGGCTTTTGCCGTGCGCCTCCAGCGATTCGTTACGGCGGCCGGGCTCGCCGCGCGCCGCAAGGCTTCGTTACTCGTGCGCCAGGGCAAGGTCGCGGTCAACGGCCACGTCGTGCGCGATCCGGTCGCCGAAATAGATGCCGCGCATGACGACGTTCGCGTGGAGGGCAAGCGCGCGATCATCCAGGACAAGGCCACGGTGCTGCTGTGCAAGCCGCGCGGCGTGGTGACCACCCTCGACGATCCGGAGGGGCGCCAGACGGTGATCGATCTGGTGCGCGGCGTCGGCGCGCGCGTCGTGCCCGTCGGACGGCTCGACTACCACACCGAGGGCGTGCTGCTCCTGACCAACGACGGCGAGCTTGCCAACACGCTCCTGCACCCGTCGCGGCGCGTCGAGCGCGTCTACCACGCCAAGCTCAAGGGCACGCTCGCGCGCGAGGATCTGGAAAAACTGCGCCGCGGCGTCCGCCTGGAGGACGGCGTTGCGCGCGCCGATCGCGTCAAGGTGCTCGCGTCGACCGGAAAGCACACCTGGGTCGAGCTTGCGCTGCACGAGGGGCGCAACCGGCAGATCCACCGCATGGCGCTGGCGATTCGCCACCCCGTGCTCAAGCTCGCGCGCGTGAGCTTCGCCGGCCTCGGTGTGGGCGATCTCCGTCCGGGCGAGTGGCGCTACCTGACGCGGGCCGAAATCGATCGCCTGCGTCTCGCGGTCACGCCGCCGGGAGCACCGGACCCAGACGCGCGATCGCGAGATCGTGCAGCAGGCCGTTGGTCGCGAGCAGGCCGTGGCGGTTCGCAAGCTCGCCCAGGTAGTCGATCGGACCACCGCGCGCGTCGGTGAGGCGGCCGCCGGCTTCGGTCAGCACGACGTCGGGCGCGCACGCATCCCACAGCGACGACCGGCCGCTCGGGTTGACGTAGACGTCGCGCACGCCCTCGGCGATGAGCCCGAGCTTGAGGCCGACGCTGCCGCACGCGAGGTCGTCGGCCACTCCGAGCGCGTCGCGGATGCGCTCCGTGATCGATCCGCGGTGCGAGCGCGACGAGACCATCCGCGCGGCGCGAAGCTCGGCGATCGCCGAGACATGAAGTCGGCGGGGCGCGGCAGAGCCGGCCTCCTTCACGAACGCGCCGTCGCCGCGCGCGGCCGTGTAGAGCCGCCCCGCGGTGGGCGCAAGGACGACGCCGACGGCAGGGCGCCCATCCTCGCAAAGGCCGATCATCACGGAGAAGCCAGAATCGCCGCGCAGGAATTCCTTCGTGCCGTCCATCGGATCGACCATCCAGACCCGGTGCGCGCCGTGGCGCGAGCCGTCGTCGGGAAGCTCCTCGGAGAGGATCGCGTCGTCGGGGAAAGCCGCGCGCAGGCGCGCGACGATCAGCGCGTTGGCCTCGCGATCGGCGATGGTGACCGGTTCGTCGCCGGCCTTGCGCTCGACTTTGATGGGCTTTCCGAAGAAGCCCAGGAGCGCCTCGCCCGCCGCCCGCGCCGCCTCGACCGCGATCTCGATCTCCTTCATCGTTCCCTCATTCCTCCGCGGATTCTTGCACTTTGTGCGCCTTGACCCGACGGCGAATCTTCACTATACGAAACGCGCTCGATGCACTTCGACCTCGCGAATATCCTCGTGTTTCTCGTGATGGGTGGCGTCATCGTGTTCGCGACGCTGGCGCTCGGCAAGCTCATTCGCCCGGCCGTCGAGGGCCGCGCCAAGCTCGAGATCTACGAGTGCGGCGAGCACCCGATCCACGGCGCGTGGTTCAACTTCAACCCGCGCTTCTACATCGTCGCGCTGATCTTCCTCATCTTCGACGTCGAGGTCGCCTTCACCTACCCGGTCGGAGTGGTCTACCGCCGCTGGGTCGCCGAGGGTGCCGGCGCGGTCGCCTTCTTCGAGATCTTCCTGTTCGTCGCGATCCTCATGCTCGGCCTCGCCTACGTGTGGAAGCGCGGCGACCTCGAGTGGATTCGCCCGTTCGTCAAGGCGGAGGAGCCCCAAAAGGGACCCAAGACGTGACGCCGAAGGACATCTTCGAGCGCCTCCAGACGAAGTTTCCCGACGCGATCTCGGCCTACACCGAAGGCGAGGGCGTCAAGGATGCCTTCTGCAAGGCCGCCGCCGCGCGCATCGTCGAGATCATGACGTTCCTGCGCGACGATCCGCAGAGCCGCTTTGACTTCCTGCAAAGCCTCTCGGGCGTCGACAACAAGGAAGTCCTGACCACCGTCTACCACCTCTGGTCGTACCCGCACCGCCACTCCTTCGTGGTGAAATGCGACGTGCCGCGCGACGAGCCGGTCTGCCCGTCGGTCGCCGGCGTGTGGTCGACCGCCGATTGGCTCGAGCGCGAGAGCTACGATCTGCTCGGCATCCGCTACTCCGGGCATCCCGACTTGCGCCGCATCATGCTCCCCGACGACTGGGAGGGGCACCCGCTGCGCAAGGACTACAAGGAGAAGGACGCGTACCGCGGCATGCCGACCACCCGCTACAGCCCGCTCGAGCTCCTGCCCATCTACGACGCCCACGCCGTCGAGCAGCTCAAGCAGGGCGGCGCGCCCGCGACGCCGCCGGCGGAGACGAAGTAGCCCATGCCTGAGATCATCTTCGCGAACCAAGATTCCGGCGAGGAGATGCTCCTCAACATGGGGCCGCAGCACCCGTCCACGCACGGCGTCATCCGCTTCATCGTGCGCACCGACGGCGAGATCATGAGCGAGGCGATCCCCGACGTCGGCTACCTGCACCGCAGCATCGAGAAGATCGCCGAGAAGTGCACCTACGAAGGCTTCATGCCCTACACCGACCGCGTCGATTACGTCGCGGCGATGACCGCCAACGAGTGCTGGGCGATGGCGGTCGAGAAGCTCGCCGACATCGAGGTGCCGCGCCGCGGCTACTACCTGCGTGCGCTCTCGTCGGAGCTTTGCCGCATCTCGTCGCACTGCATCGCGCTGGGCGCGATGGCGATGGACATCGGCGCCATCACGCCCTTCCCGTACACGCTGCGCGAGCGCGAGTACATCAACGATCTGCTCGAGCAGATCTGCGGCGCGCGCCTGACCTTCAACTACCACCGCATCGGCGGCGTCGGCTGGGACATGCCGTTGGGCTGGGATGACAAGGTGCTGCGCTGGTGCGATCACTTCGACGGCGTCGTCGGCGAGTTCGACCGGCTGATCACCAACAACGAGCTCTTCATCAAGCGCCTCGCGAACCTGTGCGTCGTTCCGCGCGACGAGGCGATCGACTGGGGCTTCGTCGGGCCGAACCTGCGCGCTTCGGGCGTCGACTTCGACGTGCGCCGCGACGTGCCCTACTCGATCTACCCGTCGGTGAAGTTCGACGTGCCTCTCGGCAAAGGCCTCATGGGCGCGGTCGGCGACTGCTGGGACCGCTTCTGGGTGCGCGTGCGCGAGTGGGAGCAGTCGGTAAAAATCATCCGCCAGGCGCTGGCGCAGATGAACGCCGAGACCAAGCCCGGCGATTTTTGGAACAAGCCCAAGAAGCTCAAGCCCAAGGGCGAGGCCTACGTCCGCGTCGAAGCGGCGCGCGGCGACATGGGCTGCTACGTCATCGGCGACGGCTCGACCAACGCCTACCGCGCGAAGTTTCGCACCGGCTCGTTCAACGCGATGGGCATCATCCGCAAGAAGTCGCACGGCGTGATGGTCGCCGATCTCGTCGCGCTGATCGCGTCGCTCGACGTCGTCGCGCCCGAGATCGACCGGTGACGCGGATCGCGCTGCTCCTAGCGGCGGTCGCCGGCTGCGCCGCGCCGCCGCCCGAGGCTCCCATCCGCGACGTGCGCCCGGATCGGGTCCAGCGCGGCGAGTCGATCGTCGTCGAGGCTGCGACGGGGCGAGGCCGCGGCTTTCAGCCCGGCGCCGAGGCGACGGTCCTCTTCGACGGCCAGTTCCGTCGTCCCGGCGGCAAGATCGAACGCCTGAAGGTCGAGCGTCCCGGCCGCGTCCTCTCGCGCACGCGCATCCTCGTCGACGCGGACCTCGCCGCCGAGCGCGCGCTCGGCCGCGCCGACTTCGTGGGCGTAGTCTCGGTCAAGCAGGGCGAAACGATCCTCTCCTCGTCGCCGCGCGTGCCCTTCGAGCTCGAGTTCTTTCCACCTTCGCTGCGCTCGGCCACGTTCGGCGCCGTCGCGTGGTTGGGCGAGCGGCGACTCGAAGACTGGCTGGGCCTGGACGTGCG
>JBBTFH010000017.1:0-9722 GCA_038041915.1 Myxococcota bacterium
ATCGCCGGCGACGCCGCCGGAGTGGCGGCTTTGGCTGCGCCGGCGCGCCGGCGCTCGGGTCGCGCCCTGACGCGCGTCGTCAGAGCCGGCGGAGGTCGCGTCGTTCCCGCCGTGATCGCAGATGCTCGCGCCGAGGCGGTGCGCATTCGCGAGGAGGCGCGCGCCGAAGGCCTGCAGCAGGGCCTTGCGCGCGCGACCGAAACGATGGTGCGCGCCGAGGCGGCGGCGCGCCGCGTCGACGGCGACTTCCGGCGGCTCGCGGTGGGCGTCGCCGAGAAGATCCTGGGCCGCGAGTTGGCCCTGCGGCCCGACGCCGTTGCCGACATCTGCGCGGGCGCGCTCGATCAGGTTCGCGGTCGGCAGCGCGTGATCGTACGCGTGCATCCGGACGATCTCCCGAGAGTCCGCCGCGATCACGCGATCGTCACGTTTCGCGCGGACGCGGAAATAGCGCGTGGCGGCTGTGTCGTCGAGACGGAGGCAGGCGTGGTCGACGCGCGCCTCTCCTCGCAGCTCGCCGCGATCGAGCGCGCGCTCACGGAGGAAGCGTGAAGCTCGACGCGGCCCTGGCCGCGCTCGACGGTTCGGCGCCGCTCGCGCTCGAAGGGCGCGTGACCGCGATCGTCGGCCTCGTGCTGCGCGCCCGCCTGGCGCGGGTCCGCGTGGGCGATCTCTGCGTGATCGATCGTGATGGAGCCCCGCCGCTCCGCGCCGAGGTCGTCGGCTTCTCCGGTGACGAGGCGACGCTCATCCCTCTGGGCGATCCCGCGGGCGTGGGCCCCGACAGCGGAGTGCGTTCGACCGGCCGGCCGTCCGCGATCCGCTGCGGCGACGCGCTGCTCGGCCGCGTGCTCGACGGGCTGGGCGATCCGATCGACGGCGGCGGCGCGATCGACGGCGAGGAGTGGCCGATCGATCGTGCGGCGCCCGACGCGCTCGCCCGCCGGCGCATTCGCGCGCCGCTCGCCACGGGGATGCGCGCGATCGACGGGCTGGCGACGCTCGGCGAGGGACAGCGCGTGGCGGTGCTCGCCGGTCCCGGCGCCGGCAAGTCGACGCTGCTCGCGCAGATCGCGCGCTCGGCGGCGGTCGACGCGGTGGTGGTCGCGCTCGTCGGCGAGCGCGGGCGCGAGGTGCGCGAGTTCATCGAGGACGGCCTTGGCGCCGAGTGCCGCCGGCGCGCGGTCGTGGTGGTTGCCACGAGCGACGCGCCGGCGCTCGTGCGGCTGCGCGCGGCGCACGTGGCGACCGCGGTCGCGGAGCATTTCCGCGAGCGCGGCCGGCGCGTGCTTCTCCTCGTCGACTCGCTCACACGCTACGCGCGGGCGCAGCGCGAGGTCGGCCTCGCCGCCGGCGAGCCGCCGGTGCGGATGGGCTTTCCGACCAGCGTCTTCACGATGCTGCCTCGCCTGCTCGAGCGCGCCGGCGCGTCGGAGCGCGGCTCGATTACGGGCCTCTACGCGGTGCTCGCGTCCGCCGACGATCGCGACGATCCGATCGCCGACGAGGCGATGGCGCTGCTCGACGGTCACCTCGTGCTCGACCCGCGCGCGGCGGCGGCCGGGCGGTTCCCCGCGCTCGACGTCGCGCGCAGCCTCTCGCGCGTCATGCCGTCGTTGGTGGACGAGGAACACCTGGCCGCCGCCGCGCGCGTGCGCGATCTCTGCGCGACGCTCGCCGAGAAGCAGGACCTCCTCGCCGCCGGCGCCTACCGGGCAGGCGGCGACCCCGTCCTTGATCGTGCGCTCGCCAAGGCGCGCGCCATCGAGGGATTCCTGCGTCAAGGGCCGGGCGAGCGCGTGCCGCTCGACGAAACGCGCCGGGCGCTGCGGGCGCTCGCGTCGGGGGGATGCTAACTTCCTTGGAATCGATGCGGCGGACTCTGGCTGGAATCGTCCTCGCGGTGCTGCTCGGGGCCTGGGGCGCGCCGATCGGTGACCCGCGCGCGCGTGTCCTTGATGCCATGAGCGCGGAGCTCGCGCGCGCCCACGCCGGCCTGCGCCTCCCCGGCTACGAGGCGCCCTACTTCATCGCCTACACGCTCAAGGAGTACGAAAACCTCGAGATTAGCGCGAAGCTCGGCGCCATCTTCACCGATGATCGCGCGCGCGACCGCCAACTGCACGTCGAGGTGCGTGTCGGCGGCTACGATCTCGACAACACCGTGCCCGAGAGTGAGGCGGCGATGATGGGGGTCGCGGAGGGCTACGAGCCCGATGCCGACGCGCCACTCGACGACGATCCCGCGTCGCTGCGCGCCGCGCTCTGGCTGATCACCGACTACCGCTACAAGCGCGCGCTCAAGCAGTTGCACGCCAAGCGCGCCGACGGCGTGACGCGGGTCGCGCCGGAGCCGCTGCCGAGCTTCTCGCACGAGGCGTCTTCGCGCCACGCCGATCCGCCGCGCCCAATCGATATCAAAGGCGCCGCCGCGCGTCTCGGCCCGCAGGCGCGCCGCCTCTCGGCGCTCGTCGCCGCGCGCCCGCACGTGCTCGACTCGCGCGTACGCATGGGCGTGCGCCGCACCGTGCGCTTCTACGTCAACAGCGAGGGCAGCGCGATCGTGACCGATCGGCCGCTCTGGCAGGTGACGGTCGACGTCGTCGGGCGCGCCGACGACGGCATGCTGCTCGAGCACGGCTTCACCGTGTACGCGCCGAGCGCGGACGAGCTTCCCTCCGAGGACGTTCTCGCCGCCAAGGTCGAGCGCGTGGTGGCCGAGCTCGACGCGCTGCGCCGCGCGCCGGCGCTCGATCCGTACACCGGCCCGGCGATCCTCATGCCCCAGGCCGCCGGCGTCTTCTTCCACGAGACCGTCGGCCATCGCCTCGAGGGCGAGCGGCAGAATGACGAGCACGAGGGGCGCACCTGGAGCGGCCAGGTCGGCCACCCCGTGCTCCCGTCGTTCCTCGGCGTCGAGGACGATCCGACGCTCGAACGCGCCGACGGCGTGCCGCTCAACGGCCGCTACGTCTACGACGACGAAGGCGTGCGCGCGCGCCGCGTGCCGCTGATCGACGGCGGCCGGCTGGCGGGCTACCTGCTTTCGCGCACGCCCGTGCGTGGCTTCATCGGCTCGAACGGCCACGGCCGCGCCGAGGGCGACGGCGATCCGATGGCGCGGATGGGCAACCTCATCGTCACCTCCACGCGCACGGTCCCGCTGGCGAAGCTCCGGGCGATGCTGCTCGACGAAGTGCGCCGGCGCGGCAAGCCCTTCGGCCTCATCCTCGATGACGTGCAGGGTGGCAACACCAACACCGCGACCTACGGCTATCAGGCGTTCAAGGGCGTGCCGCGGATCGTGCGGCGCATCGACGCTTCGAGCGGCGCCGAGACGCTGGTGCGCGGCGTCGAGTTGGTCGGCACGCCGCTCTCGGCGGTCGGCAAGATCATCGCGACGAGCGACACGCCGGGAGTCTTCAATGGCTTCTGCGGCGCCGAATCGGGCTACGTGCCGGTCTCGACGGTCGCGCCGGCGATCCTTCTCGGAGAGATTGAACTGCAGCGCCAGGAGCTTCCGCGCGAGCGCCCGCCGATCCTGCCCCCACCGTAGCCCTCTGGTAAGATTGCGTCGTGTCCGACGCCGACCAGCCGCCGGGCGGAGATCTCGAGTTCTCGCTCTCCGCCGACGACATCTCGAGCCTCGCCTGTGTCGCGGACTCCTACCTCTTCCGCACGATCGATGATGTCGGTCGCCGCCGCCTGCTCGCGGGCGGCGTGCTGCGCGCCTACCACGCCGGCATGGTGATCGTGCGCGAAGGCGACTACGGCGACGATTTCTTCATGGTCAAGGACGGCCGCGTCAAAGTCTACACCGGGCAGCGGGGCTCCCTGGTCGGGTTGGCGACGCTCGGTCCGGGCGCCTGCTTCGGCGAGGTCGCCGTGCTTTCCGGGCAGCCGCGCACGGCGACGGTCGAGGCGGCCGAGCCCGTCGAGCTCGTGCGCTTCACCAAGCGAAACATCGACGACGTGCTGCGCCACTACCCGCGCGTGCGCGAGATCTTGCGCACGCTCGTGGTCGGCCGCGCCGAGGCGACGATCGACAAGATCACCCCGCGCCTGGCGCCCCGCGCGCGTTTGGCCGGGGCCACCCCCGCGCCGCCGGCCGCGCCGCCGGTCGCGCCGCCGGCCGCGCCGCCCGAAGGCGACGAGGCCGCCGCGGCAGCGCTGATCGCGAGCTCGTACCTCTTCCGATCGATCGACGACAAAGGCCGCGCGCGCCTGATCGCGGGCGGTGCGCTCGAGACGCATCCGGCCGGAGCGGCGATCGTGCGCGAAGGCGACCAGAGTGACGACTTCTTCATGGTGCGGAGCGGGCACGTGCGCGTCACCACCGCGAACTCGGGCGCCGTCGTCGAGCTCGCGACGCTCGGTCCCGGTGCCTGCTTCGGCGAGGTCGCGGTGCTCTCGCATCAAGCGCGCACCGCCACCGTCGAGACTCTAGAGCCCGTCGAGCTCGTGCGCTTCACGCGCCGGCTCATCGACGAGATCCTCGCGCGCTACCCGAAGGTGCGCGGCCTCCTCGGCACCATCGTGGCCGGACGCGCAGCGGCGACCATCGAGAAGCTGACGAAGTAGTCAGCGTCGGTTTCCCCCGCCGAAACCCGTGCTATAAGCACGCCCGCATGCGCGTCTCGTGCGAGCAGTGCGGCGCTGCGTATCGCGTCGACGATGCCCGCGTCTCGTCGGCCGGCGTCAAGCTCAAGTGTCCGAAGTGCAAGCACGTCTTCGTGGTGCGCCCGCCCGAGACTGCGCCGGCCGGGAGCGGGACGACCCCTCCCGAGGCGGGCGAAGCCGTCTACATCGTGCGCTCGCTCCACGGCGAGCCGATCGGCCGCTTCACCGAGGCCCAGATCGCGCGGCGCATGGCCCATGGCGAGCTGGTCGGGACGGAGGTCATCTCCACCGACGGCGATGCCTGGTCGCCCGTCGCGTCGCTTGCGGCGGTGAGCGACGCGCTCGAGGGCGGCCTGCCATCGTCCGTCGGCGCGGCGGAGGCGCCCGCGGCGCCCAGTGCCGTCGCCTTCGGGCTCGGGGACCTCGACGCGGCGCTCGGCGGCGAAGGGTCGGCCGATCGGCGTCTCGACGCGGACGCCTTCTCCATGCTGCCCAACGCGCCCCTCGAGCGTCGGCGCGCAGCCGCGGGCGCTCCCACGATCATGGGGAGCGGCGTCGCGGCGCCGTCTCCGGCCCGCCCGAGCGGCTCGATCGCCCTGCCGAGCGGCCCGGACGAGCTCGATCGGCCCGCGCCGGCCCCGACCGCCGCGCCCGCCGCGAGGCCGTCGGCCCCGCCCGTCGCCGCCCGCACGCTCTTCGGAATGCCCGAGCCGCCGCGCGCGGCCGCGCCCCAGGTGCCCGCCGCGCCGCCCGTACCGCCGCTCGATCTCGACGGGCTCGATCTTCCCGCGCCGGCGGGGACGGGCCGCTCCGCCGCGCGGCCAGCCTCGTCGCTGTCGCTCGACGATCTCGATCTTCCCGCGCCCAAGTCGCCGGTGTCTCGCCCCGCGCCCCGCGGACCCGCGGCATCGGCGGGTTCGCTCGATCTCGACAATCTCGATCTGCCGGCGCCAAGATCCGGCGCCGCTCCCCGCTCGTCTCCGGCTGCCGCGACCTTCGATCTCAGCGATCTCGATCTGCCATCGCCGACCGTGGCCTCGGCGCCCCCTTCCACGCCGCCTCTGTCCGCGCCCGCGCGGGCGAGCGGTGGGCGCAGCCTCGACGATCTCGACCTCGAGATGGCCGATGGCGACTCCGGTCGCGTCCCGTCGGACGGGGTGAAGCACTCACGCAGCGGCGCCGGAGCTCCGGCGCTGCGCGCGTCCGACCTCGGCATGAATCTCGACGCGCCGTCCGGGCTGAGCTTCGGGATACCAGCCGACGAGCCGTTGGCGATCGACTACGACGATCCGTCGCCGCGGCTACGCGGCGGCGACACGGGCGACGCCGACGGCGACGCGCCCGTCGAGCTGGCCTCCTCGCCGCGCCGGCCGAGCGCTTCGTTCGACACTCCCTTGACGCTCGACGGCGCGCCCGAGGCCGAGCCCGCGTCGCGCCTGCCGCTGCCGGCGCTGCCGCCGAGCAAGTGGCTGCGGATTGTCGCCGCGTTCCTCGGCTTCATCGCGATCGCCTGCGTTCTCGCCGGCGGCGTGCTGGCGCGCTTTTACACCGACCACGGCTGGTTCGGCATTTACTGGATCACCCATAACCCGATCGAGGAGCGCACCGGCGCCAAGGGGCTGGTCGAGCAGGCGCAACGCGAGATGACGCGCGACACGCCCGAGGCCTACCGCCACGCCGTCGCCCTGGCCGATGACGCCAAGCGCCGCGCGCCCAGCTACCTCGTGCCGGTCGCCGTGCGCGCGCAGGCCCGCCTCGCGCTCGCGCACCGCTTCGTCGGCGAGACCAGCGACGTGCCGCTGGCCGAGCTCGACCTCTCGTCGCTCGCGAACGTCGACGCTCGCACCGCCTACGAGCGCGACAAGGGGCGGGCGCTCGACGCGCTCGCGAGCGGCCGCCCGCTCGAGGCCGTCGATCTGCTGGAGAAAGTCGAGGTCAGCGGCGGGCAGAAGGACGCCGCGCGCGCGGTCTTCCTCGGTTGGGCGCTCCTGCGCGCGCGCCGTGTCGACGCCGCCGAGCAGGCCCTGACGATCGCCGCCGCGCTCGACCCGGCCTCGGACGCGGCCGCGTACGGGCTCGGCCTCGCGCGCCTGGCCCACGGCAAGATCGCCGACGCCCACGCCGACTTCGAGAAGATCGTCAGGCGCAGCCCCGCGCATCTCTCCGCCACCGTCGAGCTCGGTGAACTCGCGTGGAAGGCGGGCGACGCCGCCAAGGCGCGCCAGCGCCTCGAGCCCGTGCTGAAGAAGGGCGCGCCGACGGAGAAAGCGCGCGCCGAGGCCATCCTCGGAGAAATGGCCCGCGTCGCGGGAAACTTGAACGAGGCGCGCAAGCGGTTCGAGGACGCGCTCGGGCTCGACGCAAAGAACGTGGGAGCGCTGACGGGCCTGGGCGTCATGCTCCACGAGGCGGGCAAGCCGACCGACGCCATTGCCAAGTGTCGCGTGGCCAAGACGCTCGAGCCGCTCTACACGGGTGCGGCGCTCTGCCTGGTGCGCGCGTCGCTCACGCTCGGCAAGTTTCTCGACGCCCGCATCGAGGCCGAGGAGATCCTCAAGCGCAACCCGAAAGAGGCCGAGGCGCTCTTCCTGCTCGGGCGGGTCTCCGAGTCGCTCGATCAGCCGGACCAGGCGATCGAGCGCTACCAGCGGGCGATCGAGGCCAAGGCCGACTACTTCGATCCCTACAGCCGCCTCGCTCAGCTCTACATCGAGGAGAAGAAGCCCGAAGAGGCGATGGGCGCGCTCGTGCAGGCGCAAGGAGCGGTCGGGGACACCGCGGCGCTGCGCAACGCGTTCGGCGAGGTGCACCTCGCGAGCGGCGCGCTCGACAAGGCGCGCGCCGAGTTCGAGGCGGCGATCGCCAAGGACGCCGCATTCCACGCCGCGCGCTTCAACCTCGCCAGCGTGGATGTGGCGGAAGGCAAGATCGAGCTGGCGGTCACGGAGTACGAGGCGGTGGGGGAACAGGCCCGCGACTTCCCGGGGCTGGCCGAGAGGCTCGGCAACCTCTACCTGAAGATGGGGCAGAAGGAGAAAGCGGTCGCGGAGATCGACCGCGCGCTCGCGGCCGAGGGCGTAACCCACGAGCTCAGGCTAGCCGCGGCCGAGTCGTTCGTCGCCGTCGGCCGCTTCGAGGACGCGCGCCAGCACGCCGCGCGCGTCTCGGGCGACAGGCCCAACGACGCGAGGGCGCACCGGCTTTTCGGCGAGGCGCTGCTCGGCCTCGGGAAAATCGACGAGGCGATCGCCGAGCTGCGACAGGCGCTCGGGGTCGCGCGCGAGCCGCGCGCGTTGTTCGCGCTCGGCCGCGCCTACGAGGTCACCGCCAAGCCGATCGACGCGCTCGTGGCCTACGACGATGCGGCCAAGCTCGACAAGACGGGCGTGGACGTGCGCGTCGCCGCGGCCCGCCTGCGGATCGCGCGCGGCGCGTACCGCGAGGCGATCAAGGGGCTGCAGGAGGCGGCCAAGCTCGACGCCAAGCGTGCCGACGTGCACATGATGATCGGTGAGTGCGCGGTGGCGCTGCGCGATCGGCGCGCCGCGCTCGCGGCGTTCGAGCAGGCGTCGCGGCAGGATCCGAACAACGCCGAGGCGCACTACAAGGCCGGCGAGCAGTTGCACGACTCGGGCAAGGCGCGCGAGGCGATTTCGCACCTGCGGCGCGCGGTCGAACTGCTCGCGCCCGATCAGAAGCCCGAGTGGGTCGACGACGCCTACAGCCTGCTCGGGGCGGCGTACCGCGACACGCGCCAGAACGGACAGTCGTGCGAGTTCTACCGCAAGTACCTGCAGGTCGCGCCCGACGCGCCCGACCGCGACGAGGTCTCGCAGGTGATGCGGCTGGTTTGCGGCGGATGACCTCTGCAATCGACGCGGCCGCGCTCGTCGCGCGCTTCCTCTCGCACACAGGCCTCTTGGGCGCGCTCCGTCCGCTCGCGCTCGCGCGCTTCGCCGCGAGCCTGCGGCGTGGCCGCATCGGGCCGCACCTGGCGCTGCGCCTGCACCGCTACAACACGCCGGAGCGCGAGGCGGTCGTCTTCGAGGGACGGCGCCTGAGCTACGCCGAGCTCGACGACCGCATCGATCGTCTGGCGCGCGCGCTGCGCGGCGCGGGCGTCGCGCCCGGCGATACCGTCGGCTTGTTGCTCGGCAACTGCAACGAGTTCCTCGAAGCGCAAATGGCCGTCGCGGCAATCGGCGCGACCGTCGTGTCCATCGGCTACCGCCTCAAGGCGCCCGAGGTCGGGTACATCCTGCGGAACGCGGCGTGCAAGGCGCTGGTCTTCGACGGCGAGTTCCGCGAGGCCGCGGCCGGCGGCGCCGCCGAAGCCGGGACGCCCCTGCTCGTGGTCACGCGTGGCGAGGCGGAGCCGGGCGAACGCGCCTACGAGCGGTTTCTCGCCGAAGGCGCGACGAGTCCGCCGCTCGCGCGCGCAGGCGGCGGACGCGCGGCGGGCGGGCTGATGGTCTACACGTCGGGCACGACCGGCAAGCCCAAGGGCGCGCACCGCGATCTCGCGCGCATGGGTCTGGACGTGGTCGCCCAGTACATCCTGCAGTTCCCCTTGGCGCACGACGAGCGGCACCTCGCGGTCTGCCCGCTCTACCACAGCGCCGCGCCCGCCTACGTCGCGATGACCTTCGCCGTCGGCGGCACCGTCGTGATCATGCGGCACTTCGATCCCGAGAAGGCGCTTGCAACGCTCGCGCGCGAGCGCTGCACCTCCTCGACGATGGTGCCGACGATGCTGAGCCGCATGCTCGCGCTGCCGCCGGCGGTGCGGGCGCGCTATGACGTCTCGCCCTTGCGCTGGCTGATGGCGGTGGCGGCGCCGCTGCCGACGGAGCTCGCGCGCCGCGTCGAGGAGCACTTCGGGAAAGTGCTCTACAACATGTACGGCGCGACGGAGTTCGGACTAGTCACGGTCGCGAAACCGGGTGAGCACACCGCGCGCCCCGGCACGGTCGGGCGCGTGATTCCGGGCAACGAGGTGCGGCTGATCGACGAGGAGGGCCACGACGTCACGGGCGTCGGAGTGGGTGAGATCTACGTCAAGAGCAGCATGCGGATGACGGGCTATCACGGCAACGCGGAGG
>JBBTFH010000018.1:0-2812 GCA_038041915.1 Myxococcota bacterium
CCCTGTCGCGCGCGGGATTCCTCAACTTCCACAACTTCGTCCGCTACGAGTTCGGGCGCCTTTCCGCGCTGCGCCAGAAGGACGCCGAGGCGCCGCGAGAGGGTCCGCCCCGCGAGCCGGGCGACGGGAAGGGATTGACTCAAAGACTCTGAATCGCTGGGAGATCCGCCCTCCGCCGTCCTGGTTTTTGCCAATCCACAGGTAAAGCAGATAGAATTCAGCTCCTTTGACGACGCTCCTCGCGCGGGCCTATCGCGCCGACCGACGCGGCTACATGACCACACGGCCGCCCGGACAGGGGACGGGCCTGGGCCTCGCGATCGCCCAGAGCATCGTCTGCGAGAAGCACTGTGGCGAGATCCACGCGCGCAACCGGACCGGAGGTCCGGGCGCGATCTTCGAGGTGCGCATCCCGCAGAACCTCGACGCCATCCACGAGCGGGCAGTCGCCGACGCGACCGCCCAGGGAGGAACCCGTGCTCAACGTGAACATCTTCAGTAGCCTGAAAGTCCTCTATGTCGACGACGAGCCGGAGAACCTGCAGGCGTTCTCCTACGCGTTGATCGACGAGTGCGACGTCGCGACCTTCCAGTCGCCTGCCGCCGCGCTGGAAGCGGTCGAAACCGACGCGGGCATCGCCGTCATCGTCGCCGACATCCGCATGCCGGAGATGGACGGCTTCGAGTTCCTGCACCGCGCCGGCAAGGTCAACCCGTTCACCGCCAACCTCATCCTGACCGGCCACACCGACGAGGCGCTGGCGATCAAGGCGCTCAACGGCCAGCTCTGCATCGGCTACCACAAGAAGGCCGACGCCTTCGCCGGGCAGAACCTCGTGTCGATCATCCGCGACGCCGGCTTGCGCTACGCCGATCGCCACGGCCGCGAGATCCTGACCGCGAACGCGACGCAGATCGTCAAGCGCATGCTGCGGGTCAAGGACCGCACCTTCGCGCACACCTCTTCGGGCGTGATGGCGCACGACAACGTCGAGCTGCTCTGCCGCTACCTTTTGCCGTTCCTCGACGTCCCGCTGGTCGACAAGGAGATCCTGCTGCTGGCGGCGGTCTTCCACGACGTCGGCAAGATCGCCGTGCGTGACGAGATCCTCGCCGCCCCGCACGTCTTCTCCGTCGACCAGCACCGCGAGATGAAGGGGCACGTCGCGCACTCGGACGAGATCCTGCGCGGCCTGCGCGGCCTGGAGAAGTGCCATCAGGCGGCCGTCGACCACCACGAGCACTTCGACGGCTCCGGCTACCCGCGCGGCAAGAAGGGCCTCGAGATATCGCTCTTTGGCCGCATCCTCGCGGTCGTCGACTTCTTCGACGCGCTCGCGTCCGAGCGCAGCTACAAGCCGGGAATGCCGCTCGCGCAGGTGATGGCGCTGATCGAGTCGGAGGCGGGCACAAAGTTTGATCCCGGCGTCGTCAAGGCGTTTTCGCAGATGTGGCGGGACAATCCCCAGCTCGAGGAGCACTACCGGCTGCAGAATGCGCTGGTCGTGGCGCAGGCAACACCCGCGCCCGAGAGCGCGCCGGAGACTTCGCCGCCGATCGGATCGATCGACGTGCCGGTCGATCACGTCGCGAGCGTGTGCGCGGCGCTGCGGCAGCTCGCGGACGCCTACGGGCGCGGCGGCGGCGACGCGGCCGCGGTCAAGGCGTTGTGGAGCGAGCATGATCTCGCGTTCCTCGCGGCGCGCCTCGAGGACCGCCTGCGCACGAGCGAGAAGCCCGACGCGGCGCGGCGGCCCGAGTTGGCGCTACAGTAGGCGTCGTGTTGCTCCATGGCTCGACGCCCCGGGATGGCAGCATGGCCATCATCGGAAGCCGGTCCGGCGCCCAGACGCCGACGCTGAAAATTCAACCTCCTCTCAGTCGGCCGGCGAAGTCTTCTCGGCGCAGTCCGCGGGACGGCGTTCGACGCGGCGCTCGACCGTCCGGTGCATGTTGTTGACCAGACCCAGGCAGCCGTCCCACCGGATGTACCGCCCGCTCACGGCCGGCCGGTAGCCGGCCGCGATGACCTCGTCCATGAACGCGGGGTCGTCCTCGATCGGCTCGGGGATGCGCAGGTACGCGGCTCCCGTCTCCGCACCGCGGCTCATCTCGCCCATGGCGTCGAGGTAGTAGAGGACCGGCACGTCGGGCAGCGCCGCGTGCACGGACGCGAGCAGCGCCTCGTCGAAGCTGGACACGAGCGACCGCTCGGCGATCCCGAGGCGCTCGACCGCGTCGACGACGGCGGGTCCGATGCCCTCGCCCTTGAGGTCGAGCAGGAGCAGGACGTCGGGCGGGAAGGCGGCCGCGATCTCGTCGAGGGTCGGCACCTCGGTGCCCGCGTACCGCGCGTCGAACCACGAGCCCGCGTCGAGGGCCTTGATCTCCGCGAGCGTCAGCTCCGAGACGGGCCGATCGGCCGCGTCGTCGGTCGTGCGCCCGGTCCTCGCGTCGTGCATCGCGACGATCGCGCCGTCGAGCGTCACGCGCACGTCGACCTCGATCCCGTCGCCGCCTTCCTCGACGGCGTAGCGGAAGGCGGGCATCGTGTTCTCCGGGCGGAAGAGCGGCGTGCCGCGGTGGCCGAACAGCACCGGCGGCCGGCAGTCGGGCGGAGGAGGGTCGCCGTCCGGCGGCGCCTGGGAGACGCAGCCGACGACGGCGAGCGAGGCGGCGCTCGCGAGCCACGGCCGTCGGGAGTGCTCCATTGAGGGACGAGTATACCCCGGGGGATATCCGGCGCGCGGGCCAGTCGCCACCAAGCTCTGCACCGCGCGTTGACCATTCGTCCTCGATCCGCGGGGCAGAC
>JBBTFH010000019.1:0-17686 GCA_038041915.1 Myxococcota bacterium
TCCTCGTCTACAAGGACAAGGACGCGTCGCAGGGCGTCGAGCGAATCTTTCCGTTCGACATCATCCCGCGCGTCGTCGCGGCAAGCGAGTGGACGCGCGTCGAAGCGGGCCTGCGCCAGCGCGTGCTCGCGCTGAACCTCTTCCTGGCCGACCTCTACGGCGAGCAGAAGATCCTGAAGGACGGCGTGGTGCCGCGCGAGCTCGTGCTCGGCGCCAAGAGCTTCCGCCCCGAGTGGGCGGGCTTTGCCCCGCCGCGCGGCGTGTGGACGCACGTCGTCGGCACGGATCTCGTGCGCGACGCCGACGGCACCGTGTACGTGCTCGAGGACAACCTGCGCTCGCCGTCGGGAGTCTCGTACGTGCTCGAGAACCGGCGCGTGATGAAGCACGTGCTGCCGCAGACGTTCGAGGCGAGCCGCGTGCGCCCGGTCGACGACTATCCGGCCAAGCTGCGCGAGACGCTGCGCCAGATCGCGCCAGAGCGCGCGGGCGAGAAACCGACGATTGTCGTGCTCACGCCGGGCGTCTACAACTCCGCCTACTTCGAGCACTCGTTCCTCGCGCAGCAGATGGGCGTGCAACTGGTCGAAGGGCGCGATCTGGTGGTGCACGGCGGCGACGTCTGCATGCGCACGACGCGCGGTTACGAGCGCGTCGACGTGATCTACCGCCGCATCGACGACGACTTCCTCGACCCCGACGCGTTCCGCCCCGACTCGCTGCTCGGCGTGCGCGGCCTGGTCGCCGCCTACCGCGCCGGCCGCGTCGCGCTCGCCAACGCCATCGGCGTCGGCGTCGCCGACGACAAGGTCATCTACGCCTACGTGCCGGCGATCATCCGCTACTACCTGGCCCAGGACGCGATCCTGCCCAACGTGCCGACCTACGTCTGCAGCGACGCGAAGCAACGCGCGCACGTCGTGGCCAACCTCGACACGCTCGTGGTCAAGGCGGCCAACGAGTCGGGCGGCTACGGCATGCTCGTTGGCCCGCACGCGTCCGCCGCCGAGCGCGAAGAATTCGCGCGGCGCGTGCAGGCCGATCCGCGCAACTACATCGCGCAGCCCACGCTCTCGCTCTCGCGCGTGCCCACGCTGACGCCCGAGGGAGGCTTCGCCGGCCGCCACGTCGATCTGCGCCCGTACATCCTCTACGGCAAGGACGTCTGGGTCATGCCCGGCGGCCTCACGCGCGTCGCGCTCAAGCCCGGCTCGCTGGTCGTCAACTCCTCGCAAGGCGGCGGCAGCAAAGACACCTGGGTCATGGCGGAGTGAGCGGCCCATGCTGAGCCGTGTCGCCGAGTCGATCTACTGGATGGGGCGCTACATGGAGCGCGCGGAGGACGTGGCGCGCATCCTCGACGTGAGCTTGTCGCTACACCTCGACCTGCCGCGCGGCGCGCCCGAGCAGTGGCGGCCGGTGCTGGCGATCGGCTGCCTCGAGGAGCCGTTCGACGCGCTCGGGCTGCGGCCCGTCGCCGAGGACGTGATCGCCTTCATGTCGTTTCGCCCCGAGAATCCGAACGCGATCCTCTCGTCGCTCGAGCACGCGCGCGAGAACGCGCGCGGCGTGCGCGAGGTGATCTCGAGCGAAATGTGGGAGCAACTCAACGCCACCTACCTCGAGGTGCGCGAGGCCGCGGCGAGCGGCGCGTGGCGCTCCGAACCGCACCGCTTCTTCCAGCGCGTCAAGCTCGGCTCGCAGGCCTTCACCGGCGTATGCGCGGCGACGATGGCGCACGGCGAAGGCTGGCAGTTCCTCCGCCTCGGCGAGCTGCTCGAGCGCGCCGACCAGACGTCGCGCATTCTTGACGTCAAGTACCACCTCCTCCTGCCGGGCGGCGCCGAGGACATCGGCTCGCCGGTCGACGATCTCCAGTGGGCCGCCGTGCTGCGCTCCGTCGGCGGTCACGAGATGTTCTGCAAGACGTTCCAGGACGGCATCCGGCCGTGGACGGTGGCCTCGTTCCTGCTGCTCGACGGAGAGTTTCCCCGCTCGGTTCGCTACTGCCTGCGGCGCGCCGAGGCCGCGCTGCGCTCGCTCGGCGAGCCGGCGTCACCGAGCGGCGCGTCGGCCGCGAGCCCCGGCAAGCTCCTCGGCAAGCTGCGCGCGACGTTCGACTGCGCCACCACCAACGAGATCTTCCAGGACGGCCTGCACGAGTTCTGCGACCGGCTTCAGACCCAGCTTGGCGCCGTCGGCGACACGATCCATCGCACCTACTTCGCGCTGGACGGCGAGTAGGCGCGGCCGTGCGCATCCGCGCCGTCCACCGAACGGTCTACCGCTACGACCAGCCGGTGTACCTTGAGCCGCACATCATGCGGCTGCGTCCGCGCCCCGATCCGGCGATCGAGGTGCTGCGCTTCGAGTTCCAGGTCGTCCCCGGGAGCGGACCCCGCTTCCACCTCGACGCCGAAGGCAACGCCGTCGCGGCGTGCGTCTTTCCCGATCTGACCCGGGAGCTTTGCGTGAGCGCCGAAACGGAGATACGCACGCACGCGCGCGACCCGTTCGACTTCCTGCTCGACGACGGCGCGGTCGCGCTGCCGGTGACATACGCCGGCGTGGAGGCGCTGGCGCTCGCGCCGTACCGGCGGCGACGCGCGGCGGGCGGCGTCGATGCCGTCGCCACGCTCGCGGCCTCGGTACGCGCCGCGGAAGGGCCCAGAACCGTGCCCTTCGTCGCGGCGCTCTGCCGGGCGATCTTCGCCCGCGTGAGCTACGCGCGGCGCGAGCACGGCGCGGCGCGCACGGCCGCCCTCACGCTCGCGCGCGGCGAGGGCGCCTGCCGCGACCAGGCGGTGCTCCTGGTCGACGCGCTGCGCGCCGAGGGCCTCGCGGCGCGCTTCGTCTCGGGTTACCTCGCCGACGACGATCGACCGGACGCGACCGACCTCCACGCGTGGACCGAGGTGTACTTACCCGGCGCCGGCTGGCGCGGCTTCGATCCGAGCCGCGGCGTGGCCACGGGCGAACGCTACGTGCCGCTCGCCGCCAGCGCCACGGCCGAGGGCACGGCGCCCATCAAAGGCAGCTATCGCGGGAGCGCGCGCTGCGCCTTCGACGTCTCGCTCACGATCGAGAGCGAGAGCGAGAGCGAGGCTACGTGACGCCGCTCGACGAGGCGGCCGAGCGCATCGACGCGCGTGCGCGCGCGCTCGGGCTCGAGCTCACGACCGGCGGCGAGCCCACGTTCACGTGCGCGTCGAGCGATGCGCCCGAGTGGCGCACCGAGCCGCTGGGCGACGACAAGCGCGCGCGCGCCGCATCGCTGGCCTCCGCGATCGCGCGCCGTTTCGGCGGCGCCGTCGAGCTGGCGCCTGGGCGCAAGTACGCCGGCGAGGACGCGCCGCGCTGGCTATTGCGCGTGGCCTGGCCGGAGGCGGCGCTCGCCGTCACGCCCGATCCCGGCGTCGTCGAGGTCAACCTGCCGCCGGCGGCCACGTGGCGCGACCTGCGCGCGTTCACCCATGCGGCCTACGACGCGGCTGGCGACGCGGGCCTCGCGGCCGGCCGCCTGCTTCACAGCGGACGCACCGTCGGCTCGGGCGGCGGCGCGCACGTCACGCTCGGCGGCCCGACGCCCCAGCGCTCGCCTTTCGTCGTCCGCCCGGCGCTGCTGCCGGCGCTGGTCGCCTACGTCCACGCCCATCCGTCGCTGTCGTACGCGTTCACCGGCCTGTCCGCCGGCGCGACCTCGCAGGCGCCGCGCTGCGACGAGGGCGGGCCCGACCGCGTGCGCGATCTCCGCATCGCGCTCTCGGCGCTGGCCGCGCGGGGCGGCGCGCTCGCCGTCGACGAAGTGCGCGCCACGCTGGCGCCGCTGATGTGCGACGCCACCGGCAACACGCACCGCGCCGAGATCAACGTCGAGAAGCTCGCGGCGGGTTTGGTCGAGTTGCGCGCGGTCGAGTCGCCGCCGAGCGCGGAGATGCTGCTCGCGGTCGCGACGCTCTGGCGCGCGATCGTCGTGCGGCTCGCCGCCGCGCCGTACGAGCAGCAGATCGTCGACTGGGGCGCGCGCCTGCACGACGAGTGGATGCTGCCGTCGCGGCTGGCGGAGGATCTGGCCGAGGTGCAGGGCGATCTCGCCGCGCATGATCTGGCGCTTCCGCGCGACCTGTTCGCGCCCAACCTCGCTCGCCGCTACCCGCTGCTGGGAACGCTCGCGGCGCCGGGCGTCGTCGCCGAAGTGCGGCAGGCGCTCGAGCCGTGGCCGGTCGTCGGCGCGCTCGCGACGCAGGAAGCCGCCGCCAGCCGCGCGATCGACTCGTCGACCGATCGCCTCGAGATCCGCCTGTCGGGCCCGGCAGCGGCGGGAACGATGGTCGTCGTCGGCGGTCGCGACGTGCCGGCGCGGCCGCTCGAAGACGGCGCGCGGGTCGGGGGCGTGCGCTACCGCGCTGCCGCGCCGCCGCCCGGCGGGCTCGCGCCGACGATCGCGCCGCACGCGCCGCTCACGCTCGCGCTGGTCGATCGCGCGAACGGCGCGACGCTCGCCGCCGCCCGCTACCACCCGTGGCATCCGGCGGACGGAGACTGGGACGCGCTCCCGCGCGACGCCGAGGAGGCCTCGCGCCGGTGCGAGGCCCGCTTCGAGCGCCGCCCCGCCGATCACGCGCGATGGCGAGCGGCGCCCACGCAGGAGTGGACTCTCGATTTGCTGCTCGCGACGAACGCGGAATGAGCGCAGCGCGTGCCCAGCCGCGTCGCGCGTAGCCCGGCAGCAGGCGGCCAGCGAGCGGCCGCGGCGTCGAGGTGCGGCGCTACCGCGGCGCCGCGGGCCCGGGACCCGCCGGCGGACGCGGCATCGGCATCGCCGGCGTGGTCGGCGGCTTTCCGGTCAGCCCGGCGATGCGTTCCTGCGCCTGCGCCTTGAGCCGCTCGAGCAGCTGGCGCTCCTCGGCGCGCGGCGCCTGGATCCCCAGCACGCGCTGGTAGAAGGCGACCGCGTCGCTCTTCTTGTCGAGTTGCTCGGCGACCGTCCCCGCGCCATAGGCCGCGAGCCCCGCGTCGGGCTGCTGCGCGAGGATCTGACCGAACAGCACGAGCGCCTCGTCGAGCTTGCGTCCGCCGGCGAGCGCGAAGCCGAGCGTGGTCAGCGTCTGCACGTCCTGCTGAATCTGCGCCGCCGCGCGCAGCGCCGTCTCCGCGTCCTGGAATCGTCCCGCCGACAGCAGCGCCTCACCGAGCGCACGCAGCGCGTCCTTGCTGCGCGGATCGAGCTGCGCCGCCCGCTGGAAACTTGCGATCGCCTCGTCGTTCTTCTGCAGCTTGAGGTACGCCTGCCCGAGCAGCATGCGGCCGGCGAAGCCCTCGCCGCGCTCGAGTGCCGGCTTGAGGCGATCGATCGCACCCTGCGCGTCGCCCTGCGCCAGCGCGAGTTGGCCGAGCGCGATCGCCGCGCCCACGTGATCGGGCCTGGCCTCGAGCACCTTCGTGAACGCGTCCTTGGCCGGCTGAGCCTGCGCCGGATCGCCGAGGAGCAGCGACCCGAGCGCCGCGTGCGCGAGGGGCGACTTCGCGTCGGCCTTGAGCGCGGCCTCGTACTTTGTCTTCGCGCCGGCGCCGTCGCCCGTGCGCGCCAGGATGTTGCCGAGCAGCGTGAGGTAGGCGGCGGAATTGCGCTTGTCGGTCTCGAGCAGGAGCTCGGCTTCGTAGCGCAGATCGATCGCCGTCTCGGCCGTGATGCGCGCCGGCTCGTCCGCCGCCAGGTGCGCGCGCGCGCGCATGAATCCGCGCTGGATGTCGCTGTCGGTCGGCCGCAGCTCGCGCGCGTGGCCGTAGGCCGCGAGCGCATCGGCGTACCGGCCGGCCTTCATCGCAAGCTCGGCGCGCTCGAGGTGCCGGCGCGGCAGGGCCCCGGTCGCCCGGTCGGCCAGTCCGAGCCAAAGGGTGAGCGCCAGCGGGAGGCCGATGACGGTGATGCCCGCGATGGTGAGCGGGCGGAGGCGACAGTCGGTGGTCATGGCCGCGATGCGTAGCATCGATCCGCCGGAACGACCACCTCCTCACGCCATGGTGACAACGGCGTGTCCGTCGCATCAGAAGGACGCGCGCGCCTCCAGCGCCGCGGCCAGCCGCGTCCGATAGAGGCGATCGGAGATCTCGATCGCGCCGAGGCTCGCGAGGTGCGGCGTCATGAATTGCGCTTCGAGCAAGACGAAGCCTCTCGCGCGCAGCCGCTCGACGAGGTGAAACAGCGCGACCTTGGAGGCGTCGCGCTCCGCGTGGAACATCGACTCGGCGAAGAAGCCGCCGCCGAGCGCGACGCCGTAGACGCCGCCGACGAGTTGCTCGCCCCGCCACACCTCGACGGAATGCGCGTCGCCTTGGCGGTGCAGCGCCCCATAGGCGTCGTGGAAGCTCTGCGTGATCCACGTCCCCTCCGCGCGATCACCGCAGCGGCGCATGACCTCGGCGAACGCGCTGTCGAACGTCACGGCGAAGCGCGCCCCCCGCAGCGTACGGGCGAGCGAGCGCGAGCAGTGGAAACCGTCCAGCGGGAAAACCGCGCGTGGATCGGGGCGGAACCACATCAGCACGCCGGTGTCGGGGTGCGGCATCGGGAATAGACCGCGCGCGTAGGCGACGCGCAAGAGCTCGGGCGACAGCGCGATCGTCTCGACTTTTCGCGGCTTGCCGACGGTCATGACGCTTCTTGTATACACCGGAGCGCGCTACTCGACCGGACGCAACGCGCGACGCGCGGCGCCGGCGAGCAGGTGCCAGCCGCCGTGCGCCAGCGCCTCGGCGAGCGCCAGCGGAGGCAGCGGCATCGCGGCGAACTGGCGGCAGCCGACGTCGAGCGCGTTGCGGCAACCGAGCGTGTACGCCTCCACGTCCGGCCGCGCTTCGCCGAAGATGCGGCGCATGACAAAGCGGCGGACGCGCAGGTCGCGCGTCGCGCGCGAGCGTCGCACGACGCCGTTCCAGCACGCGATCGGCCGGCGGGTCGCAACCGCGTCGGCCAGGAACGCGCCCGCGATCGCGCCGTGCTCGATCGCCTGCGGAATGCCTTCGCCCGTGACCGCGTCGACGCCCGCCGCTTCGCCGACCAGCATGCGCGTCTCGTCCGCGAAGCGTGTGCTCGGTTCGAAGCCGCGCTCGGCGTAGCGCTTGCGCACGCAGCGATCGAGGTCGAGCCCGATCGCGGCGAGACGCGCTCCCAGGCGCACCGCGAGATCCTTTTCGCCCGCGCCGCCGCCCTCGATCCGCAGTTGATAGAGGCCGCGGCAGACGAGCGGTCGGCCGTCGACGATCGTCGGAAAATCCCACGCGTAGCCGGTCAGCGTGCGGTCGCCGATGTCGAAATGCAGGTACGCGCGATCGCGGTCGCCGGCGACGGGCTCGGTGTCGACCTCGAGCACCTGCGCGCGCAAGGAGCCGAACGAAAGCCCCATCGAGCGGCGTACCACGCTGCCCACGCCATCGGCGCCGACGACCACCGCCGCCTCGATCGCTCCGCGCGACGTCTCGACGATCGCGCCGCGGTCGTCCGCGCGCGGCACCACGCCCGCGACCGCCACGTTCTCCTCGATGCGGACGCCCAGCCGCGCGGCGATACGCGCGAGCGCCTCGTCGAACTCGATGCGCCGCACGACGCGCGCGATGCCGCCCGGACGCGCCGACGCCTCGCCGTCGCGCGTCCGCGCCGAAATGCCGTCGATGCGCACCGACGGCACGTCGGGCGCTGCGCCGAGGCGCTCGAGCACCAGGTCGCCGCGCCGCCCGATCGCGCCCGCGCAGAACTTGTCGCGCGGGTAGCGCTCCTTCTCGAGCACGACGAGTCGCGCTGCCGCCGCCGGCAAGGCGCGCACGAGCGCGATCGCCGTGGTCAGCCCGGCCGGGCCGCCGCCGACGATAACGATGTCGCCTTGCACCGCCCGCGAGTATAGCGATCACGTCGAGCGCGCTGGGCGTCTCGCGTCAATCCAGCCAGGGACACTGGCGAAAATGCGAAGGGCCCCGGTTTTCCGAGGCCCTTCGGCGATTTCGTGGTAGCGGGGCCTGGATTTGAACCAGGGACCTTCGGGTTATGAGCCCGACGAGCTACCAGGCTGCTCCACCCCGCAACAAGCCTGCATCGCAGGCGGGCGAACATGTGCCACGCCGAACGGGCGGGCGTCAAGTCGCACCTTGCTCGCGACGCGCGCGCGCGTGCGCCCGGCGCGTCCCGTCGCCTTGCGCGGGCGGGGAGGCTTGCGTAAGGTGCGTGGCCTTCGCGACCCGATCGGAGTATCGCCGTGCCCACGAACGAAGCCGCCTCGCCACAGCGCGGGCGACGCCCGCAGCCCAAGGACGCTCGCGCGACGCGACGATTCTTGCCAGTAGTAGAACAGCGCACGATGCCGCGCCTGATCGCGGCGGCGCTCGCGGGGCTGGTGATTCTCGTGGTCGCGCACGTGGGCGTCGCGCGCTAGTGGCGGACGTCTCACGGCACGCGGCCGAGCTCCTGCGCGCGAGCGACGTTGTCGATCTGCACGTCGACAGCTTCATCGCGACGCGCCTCTTCGGCTACGACCTCAATCGCCGGCATGCGCGCCCCGGCCCGCTTCGCGGCCTCTTCCTCGGCCACCTCGATTTTCCGCGCGCGATCGAGGACGGTCTGACGGGCGCGATGTGGTCGATCACGACCAACCCGTTTCGCCGCGCCGCGGCGCGCTGGCGCGTCTTTCTGCGCAACGTCGATCGGCTACGCGCGCAGCTCGACGCGTCGGGAGGGCGCGTACGCCTCGCCCGCACCTTCGCCGAGTACCGGGCGGCGCGCGTGGCGGGCGCGCACGCGTGCCTGCCGGCGATCCAGGGGGGGAACGCGCTCGCGGCGGCGCCGGCCGGCTGCGCGTCGATCCCGGAAAACTTCGTCACGCGCGTCACGCTCGTGCACCTGACGAGCTCGCTCTACGGCGCGACCTCGAGCCCGCTGGCGCTCGGTGGTCGCAACGCGCCGCTCGGCGAGGCGGGCCGTGCGCTCGTCGCCGAGCTCGACCGGCACCGCGTCTTCGTCGACCTCGCGCACATAGGCGAGCGCGGCTTTTTCGACGCCGTCGCGGCGCACGACCGTTCGCTGCCGCTGCTCGTCACGCACACCGGCGTCTCGGGCGTGCGCCCGCACTGGCGCAACCTTTCCGACGCGCAGATTCGCGCGATCGCCGAAACGGGCGGGACCGTAGGCATCATCTTCCATCAGGGCTTCCTGGCCGCGCCGGGCGGCCCGCGTGACGGGCGGATGGTGGTCGATCACATGGAGCACGTGATTCGCGTCGCCGGCGAGGACTTCGTGTCGATCGGCAGCGACTACGACGGCATGATCACGCCGCCCGAAGGCTTGCGCGCGGCGCCCGGCTACGCGCAGCTCGCGCAGTGGATGCTCGACCGCGGCTGGTCGGACGCGCGCGTCGCGAAGATCCTCGGCGGAAACTTCCTGCGGTGCTTCGCGGCGCTGCGACCGTAGCGCCGCCCGCGCACCGCGTCAGTGCGACGCAACGAACTTGACTCGGCACGCATCCGCACGGCATTCTGCCGCCGCCTTTTCGGTCACTTCATTAAATGAGGGAGAAAACGTCATGAAAAAGTACCTGTGTCTTGGTCTGGTAGTCGCGTTCGGCGCCTGTGGCGCGGTGGATAAGGTCACGGAGGCCGGCGAGGCGCTCTGCGGCGAGTGCCCCGACATTGCCGGGGGCGACGTGTCGGTCACGGGCATGGCGCAGATCGACGGCTTCTTCAACGCGCTGTCGATCCTCAAGAACGCCAGCGACGGCGTGAACGCGAACTTCGAGGGCCGCATCACGAGCATCGGCACGGCGTTCGGCGTCTCGCGCGGCGAGGGCGAGTCGCTCACCGACTTCACCGCGAACGTCAAGGCGGCGGTGAGCGCTGACTTCGACGCCAGCGTCGAGGGCGGCATCGAGGGCGGCCTGCGCATCGACTACGTCGAGCCCAAGTGCTCGGCCAACGTCTCGCTTGCCGTCGAGGCGAACGCGGAGTGCACGGTCGAGGCCGGCTGCACCGGCGGCGACACCGGCAGCCTGGCGGTCGCGTGCCAGGGCGAGTGCTCCGGCGGCTGCGACGCGATGTGCGAAGGCTCGTGCGTCGTCGAGGTCAAGGGCGGCGAGTGCTCGGGGAGTTGCGAGGGCACCTGCGAACTGAACGCCGATGTCGATTGCAGCGGCACGTGCAACGGCACGTGCAACGGCACGTGCAGCCTCGAGGACGGCGAGGGCAACTGCAAGGGAAGCTGCACCGGAGGCAGTTGCGAGGGCAACTGCGAGATGGCGGCCGGCGCCTCGTGCGACGGAAGCTGCCACGGCAAGTGCGTCCCGCCCACCGCCACCGCGATGTGCGAGGGCGAGTGCCGCGGCGGCTGCCAGGGCTCCTGCACCGGTACCTGCGAGGGCTCGGCGACGCCGCCCGAGCTCCCGGACTGCGACGCGAGCGCGAACTGCTCGGCCTCGGCGAGCGCGCAGGGTTCGGCGAGCCTCGAGTGCACGCCACCGCGCCTGGACATCGACTTCTCCTGGTCGGCCGACCTCGAGGGCGACGTGAACGCCGGCGCGCGCGCGGAGTTCCTGACCAAGTTCAATGTCTTCCGCACCGAGATGGTCGGCGTCCTGCAGGGCTTCGCGCAGCTCACCGTGCTGGTCGAGGGCAACGCGGACGCGAACGTGCCGCCGATTACCGACACGCTCAAGGCCTCGTTCGAGGCGATGGCGGAAATCGACGCCACGGCGCTCGGCGAGGCGTTCGCCGAGATCCCGCCGGCGCGCATCGGCTGCGTCGGCGATGCGTTCGTCGCGGCCGTGTCCGTGGTCGAGGAGCTCCCCGGCGAGCTGTCGGCCAGCCTCGAGGCGCAGGCTTCGTTCGTCGGCCTGCTCTCGCTCTAGTCCGCCACGCCCGCCCGCACCCGCACACTTCTCGTCGTCGCGTGCTTCGCAGGAGCGGCCCTCTCGGCCGCGCTCCTCTACGTCCACTTTCGCGCGCACCTCGATCCCGCCTACGAGAGCTTCTGTCGCGCCGGGCCGGCCGTCGACTGCGAGACCGCGGCGACCAGCCGTTTCGGTTCGCTGCTGGGCGTGCCGCTGGCGGCGTGGGGCCTGGCCGGCTACGTCGCGCTGCTCGGCGCGATCGGAACGCCGCTGCTGCTTCCGCTGGCGGCGCTCGCGGCCGCGGCGGCGATCGCGCTCGCGGCGATCTCCGCGCTCGTGCTGCACGTGCTGTGTCCGCTGTGCGCGGCGACGTGGGTCGTCGACTTCGCGATCCTCGCGCTCGCGTGGCGCGAGCGGCGCGCGGCGGCCATGCCGAGGCGGCCATGGCGGCTCGTCGCCCTCGCGGCGGCGGCGGTCGCGATCCTGGTCGCGGCCAGACTCGCGGCGCCGCCGCTCTCGCCGCTGGTCTCGTGGCGCGAGGGTGTCACGCTGCCGCACGGCATCGACGCGTCCTGGCACCCGTGGATGGGCGCGGCGAAGCCGCGCTTGGTGATCGAGGAGTACATCGACTACGGCTGTCCGCACTGCCGGCGTGCGCACGCGGCGCTTCGCCACGCCATCGAGCAAAACGCCCAGGCCGCTCGCCTCGTGCGCCACGACTACGCGCGCATGGCGTGCCTGCCGGTGCCGCCCGCGCGACATCGCGCCGCGCGCTGTCAGTCGGCGCGGATCGCGCTCTGCGCCGGCGATCAGGGACGCTTCTGGGAGATGAGCGACTGGCTGTTCGCGCGCGCGTCACCCGGCGGCCGCATCGACAGCGATGCCGCCGCGCGCGACGTGGGCATCGACGCGCCGCGACTACGCGCGTGTCTGGACGATCCGCGCTCCTTCGAGCGGGCGCATCGCGAGCAAAGCCACGCAAAGGCCGCGCGCGTGCGCGGCACGCCCAGCTTCGTGAGCGACGGCAAGAAGCTCAGCCTCGCCGAAGCGCTCAGCGCGATTCGTGACGCGCACTGAGCACAAGCCACGAGACCAGCCCTGCCGCGAGCGAGAGCGCGAGCGTTCCCCACTGGAGCAGCAGGCCGCTCGCGACGGCCCGTTCCTCGGGCGCGCCGAGGAGCACGAGGCCGAGCGCGAAGCCCGATTCGAGGAAGCCGATAGACCCGACGGAGAGCGGCACCATGCTCGCCACGAGCGAGAGCGTTCCGGTCGCCACGATGCCACCGTAGCCGAGGTCGACACCGCAGGCGCGGGCGATGGACCACATCGAGGCGTAGAGCAGGCCCCACGCGGCAACGCTCCAAAACACGGCGGCGGCGAGCGCGCCCGGCGCGAGCCCGTCCCATCCGTCGGCGGCAGCGCGCAACCGGTCGGCCCAAGGCCCCGCGCGTGGCAGGCGCGCCAGCACGCGCGCGGCGAAACGGAACAGCGGCGGCAGGCTGACGAAGCCGGCGAGCGCCGCGGCGAAGACCGTCGCGAAGACCACGCCGCCAACGCCGAGCAGCGCATGACCGCGCGTGCCAACGACACCGCCGAGCGTGAGCGCGGCCAGCGGCACCGCCGGGAGCAACACGAGCAGGTCGAGCAGCCGCACGTACACGAGCACGATCGTCGATCGCGAAAAATCCTCGCCGGCGAGGCGCGAAGCGAGAAGCGGATAACTGAGATCGCCCAAACGGAAGGGTACGATCCGCAGCAGCGCCGTCTGGATCGCGACCACGCCGAAGAGCGCCGGCGTGCCGGCGTGCCGCGCCAGAACCCGCAGCCGCGCGGCACGCGCGACATAGGTCGCGAGGTAGAGCGCGGCCGCCCAGGCGAGCGCGCTCCAGTGGGCGCCGAGCAGCACCACCACGACGCTGGCCACCGGGACGCGCGTGAGGAAGATCGCGACGACAATCGCCGACAGGGCGACGGAGAGCGCGACGAGGATCGGCCGCCCCAACGCGCGCACGGCCGCCGATAGCATGTAAGCTGGGCGCGGTCCATGCGCGCGCGCCCATCGCACGCGGACGGGCAGAAAGGAGCGATGAGATGGACAGGAGAGCGATCGTGGTGCCGGGGCTGCCCAAGGCGGGGCCCTACTCGCACGCCGTCGAGGCCGGCGGCCTGGTCTTCCTCGCGGGCATGATCCCGATCGACGAGAGCGGCGTCGTCGTAAAGGACGACGTGCGTCGCGGAACCGCCCTCGCGCTCGACAACGTGCGCAAAGTGCTCGAGGCGGCCGGCCTCGGTCTGGACCGCGTGATCAAGACGACGGTGTTCCTGCGCGACATGTCCGACTTCGCGGCGATGAACGAAGTCTACGCGACGTACTTCACCGCGAGCGAGCCGGCGCGCAGCACCGTCGCGGTCAAGGACTTGCCCGCCGGAGCGCCCGTCGAGATCGAAGTCGTCGCCGCCCGCTGACGACCCCGCCATTCCGCGATCCCGCCCGACGGCCCGCGCTACCGGATCGAAGGCGAGGCCGCGATCGGCCCGTGCGTCATATTGGAGGGTGTCCCCAGCCGGATTCGAACCGGCGTTACCGGCGTGAAAAGCCGGGGTCCTGGGCCTCTGGACGATGGGGACGACGGGGCGGGCTTATACCGCACCGCGGGCGCGTGTCGTAGGCCCAGCAGGGATCGAACCTGCGACCAACGGATTAAAAATCCGCTGCTCTACCGACTGAGCTATGGGCCCGAGGTCCCGGTGTTTATGCCGAGTCACGCGGACGGGGTCAACCGACGTGGAGAACCGAGGCGCGTAACCGCGAGGAGAGGAGGAGAGAGGAGCGAGATTGTCAGCGGCAGTTGCAGGTGCCGTTGTTGCCGTTGCAGGTGCCGTTCTGGTCGTTGGAGACGAGGCTCCTACCGTTGTTGCCGTTGCCGGCGCCGTTTATATCGCGGCAGAGCGGCGGGATGCTGAAGGCCGCGCCCGACGTGGTGTTCAGGATGTCGTCGAACCAGATGTGAACGCCGCCCGCCCCCGCGTACCCGTCGCTCGCGACGATCGACGCCGCTATGAGCCCTGCGGTCATGGCAAACGACTTGCCGACTCGATTGATGGTTTGGCGCGTTGTCATCGTTCCCCCATTATGGCAGTTTCCGCCATTCTTCATAGCAGTTTCCAAGATAGCAGCTTCCGAGCCAGATGCAAGTGGCATGCCTCATCTCCAGATCACCAGGATGTCCTGGAACGCATCGATGTCGATATTCGCGGTCGCCGTCGCCAGGTAGCTCGTGGAACCCGCGTCGAGCGGCGTGATCGAAAAGCGGTACTTGCTGCCCCGCCACGTGTCGTTGCCCTCGGCGGCGCCGCGATCCATCGCGAAGCCAAGCTCCTCGATCGTCCGCGCGTAGCGCTTCTGGCGTGTGAAGTATTCGTCCTGCATGCGCACGATCGTGCCGAGCCCAATATGCGCTTCGGCGCGGTAGCTTCGCGCCCGGTACCGCGTGTACCCCGGTACCGCGAGGGCCGCGAGCACGGCGAACGTCGCGACGACGATCATCAACTCGATCAGCGAGAAGCCGCGATCGTCGCCGCCACGCGTTGGCCGAACGGCCCTCATTCGCGTCCTCGAATGCTGCCGCCGCCGGAGACGCCCGAGCCGCCGGCGCGGCTTGTCCGCGGCAGCCGCCGCCCCGACGTCACCATCGGCACCTCGTTCCGATCGAGCAACAACACCTCGGTCACGCCGCGCGCCTCGAGCGCGAGATGCGCACGCCGCAGCACCTCGGCGAGCTGCCCCGACGCGAGTTCCTTCTCGCTGACGCGCAGCTTGCCGACGAACAGATCGCCCTCGGCACGCTTGACGACGTAGCCCTGGGCGAGCACGGAGGACACGCGCTCGAGCGATCTGGGATCGAGGGAGGCGAAGTTCTGTTGCGGCCGCACGATATTCACGTAGACGATGACCGCCACGGCGGCGGCCAGCCCGGCGAGCGCGGCCCGCCCGCTGCGCCGGCGGCGGCGATCGGCGATGATCGCGGCGCGCGGCTCGACATCTGGGACTCGCTTCGTTTTCATGTGTGCGCCGTTGGCAAGACTCGCAGCCGGCCCGCCCAAGAGCGGCGGCGAACCTTGCCCGCCTATCCATCGGCGGTCGGCTCAGTTTTCTTGAGGCGCCGACGCAGCGGGTAGCGGCTGAGGCCCAGTAGCTCGACCCCTTGAGCACGAAATCCTGCGTACCGCGGCGTATCGCATCGACCGCGAGGTCGCTGCTCTACCGACAGAGCCATAGGCCCGAGGCTCCGGCGTTCATGCCGAGTCGCACGGACGGGGTCAATCGACGTGGAGAACCGAGGCGCGAAAACGTGAGGAGAAGAGGAGAGAGGAGCGAGATTGTCAGCGGCAGTTGCAGGTGCCGTTGTTGCCGTTGCAGGTGCCGTTCTGGTCGTTGGAGACGAGGCTCCTACCGTTGTTGCCGTTGCCGGCGCCGTTTATATCGCGGCAGAGCGGCGGGATGCTGAAGGCCGCGCCCGACGTGGTGTTCAGGATGTCGTCGAACCAGATGTGAACGCCGCCCGCCCCCGCGTACCCGTCGCTCGCGACGATCGACGCCGCTATGAGCCCTGCGGTCATGGCAAACGACTTGCCGACTCGATTGATGGTTTGGCGCGTTGTCATCGTTCCCCCATTATGGCAGTTTCCGCCATTCTTCATAGCAGTTTCCAAGATAGCAGCTTCCGAGCCAGATGCAAGTGGCATGCCTCATCTCCAGATCACCAGGATGTCCTGGAACGCATCGATGTCGATATTCGCGGTCGCCGTCGCCAGGTAGCTCGTGGAACCCGCGTCGAGCGGCGTGATCGAAAAGCGGTACTTGCTGCCCCGCCACGTGTCGTTGCCCTCGGCGGCGCCGCGATCCATCGCGAAGCCAAGCTCCTCGATCGTCCGCGCGTAGCGCTTCTGGCGTGTGAAGTATTCGTCCTGCATGCGCACGATCGTGCCGAGCCCAATATGCGCTTCGGCGCGGTAGCTTCGCGCCCGGTACCGCGTGTACCCCGGTACCGCGAGGGCCGCGAGCACGGCGAACGTCGCGACGACGATCATCAACTCGATCAGCGAGAAGCCGCGATCGTCGCCGCCACGCGTTGGCCGAACGGCCCTCATTCGCGTCCTCGAATGCTGCCGCCGCCGGAGACGCCCGAGCCGCCGGCGCGGCTTGTCCGCGGCAGCCGCCGCCCCGACGTCACCATCGGCACCTCGTTCCGATCGAGCAACAACACCTCGGTCACGCCGCGCGCCTCGAGCGCGAGATGCGCACGCCGCAGCACCTCGGCGAGCTGCCCCGACGCGAGTTCCTTCTCGCTGACGCGCAGCTTGCCGACGAACAGATCGCCCTCGGCACGCTTGACGACGTAGCCCTGGGCGAGCACGGAGGACACGCGCTCGAGCGATCTGGGATCGAGGGAGGCGAAGTTCTGTTGCGGCCGCACGATATTCACGTAGACGATGATCGCCGCAACGGCGGCCAGCCCGGCGAGCGCGGCCTGCCTGCTGCGCCGGCGGCGGCGATCGGCGATGATCGCGGCGCGCGGCTCGGCCCTGTCGAGGACCGGCATGGCGGCCGGGCGCCGGGCCGCGGCCTCGGGCGGACTCTCGCTCTCGCCGGCCGGCGTCGCGGGCTGGATGCCGGCAAAGAAGCGCGCCGCCAGCGCGTCGTACTCGGCGCGTGCGCCGGCGACGGCTTCGGGCGCGCTCGCCTCGATCGTCGCGAGCCATCGCTCGTAGCAGTGCCGCAGCGCCCGCAGCGCGCCCTCGCCAGCCTTCTCGCCGTAACGACCGAGGATTGCGCCCAGGATCGCCTGCGCGGCGCCGCCGAGCGGCGCGGCGTCGCTCGGCGAGCGGCGCACACGCAGGCGCAGCGCCGCGAGCAGGACGCACCACTCGTCGAGGCAACGATCGGCGATCTCGGGCAGCGGCGTGCCGGAAGCGTAACGCTCGGCGGCGGCCGTCTCGATCGAGTCGACGCCGGCGAGTGTGCGCTTGGCCGCGGCCGCCGTCGTCAGATCGACGATACCCTGCACCACCCCGCGATCGTCGAGGACGAAGAACTTCTCCGCCTCCTGCGCGAGCCGCTTGACCGCGGCGACCGTGCGCTCGGCGACCTCCTCGAGCTCCTGCTCCTCGAGGATCGTCTTGCCCTTGCCGAGCTTGGACAGATCCTGAAGGAGCGCGCCCGCGTGTTCGATCGTCTCGCGCGCCTCGAGGATGAGCGGGCCGAGGCCCGCGGGGCTCTCGATGCCCTCGAGGCCGAGTCGCAGCGAAAGCACGTCGCACACCATGCGCACACCGACGGCCATCTGCAGCATCGCGTCGCGCTGGTCGCGCGGCGGCACGTGCGCCAGCGCGTCGCGCTCCTGGTATGTCAGCCGGTCCAAGCGGAACGCGATCTTCCGGAGCGTCTCGTCCTCGCCGAGAATCGCCGCGGCGGTCGGATCGGCCATGGCCGCGGACAGCAGGCTCACCCACCCCCGCACGGCCCGACCGAAGGACGAGCCCTCGACCCCCGTCACCGTCAGGCCGCCCGAGAACGAGGGCTGCACGGTCATGTCTCCAGGCTCGTGCAGAGTGAGCACCGACCGGTCGTGGCTTTCAGCGTCTGGAAATGGCTTCGTTTTCATGTGTGCGTCGTTGGCGAGATTTGCAGCCGCCCGCCCAAAGGCGGCGGCGAACCTTCCCCCCCCTATCGATCGGCGGCGGGCTCGATTTTCTTGAGGCACCGGTCGCGCAGCGCATCGGCACGAACGGCCCAGGCACGGTGCTCGGCAACGACG
>JBBTFH010000020.1:0-6339 GCA_038041915.1 Myxococcota bacterium
ATGAGCGCGGACGAGCACCGCAAGCTCGTTCTCGTCGTCGAGGACGAGCCCGACATGGTGCGGGGGCTGCGCGACGTCCTTGAGTTCGAGGGCTACGAGGTTCTAGCCGCCTCGACGGGGGGCGAAGGGGCGCGCCTGGCCCGCGAGCGCTCGCCCGATCTGGTGATCCTCGACCTCATGCTGCCCGACACCAACGGCTACGCGGTCTGCCAGGACATTCGCAGCTACTCGCGCACGATCCCGATCCTCATGCTTACCGCGCGCGGCCAGGAGGCGGACAAGGTGCGCGGCTTCGACGCCGGCGCCGACGACTACGTCACCAAGCCGTTCTCCATAGCCGAGCTGTGCGCGCGTATTCGCGCCGTGCTGCGCCGCGCCTCGCACCGCGCCGACGCCGGGGCCGAGGGCGCGGTCATCACGATCGGCGCCGCCAGCGTCGACTTGCGCAAGCAGACCGTCACGCGCGGCAAGACGAGCGAGCCGCTGACGTTCTACGAGGCGGAGCTCTTGCGCCTGCTATGGGAGCGGCGCGAGGAGCCGGTCGCGCGCGACGAGATCCTCGATCGGGTGTGGGGCGTCCAGCAAAACCCCACCAATCGCACCGTCGACAACTTCGTGCTCAAGCTGCGCCGGAAGCTCGAGGAGGACCACTCGCAGCCGCGCCACATCCTGACGGTCTACGGGCAGGGCTACAAGCTGGTGCCCTAAGCCCCCAGGCTGTTCCGCACGCCGCGCGGCGCAGGCGGCCGCGCCTACGCCGCGCGGCGAAGAGCAGCGCCGCGAGGTAGACCGGCGAGTAGGTCACGCCCGATCTGGATGAAACCGCGCACGCGCAGCCGCCGGGGTCGTCGCCACCGCCGAGGCCCGGATCCGGCCCGCACACGCCCGGATCGGCGGCGAGCGGATAGATCGCGCAGAGGCCCAGGATGTCGTCGGGCTCGGGCGTGCGCTTCTCGGTCTCGCAGTCGCCCGCGACGCCGAACATCGTGGTCGCGCGAATCTCGGGAGGCGCCGCATCGCACGCCGGCAGCGGCAAGCCGGAGTCGTCCAGCGGCTGGCCTCCGGCCTCGCCGCGACCCGTGTCGCAGGTGTGATCGAGGCCCAGCAGGTGGCCGAGCTCGTGCGCGAGCGTGTTCTCGACGTCGGCCTGCCGCGCTCCCGGCTCGCACGCGCGGGTCGTGAACGTCCAGTCGACGCCGTTGAGCTCGATGTCGGCGTCCAGGATGCGGCCGTCCTCGGCGTCCGACGGATCGTCGATGAAAAAAAGCGTCGTCAGTCCGGTCGCGCCGGCCGGATAGCTGACGCCCTCGTCGGGGCGGCCCCACTGCGTCTCCTCCCACACCACGACGTTCTCGTTGACGCCGTCGTTCGTGTACTCCGCGCGCAAGCCCGCGCGAGGCTCGGTCACGATGACCCGCGCGTAGCCGCACTTCTCGCTGGCGGCGCGCCACGTCTCGGCGGCGCTGGCGAGCGCGTCGATCTCGGACTCGTCCGCGACGTCGGCGCTACCCGCGGCGTCCGGCGCGACGGTCATGCACTGCGTCGCGCCGCTCCACGCCAGCGGCGCGCCGCTGACCGTCGTCTGCGCGCGAACGTACGCGCGGCGGCCGCCTGCGAGCCGAGCCTTGGCGCGGATCCAGCCGCCCTCGAGCCAGAGCGCCGCGCGCTCGCCGGGCGCGACCTCGGGCACGTCGAACACGCGCATGCCGATGCGCCCGACACGCCCGCCCATCACGCGCACGTCGACGAGCGCGCCGCCGGCGTCCGGCCGCACGCGCACGTGCGACACGATGCGGCCACCCGCCCAGCGCGACTCCACCGACTCGACGAGGCCGACCAGCGGCGATGCCTGGGCGGACGCCGCGGCGTACGCGAATAGCGCGGCGGTACTGCGGGCGAGTCGCACGATTCGCTGCTAGGATAGCTCGCCCGCCTGTCGACTGAGGATCACGATGAGCGAATCGCGCAGAGCGCTTGACGGAGTACCGCCGGAGCTGGCGCCGGTGATCGCGTGGCACCGCCTGCGCGAGGGCGAGCGCGACCGCACGATCGCGCGGCTTGGGCGGACCATCGCCGAGCGCGACGCGGCGGTGCGCCGGCTGCAGACCGAGCTCGCCGATTGCGACCTGCGGCGAATCGCCGAGGTCGGCGCGATCCGCTACGACATGGAAAAGGAGCGGGGAAAAAACGCCGAGCTGCGCGAGAAGCTGGCGCACGCCGAGACCGCCAGGCGCGCCGCCGTGCGCGACGTGCTCGACGCCAAGCTCTCCTTTGCTTCGCAAAGCGAAGACCGCCGCCTGCTCGAGGACCAGCTCGCCGACGCCCGCGCCGAGATCGCGCTCCTGCGCCGCGAGCTCGAAGCCCTCCGCGCGACGTCGGAGTGACCGGGAGCGCTCGCGAACCGCCGCTCCGACCGCGCACTTAATGATTGAAGCCAGCGGCCTTTCGTCGTAGCCTCCCCGCGTTCAATTTACCGACCCCTAAGGAGGCTTCGATGAACTATCGCTCTCTCGTGTTGCCCCTGTCTTTCCTGGTGACCCTCGGCGCGGGAGGCTGCGACGACGACGGCGAGCCTGGCGCCGAGTCCGAGTCCGAGGCCGAGTCCGAGTCGGAGGCCGAGTCCGAAGCGGAGAGCGAATCCGAATCCGAATCGGAGCCGGAGTGCGGCGACGACGACGACTGCGACGACGACGACGCCTGCACGACGGACACGTGCGACGACGATGGCGCGTGCCAGCACGACGCCGTGAGTTGTGACGACGAGAACGACTGCACCGACGACTCGTGCGACGCGGCCGACGGCTGCGTCAACGACGACAACGACGACAACGCTTGCGACGACGCCGATGCGTGCACAACCGGCGACGCTTGCGTTGCGGGCGCGTGCGCGGGCGTGGACACGTCGGTGGCCGACTGCGACGACGGAAACGCCTGCACCGACGACTCGTGCGACGCGACCGACGGCTGCGCCAACGACGATGACGACGACAACGCCTGCGATGACGCCGACGCCTGCACGACCGGCGACGCTTGCACGGCGGGTTCGTGCGCGGGTGTGGACACGTCGGTGGCCGACTGCGACGACGGAAACGCCTGCACCGACGACTCCTGCGACGCAACCGACGGCTGCGCCAACGCCGATGACGACGACAACGCTTGCGATGACGCCGACGCCTGCACGACCGGCGACGCTTGCGTTTCGGGCGACTGCGTCACGTCGGGCACGCTCGACTGCGACGACCTGGAGAGCTGCACCGACGACTCGTGCGACGCGGCCAGTGGCTGCGTCAACGCCCACGACGACGCCAACACCTGCTCCGACGCCGATGCCTGCACCACCGGCGACGCCTGCGTTGCGGGCGGGTGCGTCACCTCCGGCGCGCTCGACTGCAACGACCTGAACACCTGCACCGACGACTCGTGCGACGCGAGCGCCGGCTGCGTCAACACCAACAACAGCAACGCCTGCACCGACGCCAACGCGTGCACGACCAACGACGATTGCGTTGCGGGCGAGTGCGTCGGCTCCGCGCGCGACTGCGACGACGACCTGGCTTGCACCGCCGACTCCTGCGACGCGGTTTCCGGCGATTGCGTCCACGCGGACGCGGGCGAGCACGTCCTGCTCTCGGAGGTGATCGTGACGCCCACGAACGCCGAGTCGGTCGAGATCTACAATCCGACCAGCGCGCCGGTCGATCTCGACGACTACCTGCTGGCGGATTTTACGACCTACTACCAAGTCACCGATGGCACGGCCACGTCCAACACGGCCGACTTCCTCGTCGGCTTTCCGGCGGTCAGCATCGCGGCGTGCGACCGCCTCGTGGTGGCGCTCCACCGCGCGTCGCTGTTTCAGGCCGAGATCGGGTTCCTGCCCGACTACGAGCTGCTGACTCCGACGCAGGTGGGGACCGCCAGCGACGACGCAACCGTCGCGAACATGGAGAACGGCTTCGGGCGCGACGTCTCGGGCCTGCAGTCGCTCACCGATTCGTCGGAGATGCTGGTCCTGTTCACCCCGGACGCCATGGACCCTTGGGTCTACGATGTCGATTACGTCACGTGGGGCAGCGACACGACCGTGCGCGTCGACAAGACGGGGCTTGACACCTACTTCCCCGACACGCCCGTGGCCGAGCAGGACACGCTCGGGACGGCCCACGCCGCCAACGGATCGTTTCACCGCTGCGACGACGCGGAGACCGGCGAGCTCGAGCCGCTGCCAGCCGGCAACGGCCTGGACGACCGCGACGACGAGACGAGCGAGCCCTTCTCCTCGACCTGGCACACGGCCGCGGCCGACTCGCTCGGCGACGCCGACGCCACCTGCCCCTGACGCGACAAGTCTGAACGACAGCGCTACGCGTACGGGTCGTGCGTTTGGGCCGCGGTCCAGAGCTCGCGGAACTTGTCGCGCACGTAGGGATCGAGCTCGTCCGCGATCTCGGCGCCGAGGCTCGCGGAGCGGATCAAGTCCAGAACATCCGCGAGGTCGTGCAATCGGTGCGCGGCGGTCATGCCGGACGCGAGCTTGAGCTCGAGGAAACGCGCGAGCGGCAGCAGCGCGAAGCGCGCACCCCGCACCGCCGTCGTAGCCGGGTCCGGAAACGCTACAGGCTTGGGTCGCCCGTCGCCGGGGAATCGGCCCGCGCTGAGCACATCCACCTTGACGCCGTGCTCGGTATCGAGAAGCTTCCCGGTTCCCGGCGCTCGCTCGGCATAGCCGCGGCCCAGGTGACCGTCCTTGAAGAGTTGCAGATCGCGCTCACTGAGGATGACGTCCACGTCGACGGTGGAGCGGCGATGCCCATACTCACCCAGCGCCAGAGCCCCGATCACCGCGTAGGGAATTCCCTCCTCCTCGAAAATGCGCACCAGTTTTGCCAGCGCCTTGTGAACCTCCGCTTCGCCCATGAAGAACCTCTCGCAGTAGTCGAGGCTCGCGACAAAGCGCGCCTCTGCCTCCGCCGGCAACCGGCCCGCCCCCCACGTCGAGCTCACGGGCAGTCTTCGGGGCAGCTCGCGGATGTTTCGCCGAGGATGATGTCGCAGGCGCCGTTGCCGCAGGGGCTTCCGCAATCCTGTGGGCAGGTGAGGCGATTCTCGCCGAACCAGCCGATGCAGATTCCGTCGCCGCAGCTCAGGAACGAAGAGCAGTCGGCGCCGCAGTTGAAACTGTTCTCGGGCCCCGAGCACACCCCGTCCCCGCATGAGGCCGAACAGGGCCCGCAGTCGCTGGAGCAGCTCGAGCAGGTCTCGAGGAGCGCCGCGGAGCAGAGGCCGTCGCCGCAGTTGCAGAGGCCACAGTCGGTCGGACAGGTGCCGCACGCCTCCGTGCCGTTACAAGAGCCATCGCCACAGACGGCCGGGCAAGCGCCACAGTCGGCCGCGCACGTCGCGCACGACTCTCCGCCGCTGCACGTACCGTTGCCGCAGGCGGGGCATGGGCAGTCCGCGGGGCAGTTTGCGCACGTCTCGCCAAGGCTCGCCTGGCAGTTCCCGTTGCCGCACGCCGGGCACGGATCGCAATCGGCCGGGCAGGAGGAGCACGTCTCGGTTCCGTTGCACGCACCATCGCCGCACGCCGGCGGGCAAGCGCCACAGTCGCCCGCACACGTTGTGCAGGTCTCGGCGCCGTTGCACGCGCCGTCGCCGCACGCGGGCGGGCAAGCGCCACAGTCGCCCGCACACGTCGTGCAGGTCTCGGCGCCGTTGCACGCGCCGTCGCCGCAGGTCGGCGGGCAGGCGCCGCAGTCGGACGCGCAGGTCGTGCACGTCTCGCCGCCGTCGCAGATCGCGTCACCGCAGCCCGCGCAGGCTCCGCAGTCCGCCGGGCAGGTCGAGCAGGTCTCGCCACCCGAGCAACTCTCGTTGCCGCAACTCGACGTTCCGCAGCCGGTGCTCGACGATTGGCACTCCGACACGCAGATCGAATCCCACTGATCGGTGCAACAGAACGGGTCTAGCCCGCACACCTCGCTCTCGCAGGAGCAGCCGGGGCAGCCCGGCGTCTGCTTCGCCTGGCAGCCGGTGCAGACGCCACAGTCTCCCGTGCAGGTCTGGCAGTCCTCGCCGCCGCTCGACTGGCAGCTCGCGTCGCCGCAGACGATGCAGGCGCCGCAGTCGGACGGGCAGGTCGAGCAGGTCTCGCCGCCGGCGCAGATGCCGTTGCCGCAGCACGCGCCGCAGTCCGTCGCGCAGGACGCGCAGGTCTCGCCGCCGGCGCAGATGCCGTTGCCGCAGCACGCGCCGCAGTCCGACACGCAGGTCGTGCACGTCTCGCCGCCGTTGCACGATCCGTCGGGGCACGCCGGCGGGCACGCGCCGCAGTCCGAC
>JBBTFH010000021.1:0-3313 GCA_038041915.1 Myxococcota bacterium
GCGACGTGCCTCTCGGCCTGCACGGTCGCCGGGAACTGGACGCTCACCAGCGTCGACGACGTCGCCAACCAGGTCGGCCGCTACGCGTCGATCGATCTCGACCCCGCGAGCGGCGTGCTGCACGTCAGCTACTACGACTCGACGGCGCTCGACCTCAAGTACGCGCGCTGCGACTTCCCCGCCACCGCCTGCGACGCGCAGGCCGAGTGGACGAAGATGACGATCGACACGAGCGGCGACTCCGGCCGGTGGAGCTCGATCGCGCTCGGCGCCGGCCGCCCGCACGTCGCGTACAGCTCGGGCGCGACGCTCAAGCACGCGTGGTGCGACGCGGGCGACGCGACCTGCGCGACGTCGCTCGCGGCCTGGAGCTTCGAGACCGTGACCAACAACGACGTCTCGGCCAACTACGGCGAGTACGCCTCTCTGGGGGTCGCGCCCGCCGGCGCCAGCGGCGCGACCGACCGCGTGCACGTCAGCTACTACGACGCCGGCACGGGCGGCGGGCGGCTCGAGTACGGCGTGCGCGAGGGCGGCGCCTGGACCGTGAGCGTGCTCGACGACACCGCCAACGCCGTGGGCCTGTGGACCGCGCTCGCCGTCGACACCGCCGCCACCGCGCCCGCGCGGCGCTACGTACACGTCGCCTACTACGAAGGCGGCGCGGCGACGCAGCTCAAGTACCTGCGCTTCGACCCAAACTCAATCGACAGCGACTGCAACGGCTGGTAGGCGCCTCGCGCGTGCGGTGGACGCGCCGTCGGTGCGGGCTTGCCGTCTATCGCGTGGGGGCGGACGGCGTCAATGCCGGCCCCGGCGCGTCACCACGGCTCGGGCGCACCTGGTCTGACCCTGAAGGAGGTTCCACCGGGCGCGACAGCATTCTCATCGGAAGCATGACGAAGTTGCCGTCGGGCCCCCGGATCACCGCGTACTTCTCATCAATGCCCATGGCCCAGCGAGCATCGGCTCGCTCGAGTCGCGAGGCGATATTGTCGGGCTCCGCGATCGCGATCGTGGCGAAGACCAGGGCCCCGACCACCGCCAGGCCCCAGATCATCTGCGCGACTCGCGGTCGTTGGCTGATGATGATTGCCGCGAGCGCGAGGGCGAGCGTGGCGAAGGCGATGGGCGTGCGGAGGCCTCCAAGGCCGGGCAGATTGCTTGCCGCGTAGCTGCCCGAGAGCACCAGAGGGAGCGCCTGCTCGCCGATAGGATGGTCGGATTGGACCGCGTAGGGCAGCGTCGCGTGGAAGCTCCAAACGAACAGCACGGCGGCTGCCGAGGCGCCCAGGAACAGTCGCCGGCCGATGGCGCCGTCGAGCGCTCGCGCGCACAGTGGCAGGAGAAGGAACAGCGCGGGGCCGAGATGCCGCGGTCCGACACAGGCGCCTCCGGAGGGCTTGAAGTAGCCCGACAACGCGACCGTGAAAGCGAGGAACGCCAGGCCGCACGCGATCGCCGCGCGGCGAGGTCGCAGCATGCACCCGAGGGCGGCGAGTCCCATCCAGGGCGCGACCGGCAAGAGCCCGCGCTCGGCGCCCCATAGCCAATACGGGATGACCTCGGGACGCGGCGGCCCTAGACCGAGGACACCCATGTGGTGGAAGCGCGTAAAGCTCGGATTGCCGATGGACGCATAGGAGAGGCTGAGAGCCGAACCAAAGCAGGCGACGTTGTACCCAATCAGCATCGCCGCTGGGACGGCTGCTCCAGCCGCCAGCGCCAGGGCCGATGACAGACGCGGGCGCACGTCACCGGGTCCCCAAGGCCAGAGAGCGAAGCCGGCGACAAACAGCGCGAGCAGCGCAGCCGGAAGCTCACAAAGCACCGCAAGCCCGGCGAGCAGGCCGGCCGCTCCGAATAGCCCGTGCGATCCGCTGAGGCGCGCGCGACGGGCTGCTTCGCAAGCGCCGATCAGGGCCAGCGCGGCTGCGTGATGACCAAAGAGCGTCGTCGCGTAGAACGTGCTCGGCGACGCGACGAGCCAGGCGGTCGCCACGCTCCATCCCGCGAGCTCGCTCGAGCCGGACACGGCCGCGGTGAACCGCGCAATCAGACCGAGCATGAGGACCGACGGAAGGATCAGAAGCAGGAATGTTTGCAGCCGAATGTGCGCGTGAAGGCGGTCAGGCCCAAGTCCAAGGAGTCGCGCCGCCGCGTAGATCGGAATCGCCAGGAAGCTGACGCCCGGTGCTTTGTCCGAGTAGTGGCGACCTTCATGAAGAGCGAAGTCGTCGTTTGCGCCATAACGCTTCGTGGGACCGTCGGTGCTGAGGCTGCCGTCGTCGACGATGGCTTGTGTGAGGTACAAGCGCGAAAGCTCATTGGCGGGGCGGAGGAGAGGTGGATAGTGCAGTGGCAGCGAGAGCGCGCCAAGAACGATGGCGCCCATGATCCACTTTAGTCGGGGCGACAAGAGCTACGACGCCGCGCGCACCGCGTCGGTCCACGCGACGACGCGGTTCCGGCCGCCGTGCTTGGCGCGATAGAGGGCCTGATCGCCGCGCGCGACCAGCAGATCCTTGCCGTCGGCGTCGCCGGGAAAGACGGCGAGCCCGACCGACAGCGTGACGTGGAAGGCGCCGCGCTCGCACGTGAAAGGCAAGCGCTCGAGCTCGACCCGCACGCGCTCGGCGAACTGCCGGGCGCCCTCGAGATCGGTCTGCTCGAGCGCGAGCGCGAACTCCTCGCCGCCGTAGCGCGCGCATAGATCGACCTTGCGCACGGAATCACCGAGCAGCCGCCCGATGCGCTGCAAGACGTAGTCGCCGGCGGGGTGTCCGTAGGTGTCGTTGATGGTCTTGAAGTGGTCGATGTCGCAGAGCAGGAACGCGAGCGGCGCTTTGAAGCGCGCGGCGCGATCGATCATCGCGCTCAGACGCTCCTGCATCACGCGGTGGTTGCACAGGCCGGTCAGCCCGTCGGTCGTCGCCATCTCCTCCATGCGGCGGAACATCTTCGCGTTCTCGATCGACACGGCGACCTGGTTGGCGATGACCCCGAGGCGGTCCGCGGCCTGCTTGGAGAAGTAGCCGGCGCGGCGCGCGGCGAGCACGAGCGCGCCGACGGCCTCGTCCTTGACCACGAGCGGGATGACCAGCGCCGAGGCCATGCCGCGCAGGCGCACCTTGGCGGTGAAGACGACCCGCCCCTCCCCTTCGCCGTCGAGCGCGTGCTTGTTCTTGACGGCCATCGCGACCAGCCCCGCGTTGTCGCTCCACGCGAGGTCCACCAGCGTGGAGGCCTCCTCGCGCGGCGGCCCGTCGGGTCCGCAGAAAACGCGGCAGACGCGGTGGCGCACGCGCCCGGC
>JBBTFH010000021.1:3413-4974 GCA_038041915.1 Myxococcota bacterium
CGGCGAGCGTGAGCGCCGCGAAGTCGAAGTGCGTGATGGTGCGCGCGGCCTCCAGCGCCTGATCGTAGACCTGCTCGAGCGTCAGCGCCGAGGCGAGCTTCTTCGAGGCCTCGAGGAAGCGCTCGGTCTCGTACTTGGAGCGCTCGACGGCGCCGAGCACGCGCTCGGTCTTGACGATGAGCACGACCTGCTCGGCGGACTTGCGCAGGAACTGCTCGTCGCCGTCGGAAAACGCGCGCGCTTCGCGGCGATCGGCGCACAGCACGCCGCGCACGTGGCCGTCCTCGATCACCGGCACGCCCAGGAACGCGCCTACCGTCTCGGGGCCTTGGTAGTACGGTACGCCCACGTCGCCCGACTCGAGCCGCACGGAAGCGCGGCTGCGCAGGATGGCGCCGGGCGCGCCCGCGCGCGCCGCGAACGGCGCCTCGGCGAGAAGGTCGGAGTCGGAGATCACCTCCTTGATCTTCAGCCGGCCGTTCGCGCTCGCCCCGCCGTCGTCGTCGAGCCAGAGCAGCACGCAGGTGCGCAGCTCGAGCGACTTCTTGAGCAGCTCGAGCAGGTGGTAGAGGCCGTGGTGGATGGTCTCGACGGAGCCCTGGGCGAGCTTCTCCTCCTCCTGGGCTCGGCTGCGGGCGCGGCTGCCGGCGCCGAGCGCGGTGCCGATGAGGCGGAAGTCGCGCGCCTCCTCGCGCAGCGAGCGCACGGCCTCGTCCAGGCGCCGGCGGTGCTCGCCGCGCTGGCGCCAGAGCTCGGCGCGAAACAGCAGCGCCCCGCCGGCCGCGAAGGCGGCGAGCAGCGCGGCGTGCCACGGCAGCAGCGCCGGCGTGCCTCGCGCCTCGAAGGCGAGCGCGAGCGCGAGCGCCGCGCCGATGACCGGCATCCGCTCGGAGGCGGCGATGAAGGCGGCGCAGCCGTAGACGATCGGGTGGAGCGCGCCCAGCGCGCCGCCGGCGAACCCGAGCGCGGCGTAGGCGCCGACCATCAGCAAGAGCGCCGTCTCGAGCTCGGTGCGCAGATCGAGACCGCGCAGGCGCAGGCGCGCGAAAAGCCGCTCGGCGAGCAGCGCGCCGAGGCACGCCGAGGCAAACGTGCGCGCCGCGCTCGGCGTCGCGAAAACGCCGTCCGCGACGAGCCACCCGAAGAGCGCGACGCCGCCGGCGCCGCGCCCGCGCCAGGCGAGACGGCCGGCATACGCAGCGAGGGAGCGGAGCCTCACGCGCGCCTCACGATCATTCGAACTGGAACACGATCTCGCCCGGCCGCACCAGGCCGAGCTCGTCGCGCACCACGCGCTCGATCATGCGCAGATCGCCACGCAGCGCTTGCGCTTCGCGCCGCATGAGCGCGTTCTTGGCGCGCTGCCCGGCGATGCGGCGCCGCAGATCCTCGACCTGACGCTCGAGCTCGCGCGCTCTCTCGACGCCGCCGCCGCCGAAGACGCGCAGCGGCAGAAAGCCGACGCCGACCGCCAGCGCGGCCGCCGCGAGCAAGCGCCAGGACCACCGCATCACACGACGCACGTCACCGACTCTAGGAGCCGCCCGGCGGAGGGGCAAGA
>JBBTFH010000022.1:0-6468 GCA_038041915.1 Myxococcota bacterium
CCAGCGTGGCGGGCAGCCGGAGCAGCCGAAGCTCGCCGTGCCGGCCGCCCGCCGCGGGCGTCGCGCGCCCCCACAGGATGGCGCGGGCGCCGGCCAGCGTAGCGATGACGGCGACGCGCTCGGGGCCGAGGTCCGGCGCCACGCGACCGATCGGCCGCACCTCCCACGCGCCCTCGACCTCGCCGCGCAGCGCGTCGGAGAACGCGATGAGCTGGCCGCCTTCGAGCTCGAGCGGCGCGACGGCGAGCGGCTCCGCGCCCGCCGCGAAGGCGGCGAGCGGCACGAGCAGGAGGATCGGCGCGTGCATCTTAGTGTCCCGTCCTGTGGATTCGAGCCGTGGCGGCGTTTTCTTATCGCAGGTGCGATAGCGACGCCCCGGGCGTCATCCAAGCCCATGCTACGATGATTGACGCTGCCGATGCGCGCCCGCGCCCACTCGTGAGGGTGCCTCACCCCGCCCGCAGGGACGTCTCCGCCGACGACGAAGCCGTACTGCTGCGCGCGCTCCGGCGCGGCGAGGAGGCCGCCTTCCGCCGGCTCTTCGAGCTGCACGTGGACGCGGTGCACCGGGTGGCGGCGCGCATCGTCGGCGCCGGGGGCGACGCCGACGACGTGGTGCAGGAGACGTTCGTCGCGGCGTTCCGCTCGATCGGCAGCTTCGGCATGCGCGCGGCGGTGCGGACGTGGCTGCACCGCATCGCCGTCAACTTCGCGCTCAAGCACAAGGCGCGTCGGGCTCGCGCGGCGCGGGCGGGCGAGGCCGGCGGGGAGATGCACGGAGAGGCGCCCGCCGATCCCGAGACGCTCGCGGGGTCGCGGCAGAATCTCGATCGGCTGTCCGTGGCGCTGGAGGCGCTCGACGCCAAGAAGCGCGAAGCGTTGCTCTTGCACGAGGTCCACGGCATGACCGCACAGGAAATAGCCGACACGCTCGGCACGCCGCTCTCGACGGTGCTCTCGCGCATCGCGCGCGGCCGGCGTGAGGTTGGCGATCGGATGGGAGCGAAGGAGAGAGCATGACCATGACGCCGGAGCATCGTGAGGAGATATGGAAGCGGCTGGGGCCAAGCGTGCCGGGCATCGCGCGCGAGCGCCGGCAGCGGCGTACGATGACTCTTGCGACGGTCGCCGCCGCCGGCGCGGCGCTGTGCGCGGCGACCGTCGTCGGCGCGCTCGCCGCGAGGCGCGAGAGCGCGCCCGCGTTCCCGATGGCTCTGACCGCGGGCGCCGAAGTGCGCGTGGGCGAGAGCGTGGTCACGCTCGCGCGAGGAGGGGAGGCGCGCGCGGTCGCCGCTGATTCAGTCGTGCTGGTCGCGGGCGTCCTAGGCGTCCACGCCGGCGCGCCGTTTTCCATCGAGACCTCGGAAGCGCGCGTCGAGGTGTTGGGAACGCGCTTCACGGTCGCGCGTGCCCAAGGGCGAACGACCGTGGACGTGAGCGAAGGGCGCGTCGCGGTCACGGCCACGGCGGGTCGTCGCGAGAGGCGCGTCGTTCGCGCCGGCGAGCGCGCGATGGTGCCCGAGCCGCCGCGGGCGCCGATCCCGAGCCCAATCACGACCCCGAACCCGACGCCGCGCCCGGGCCTGACGCCGGCGCCGGCGCCGGCTCCCACGCCAAGCCTGCCGCCGACCCCGAGCACGCCGCCCCTCGATCTCATGGCCGACGCCGACGCCGCACGCGACGCCGGCGATCTCCCGCGCGCGCTCGATCTGTACGTTCGCGCCGCCCGCGCCGGCCCGGTCGTGAGGCGCGAGAACGCGCTGGTGATCGCGGCGCGCGTCGCGGAGAAGCTCGGCCGCATCGACCGCGCCGTCGAGATCTGGCGCGCGGCCGCCAGCGCCCACGGCGCGCACCACGAGCAGGCGCTCGTTGGCCTGGTTCGTAACCTGCGCGCGCTGGGCCGTACGTCCGAAGCACGCGCCGCCGCCGAAGAGCTCGTCGAGACCCACCCCGGCAGCCCGGGCGCGCGCGAGGCGACGCGGATGCTCCCGTCGGAATAGCCGCCGCCGTCGCGTCGCGCGGGCTGTAGCGGCGTGCTACGCTCCGTGGCGCTTTGCCTCGCCCTGCGGATTTCCGCCACGCCGGCGTCGCGACTCGCGTCACGCTGACCGTCGCCATCCTCGGTGGCATGGCGATGGCCGCGTACGGCGGGCTGGCGAGCCGCATCGCGGACGGCGATCGCGAGCGGCAGGCGCTGAAGCTGGCGGGAACGGTGGCGCGCGGCGTCGAGACGCTGGCGCGCGACGCGATCGCGGAGCCCGCGCGGCGCGCGGCGCTCGAGCCGGCGGCGCGCGACCTCGGGCTGACGATCTTCGACGCGGGCGCGGAGCCGCTCGTCCCGCGCGATCCGGGGCACGCCGCCAACCCGCGCATCCGTCGCGTGCTGGCCACGGGCATGCCGCACGACGAGGCTTCGCGCGGCGCGGGCGCGACGCTGGTCGTCTACCGCGCGCCGGTGCGCGACGAGCGCGGCGCGATCGTCGGCGCCGTCGAGGTCCGCCGCGACGTGGAGCGCGCGGCGTCGCCGACCATGCTGGTCGTCGGCGCCGTTGCCCTGCTCGCCGCGCTCGCGCTCGGCGTCGCGCTCTATGCGCGGCGCGCGATCGGCGGGCCGCTCGGCGGGCTGCTCCACGGGATCGACCGCGTCATCGACGGCGATCTCGGCGCAGCCCTGCCCATAGGACGGCCCGACGAGGTCGGCCAGCTCGCCTTTCGCTTCAACGAGATGACCGCGCGATTGCGCGACGCGCAGGCCGAGCTGCACCGCAGCGAACAGCGGCTGCGCCACTCCGAGCGGCTCGCCACCGTCGGGCAGCTCGCGGCCGGCATCGCGCACGAGATCGGCACGCCGCTCGGCGTGATCGCGGGGCGCGCGCGCAATGCGTCGCGCAAGGCGGAAGATCCGACCGAGGTGCAGAAGAACGCCGAGATCATCGCGGAGCAGGCCGAGCGCATCAAGGGCATCATCCAGCAGCTCCTCGACTTCTCGCGGCGCGGTGCGGGCGCGCGCGAGCCGCGGGATCTGAACGCGACGCTGCAAACGACGCTCGCGTTCGTCGAGCACCAGATTGCGCGCGCCCACGTCCAGCTCGACGTGCAGGCCGACGCGGCGCTGCCGGCGGTGCGGGCCAACGGCGACGAGCTCCAGCAGGTGTGCTTGAACCTGGTGCTCAACGCGCTCGACGCGATGCCGCGCGGCGGCCGCCTGCTCGTGCGAACGGGCCGCGACCGGCGGCGCAAGGACGGTCTCGAGCTGGCGCCGCCGATCGACTACGCGGTGCTCGAGGTGTCGGACACCGGCGTGGGCATCGCGCCCGAGCACCGCGCGCACATCTTCGAGGCGTTCTTCTCGACGAAGAAGGGCGCGGGGACGGGGCTGGGGTTGACGGTGAGCCAGGGAATCGCCAAGGACCACGACGGATGGATCGAGGTGGAGGAGCGGACGGGGGGAGGCACGACGTTTCGCGTGCTGCTGCCGGTGGCTTCGTAAACAGACAGAAAGGGGAGGGCGCGTGATGGATTCTACGAGTCGATCAAAGGCATCGCTGCTGGTCGTCGAGGACGATCGCGCGATGCGTGAGCTGTTGATCGAGACGCTCAGGGAAGAGGGCTACCGCGTCGAGGCGGCGTCAGGAGGGCGCGCGGCGGCGGAGCGGGTGCGCGGGGGCGGGTTCGATCTCGTGATCACCGACCTCAAGATGCCCGACATCGACGGGCTCGATCTGCTGCGCGAGGTCCGCTCGATCGAGGGCGCGCCGCACGTCGTGACGATCACCGCCTTCGGCAGCATCGAGACCGCCATCAAGGCGATGAAGCTTGGCGCCTACCACTACCTGACCAAGCCGTTCGATCCGGCGGAGCTCTGCGTCGTGGTGCAGCGGGCGCTCGACGAGCGACGGCTGCACGGCGAGGTGGTGACGCTCAGGCGCGAGCTCGCCAAAAACTTCCGCCTCGACAACCTCATCGGCCACAGCGGGCCGATGCAGGAGATCTTCGACCTCGTGCGGCGCCTCGCGCCGGCGATGACCAGCGTGCTGGTCACCGGCGAGTCGGGCACGGGCAAGGAGCTGGTCGCCAAGGCGCTGCACGGCGGCAGCGGGCGCGTGGCGCGCAAGTTCGTCGCCGTGAACTGCGCGGCGATCCCCGACACGCTGCTCGAGTCGGAGCTGTTCGGCTACAAGCGCGGCGCCTTCACCGACGCGCGCACGGATCGGGCGGGGCTGTTCGTCGAGGCCGACGGCGGCACTCTCTTCCTCGACGAGATCGGGGACCTGTCGCCGGCGCTTCAGGCGAAGCTCCTGCGCGTGCTGCAGGACAAGGAGGTGCGCCCGCTCGGCTCGACGCGCTCGGAGAAGGTCGACGTACGCATGCTGGCCGCGACCAACCGCGACCTCGAGCAGCGCATGCGCGAAGGCCTCTTCCGCGAGGACCTGTTCTATCGGCTCAACGTGGTGCAGATCCACCTGCCGGCGCTGCGCGATCGGGTCGACGACATCCTCCCGCTCTCCGAGCACTTTCTCCGCGTCATGGCGGCGCGCGCCGGGCGCCCGCAGAAGCGCTTCTCGCCGGCCTGCGCGAAAGCGCTGCTGGCGCACCACTGGCCCGGCAACGTGCGCGAACTCGAGAATGTGATGGAGCGCGCCGTCGCCCTCAGCGAGGGCGAGCTGATCGAGCCGGACGATCTTCCGACGCAGGTACGCGAGCGGCGCGCGTCCGATCCGATGGCCGGCGCGCTCGCGCGCGGACTCACGCTCGCCGACGTCGAGCGCGAGTACATCGAACGCGTGCTGCACGCGGAGGGCGGCAACAAGACCCGCGCCGCGCAGCGCCTCGGGCTCGACCGCAAGACGCTCTATCGAAAGCTCGAAGAGTATGCGCGCGCGGGCAGCGGCGCGGCATCGAGCGCAGACACCGAGTAGCGGGTGCCGCGGCGTCTCGCCCTCCCTTCCGCCGTCGTCGCGCTGGTCGCGGTCGCGGGAGCGCCGGCGCTGGGCGGCGGGTTCCTGAGCGACGACCACCACGTGGTCGAGCGCGGGCAGCTCATCGGAGCGTGGCGCAACCTGCCGGTGATCTGGTCGCACGACGCGATGTGGAACAGCGACCTCGGCGCCTTCGCGAAGACCTCGCCGCTCGATACCTACCGGCCGGTCACCATGACGACGTTCGTGCTCGACCACGCGATCTGGGGCAAGCGACCGCTGGGCTATCACCTCACGTCTCTGCTCCTCCACCTCGGCTGCGTCGCGCTGCTCTGCGTCTTCGCGCGTCGCGCCGCCGGCGAAGCGGCCGCCGCCTCGGCGGCGCTGCTGCTCGGGCTGCACCCGGTCGCCTCCGAGGCCTGGGTGTGGATCAACGGCCGATCGGATCTGCTCGCCACGTTGCTCGTGCTGGCCGCGCTGCTCGCGCTCGAGCGCGGCGAGGGTGCCGCACCCCGTCCGACGGGACGTGGTGCCTCACCCCGCGAGGCGGGACGCCCGCGCCCGAGCGCCGTGGCGACCGCGGCGCTGCTCGCGCTCGGCGCGTGCCTCGCCAAGGAAACGGCCGTGGTCGCCGTCGCGCTGCTCGCCCTGCGCCCGCGCTGGCCGGCGGAGGCCGGCGACGTGCCGGCGCTGCGGCTGCGACGACCGGCGGCGCTGGCGGCGCTCGGCGCGGCGGGCGCGCTGTACCTGGTGCTGCGCGCGCTCGCGCTCGGCGGCATGCGCGTGGCAGGGAGCGGCGCTCACGTCGGCGCGGCGCTGCGCGCGCTGCCGGCGGTACTCGGCATCGGCGCGCTCGACCTGGCGCTGCCGCGCCACGCCGCGCCGCGCTTCCTCGCCGAGGACGTGGCCGCGCTCGGGACGGTGGGCGCGACCGCGATCGCCGTCGCGATCACCGCCGCCGCGATCCTGCTCTGGCGCGCCCGCCGCCGCGCGCCGCTGCTCGCATGGGCCGCCGCCGCCTACCTCGCCTGCGTCGCTCCCGGCGCGCTCACGGTGAGCTTTCGCTGGCAGGGGCAGGGCCGCTACTTCTACCTGCCGCTCGCCCTGATCGCCGTGCCTCTGGCGCATGCCGCGACGCGCGCCGCGCGCGGTCGGCGCCCGTGGCTCGCCGTCGCCGTGGCGTACGCGCTGTTGCTCGTCGTGCAACTCCAAAGCAGCATCGCCGCCATGCGCGACGACGACGCGGCGGCGCAGGCCGCGCTCGAGGAGTTTCCCGACCGGTCGCACGGCTGGGAGGGCGTCAGCCGGCTCCGCTGCGGCGCCGGACGACAAGCCGACGGTCTGCGCCTCCTCGAACGCGCCTACGCGATTGCGCCGCACGACGCGCGCCGGCTGCACAACCTCGCCGTCTGCGCCTTTCGCTCGGGCGAACACGCCCGCGCGCTGGCGCTCAATCTCGCCGGCCAGCGCGAATTTCCCGGCGACGCGAATTTCCGCCACGGCGCCACGCTCGCGCGCGTCAAGCTCGGCGACGGCCTCGGCGCCATCG
>JBBTFH010000022.1:6568-50359 GCA_038041915.1 Myxococcota bacterium
CGCCACGGCGCCACGCTCGCGCGCGTCAAGCTCGGCGACGGCCTCGGCGCCATCGACGAGATCGTCGCCGCCGTCGTCCTCGATCCGCACGCGCCGGAGCTGCGCGCGCTGCTGCGCGATCTGGTCGCCGCGAGCCCGGACCCCGCCGCCGCCCGCGCGCACCTCCATCGCGCCGCGGCGCCCCTCCCCGCGCGTCTGCGCGGCGAGATCCTGGCGCTCGCGTCCGACGGAAAACCGCATTAAGCTACGCGCCGTCGTGCCGCCGACCGTCCTGATGGTCTCGAAGCCAATCGCGCCGCCGTGGAACGACAGTGGTAAGAACCTCGTGCGCGACCTCGCCCGTCACGGCTCGCGCTACGGGTACCGGCTGCTGACCACGCGCGCCTACGCCGAGGAGAAGCGGCGCGCCCCGCCCAACGGCGCCTCACACCTGACGTGGGAACCGCTCTACCCGACGCGGGGCTCCTTTACGCCCGCGCTCGGCCAGAACCTGCGCGTGCTCGCGCGTCTCCTGGCGCGTGACGACGCCGACATCCGCCACTTCTTTTTCGCGCCCAACCCGCGCACCGTGGCTGCCGCGCGCGTCGTGCAGCGGCTGCGACGGACGCGCACCGTGCAGACGGTGATGAGCGCGCCACGCGAGGGGTTGGCGCTGGCGAAGCTGCTGTTCGCCGATCGCATCGTGGCGCTCTCGGCGTGGAGCCGAAGCCGACTGATCGACGCCGGCATCGACGCGGAGCGCATCGCGCTGATCCCGCCGGGGATCGCGCTCCCGCCGCGGTCGGCCGCGATTCCGCGGCGTGACGCGGCATCGCGCGCGCGGCACGGTCTTGGCGCCGAGCCGGTCGTGCTCTTCGCCGGCGACTACGAGTTCTCCCACGCGGCGCGCACCCTGGCCGACGCGATCCCACTCGTCCTCGCGCGCGCCCGCGCCACGTTCCTCTTCGCGTGCCGCCTCAAGACGCCGGCCGCGCGCACTGCCGAAGCGCGCGTGCGCGAGCGCGTGCGCGCGAATGGCTCGGCCGCCCGGGTCGTCTTCCGCAACGACGTCGACGACATGCCCTCGCTGGCCGGGGCGTGCGACCTGTGCGTGATGCCCGCCGAGTCGCTGTACGCCAAGATGGATCTGCCGCTCGTGCTGCTCGAGGCGATGGCGCGCGGGACTCCGGTGGTGGTCGCCGGCGCCGGACCGCTCGGCGAGGTGGTGGCCGGCGGCGGCGGCGTGGCGGTGCCGCCGCGCGACCCGGCGGCGCTCGCGCGCGCCCTCGGCGACCTGCTCCTTGACGGCGACGCGCGCGCGCGGATGGGAGAGGAAGCACGGCGCGTGGCCGAGGCGCGCTTCGACGCGCGCGAGGCCGCGCGCCTGCACGAGGCGCTCTATGACGAGATGATGGAGATTCGGCAGTGAGCCTCAAGCGGCCGCAGGCCTACTACGACGAGTTTTCCAAGACCTACGACGACGGTCGCGACGACGGTTATCATCTGTTGGTCGACGAGCTCGAGAGCGCCATCGTGCAGCGTCACGTCCGCGCCGGCGGCCGCGTCCTCGAGATCGGATGCGGCACCGGCCTGATCCTCGAGCGGCTCGTGCGCCACGGGCGCGCCATCGGGGTCGACCTCTCGCGCGGCATGCTTCTCCGCGCCCATGCGCGCGGGCTCACGGTCGTGCAGGCGTCGGCGACAGCCTTGCCCTTCCGCGACGGCGCGTTCGACACCGCGTGCTCGTTCAAGGTGCTCGCGCACGTCGAACGGATCCGCGACGCCACGGCCGAGGTCGCGCGCGTGCTCCGCTCCGGCGGCCACGCCGCGCTCGAGTTCTACAACCGGCTGAGCCTGCGCTACCTCACGTTCCGCCTGCGCCGCGGCGCGATCTCGCAACACACCACCGAGAAGGACGTCTACGTCCGCTACGATCGCCTCGCCGACATGCGCGCCTACTTTCCGCCCGCGATGCGCATCGTTGACCTCCACGGGGTCCGAGTCGTCACACCGCACGCCGCGCTCTTGCGCGCGCCGCTGCTGCGAGGGCTCCTCGGCGCGCTCGAACGCCGCTGTGCGGATGCCCCGGTCGTCCGCCGCCTCGGCGGCTTCCTCGTGCTGGTCGCGCGGCGGGAGTAGGTGCGGCGGCTCGTCCTCGCGTTGCCGATCGTGGCCGGAGCGACGGCGTACGCCAACGTGGCCGCGAACGGTTTCGTCCTCGACGACGTCCACGTAATCCTCGAGAATCCCGCCGCCCGGCGCCTCGCCTCGCCGCTGCGGCTCCTCACCCCGATCGTGACGCCGGGCGGCGCGTTCTACCGGCCGCTCGGCGTCGGTCTCTTCGCCGTAGACCACGCGCTCTTCGGTTGTCGACCGTCCGGCTACCACCTCCTCAGCGCGCTTTTGCACCTGGTCGCGACCTTCCTCGTCGTCGCTCTGGGCACGCGTCTCGCGACGCGCGCGGCCGGCGGGCTGGGCGGCTTGATCTTCGCCGTGCATCCCGTGCACACCGAAGCGGTCACGGCGATTGCCAATCGGTCGGAAGTGCTCGCCACGATCTTCCTCGCCTGGGCGCTTTTCGTGCACGCACGGCCGGGCCGCGTCGGCATGGCAAGGACGGTCGCGCTGAACGCGCTCTGCTTCCTGGCGCTGCTGTCCAAGGAGAGCGCGATCACGTTGCCACTCGCGTTGGCGGCCACGAGCTGGCTGGTCCGCAAGGATTCGCCGCTGCTCGGCGCCGCGCGAGTCGCGCCGGCCGTGCTGCTGTACCTCGCCCTTCGCCACCACGCCCTCGGTTCGCTCGTCTATGATTCGCCGCTCGGCTACTTCACGGAGGAGAGCGTGGCCACGCGCGTGCTGACGGTCGCCACGCTGCTCCCGCGCTATGCGCTCCTGCTGATTTTCCCGCACCGCCTGTCCGCCGACTACTCCGCGCACGCCATCCCGACCGTCCACGGGCTCACGCCGCTCGTGATCGCCGGCTTCGCGTTCGGCGTGGCGGCGGCCGCCGCGGTCGTGGTGGCGCGCCGCCGCGCGCCCGTCGTCGCGCTCGGGCTCGCGCTGGCGCTGATCGCGCTGCTGCCCTATCTCCACTTCACGACGCTCGGCAGCGTCATGGCGGAGCGATTCCTCTACCTGCCGAGCGTGGGCTTCGCCATCGCCGTGGGTGCGGGCGGCGCGCACGCCGCCTCGCGGCTGCCGCGGCCCTTCCTCGCCTGGGCCGGCGCGTTGATCATCGCGAGCTGGTTCGCGATCCGCACGGCCGACCGCAACCGCGACTGGCGCGACGCGCGCACGCTGTGGGAAGCGACCGTCGAGACCACGCCCGACAGCGCCTTCGCGCACGCCAACCTGGCGCTCGCGCTGCTGGCCGACGGGGAGGACCGGCGCGCCGCGGACGAGCTGCGGCGAGCGATCGACCTGGTTCCCGAGCATTGGCTCTTCCGCCTCGAGCTCGCACGCCTTCACCACTCCTCCGGAAGACACCGAGAGGAGCTCGATACGCTGGTGGAGGGCTATCGCGGCCCCGACACGGCGCCGCAGCTAATCGACCCCGCGCTGGCAGCCCTCGAGGAGATGCGCTCCGGCCCCGTCGACGAATGCCGGTGACGAGGCTCAGCCGGCGAGACGCGCCCCGTAGCGTCGCTCACCGAGCCCGACGAGCTCCTCGTACGCCGCCTCCGTGCGCGCGGCCACGCTCGGCCAGGAGAAGCACTTCTCGACCAGGCGGCGCCCTCCCGCGCCCACGCGCTGCCTTAGCTCGGCGTCTTTCAGCAGCGCGATGAGCGTATCCACGATGCTTCGCGAAGAGCCCCGCTCGATGAGCATCACGTTTTCGCCTGGCCGCAGCAGCCCTCGGCCGAACGCGTCCTGGTCGATGGATGAGACGACGGGAACGCCGGCGGCCATCGCCTCCATCGCCGCGATGCCCAGGCCCGGTCCGGAGCCGAGCCAGTGCGCCTCGATGGTCGCCGCCGAGAGATAGTCGCCGATCTGCTCGTGGGCGACGGCGCCCGCGAAGATCACGCGCGACTCGAGACCGAGGCTTCGCGCCAACGCGATCGGCCGTTGCGTGTAGATGTCGCCAACGACCAGCATGCGCGCGTCGGGAACTTGCCGCAGAACCCCGGGCATGGCCGCGATGAGATCACAGCGATCACGCAGATTGTGGACATGTCCCACGGACAGAATGACCGGGCCTTCCCCGATTCCGTGACGGCGACGCACCTCGAGTCCGCGCGATTCGCTGGTCGCCGGGGAATCGACGCCGTAGGGAATCTCCACCACGCGACGGTGCCGATAACGCCGCGCGATGTAGTCCACGACTGTCCTGTCCGGCGCGACCAGCATGTCGGCGGGCTCGATGATGAGACGCCGCACGACCGTGCGATCGAGCGCGCCAAGAAGAGCGTGATACAGCGGCGTCGTGTGGTGCGCCGGCGTGTGAATCGTGTTGACGAGCGGCAGCCGCAGCTTGCGCGCGAGTCGCACCGAGATCAGCGCAAGATCGAAAATCTGGCCGTGTTGGTGCAGGAGGTCGAATCGCTTGTCGCGACACAGGGCTTCGACGCGCCTCAGGTTGCCCGGAGTCAGAGTGAAGGAGAGGTGGCGAAAGCCGTGCGCGATCTGCATGCGCGGCAGCATGCGGCAAGACAAGCGATGGATCTCGACGCCGTGTCGGGTCTCGACGCTCGGCGCATCGACCGCCCGCGCCGACACCACGGTCACGTCATGGCCGCGCGCCGCCAGTGTCTTCGAGAGCGCGTACGTGAAGTGCGAAGATCCGCTCGGAATCGGCGGAAAGAGGTTGTTGAGCATGCAGATGCGCATCGGCGGAACTCGATGATAGCAAGGCTCGCCGCTGCGGTATCATCGACTCGAATGAGCCTGGAGCCGACGCCGATCACCGGGCGTGTCCTCGTCGTCGATGACGAGCCGAGCCTGCGCGAGTTCCTGTCCATCTGCTTGCGCCGCGCCGGCCACGAGGTCGAGACGGCGGCAAGCGCCCGCGCCGCCATCGCACGGCTCGAAGCCGACCCCTTCGATCTGATCATCACCGACCTGCGCATGGAGGAGGACCTCGGCGGGCTCGACGTGCTCCGCCACGCGCGCGATCGGTCGCCGCCGGCGGAAGTGCTGGTCGTGACCGCCTACGCGACGCCCGAGTCGGCGGTCACGGCGCTCAAGGACGGCGCCTACGACTACCTGACCAAGCCGTTCCGCGTCGACGACGTGCTTCACGGCGTCGCGCGCGCGCTCGAGCGCCGAACGCTCGTGCGCGAAAACGTCGCGCTCCGGCGCGAGATCGAGTCGCGCCAGGGCCTCGATCGCATGGTCGGCAAGTCGCCGGCGATCCGTCGCGTCTTCGAGCTCGTGCGCAAGGTCGCCGCCGCCCGGACCAACGTGCTGCTCCTCGGCGAGTCCGGCACCGGCAAGGACATGGTCGCGCGCGCCCTTCACACGCTCAGCCCTCGCGCGGAGGGGCCTTTCGTCGCCGTCAACTGCGGAGCGATCCCCGACGCGCTGCTCGAATCGGAGCTGTTCGGCCACGTCAAGGGCTCCTTCACCGGCGCCGTCTCGCACCACGAGGGGCTCTTCGTCGCGGCCCGCGGCGGCACGCTCTTTCTCGACGAGGTCGCCGAGTTGCACCTCTCCATGCAGGTCAAGCTCCTCCGGGCGCTTCAGGAGCGCCGCGTGAAGCCCATAGGCGGCGTCAACGAGCGCGAGGTGGACGTGCGGATCATCGCGGCCACCAACCGCGATCTCGCGCTCGCCGTCGAGGAAGGGCGCTTTCGGGAAGACCTCTACTACCGCCTCAACGTCATCACGGTCCACCTGCCGCCGCTGCGCGACCGCCGCGAGGACATCCCGTTGCTGGTCGAGACGTTCCTCCGTCGCTACGCCGCCGAGCAGAAGAGGAGCGGCCTGGGCGTGAGCCCCGAGGCGCTGCAGCTCCTCTGCCGCCGCCATTTTCCCGGGAACGTGCGCGAGCTCGAGAATCTGGTCGAGCGCGCCGTCACGCTCTCCTCCGGAGCGGTCATCGAGGCCGAGCTGTTCGCCGATCTCGGCGGTCCGCGCGCAGTCCGCTCCGCCTGGCCCGATCTCTCGGCCGACGGCGTCGACCTCGACGCGCTGGTGGGCGAGCTCGAGCGCGATCTGCTCTGCCAGGCGCTCGAGCGTGCGAGCGGCGCACGCGCCGAAGCGGCGCGCCTCCTCGGCATCACGCTGCGCTCGCTGCGGTATCGACTCGACAAGCACGGCATCGGGTCCGCCGAGGACGACAGCCCAAGCGAAGCCGAAAGACCCTAGTGCCGCGCGGCCGATCCGAAGGCATTTGACACCCGGATGCGCCGGCGCGTAACGTTTTGTGCGGAGGTTTCAGTGAAAAGCGAGCGCGGCGTGACGCTGATCGAGTTGATGGTGGTCATCGTCATCGTCGGCCTGCTCGCGGCCGTGGCGACGGTCGGGTACGAGCGTTACCGCAAGCGGGCGCTGGCGAGCGAAGCGCAGGCCAACCTCGCGCTCATCGCGGTGTCCCAGGAAGCCTACAAGGCCGAGATCGGCTCCTACGCCAACGTCAATTCGCCCAACCCCGCCGCGCTCCCGCCATGCGGATCGAGACGCGGCCAGTGGAGCACCGCCATCGCGACCTGGAACCAGCTCGGGTGGCGCCCGGAAAATTCGAACGTCGCCTTCCAGTACGACACGTGGGCCGGGGTCGGTGCGGGCGCTCCGGCCTGGGCGGCTCCCCCGCCTGCGCCTGGCAACTTCCCCTGCTTTCCGACGACGGCTCTGCAACTGGCACGCGGCTGGTTCGCCGCGACGGCCACCGCGGACCTCGCGTGCGGCGGCGTGAACACCGAATACCGCGCGGTCCATTGCACGAGCACGCTGGTCCCGCTGAACGAGTTCGAGTAGCTCTCGGGACAATTTTCGGCCCACGAGCGACGAATTTCAGCCCCCACAACCCACTGCGTGTCAGCAGATACGACTACTTAGACTCTCTCAAAAGCGGCATGTTTCTTGCTACTAACTCTATCCAACGCAATCAGCCCCACACCGGGGCGGGAGGAGGAGTCAGCATGATTTCAAGAATGAGATCACGAATTACGTCGGGCTTCACGCTGATCGAGTTGATGATCGTCGTGGCCATCATCGGAATCCTGGCCGCGGTGGCGATCCCCGCCTTCGTGCGCTACATCCGGCGCGCCAAGACGGCCGAGCCGACCGAGGCCCTGGACAAGATTTCGGGCGGGGCGAAGGTCTATTTCCAGGCCGAGCACGTGAACACGAACGCCATACTCTTGGCCCGGCAGTTCCCGACCAGCGCCGACCCGAATCCGGCCACCGACTGCGCCTCTGCCCCGGGTGACAAGTGCTCGTCGACATGGACCGGCTCCACTTGGCAGTCGCTCTCGTTCGCGCTCGAGAACAACCACTACTATCAGTATCAGTTCTTGACCACCGCGGCGACCGACACCTCGGCCATTTTCACGGCGTTTGCCCTCGGCAACCTCGACGGCGACGCGGTCAGCGCGACCTATCGCCGCACCGCCAGCGTGACGCTCGAGGGCGAGGTCAACGTCGGCGGCGTGATCATCGAGACGGATCGGGAGATCGAGTAGCCGTTGAACCTTCCGCATCGGACCAGGGCGCCGATCATGATGGTCGGCGCCCTGTCTTTCTTTCCGGTGCTCCTTTCGGCGCGTTCCGATCTCGCCGCACGACACGACGGGGCGCGCCTTCGGGCGCCGGACACGCGCTACGGCGTCTCGCGCAAGGCCATCGTCCCCATGTCGCTTCGTTTCCGTGAGGCGTCGGCGGATCTGCTGTGGGTTCGCACCCTGCTCTACTTCGGCTCATCGAGCGAGCGGCGGCTCCCGCCCAAGCACATCTCGCAGCATTTCGACGATGTCTTCGAGCTCGACCCCTATTTCCAAAAACCCTACCGGACGGCCGCCTTCCTGGCGCTGCTGGAGCCCGGTCCGCGTGACGCCGTCGTTCGCAAGGCCATCGGCTACCTCGAACGCGGCGAGCGCGCTTTTCCGGATGACTGGCAGTTTCCCTTTTACGCCGGCTCGCTCTACTTGAACGACATGCCGGCGCGGGGCCCCGAAGAGCGCCGTCGGTGGCGTGCGATGGCGGCCGAGCATATTCGCCGAGCCACCACGCTCGGCGTGGGCCACGGCGCCCCCGACTGGCTGCCCACACTCGCGGCGACACTCTTCACGGAGCTCGGACGACGCGAAATGGCCGTCCGGCAGCTCGAGGAGTCGCTTCTGGCCGCCCCGGACGAGCCGACGCGCGCGAAGATCGAGGCCAAGCTGGCCCACCTCCGCAACTGGGTCGAGGCCGAGCGCGCGGCCGAGGCCGTCCGCGTTCTCCTCGATCGGCGGCGCCGGGCGTTTCCCTACGCGCCGGTGGATCTGTTCGTGCTGCTGGGCGACCGGCCCCCCGCGCGACCGATCGACCCGTGGCCGCTGGCGGGCGACCCGGATCGTGCCATGGCCGCGCCCGCCGAGGATAGAGACGCTGAAGGGAGCATCGACCATGCCGACTAGCCCTGCGTCGACCGAGCCAAACGAGGTTGGGGACGTCGGCGGTTTCACGCTGATCGAGATGATGGTGGTGGTCGTAATCATCGGCCTGCTCGCGTCCGTCGCAGTCCCCGCGTACGTTCGCTACATGCGCCGGGCGAAGACGACGGAGGTCAGCGAGGCGCTCGACAAGATCTCGAGCGGCGCGCGCGTCTACTTCCAGGTGCCGCACATCGATCCGGCGACGGGAGCGACGCTTCCGCGGCAGTTTCCCGATTCGGAGGCGCTCACGCCCACTACGGGCGCGTGCTGCACTCCGCCGGGCGAACGCTGCTCCGCCGACGGCGCGAACTGGACGACGGCGCCGTGGACCTCGCTCTCCTTCAGCCTCGAGGGACCGCACTACTACCAGTACCAGTTTGTTTCGGTGGGCACGGATCTGGCGGGAACCTTCACGGCCATCGCGGTGGGTAATCTCGACTGCGATACCGTCGAGGCGACCTTCCAGCGCCGCGGTCGAGCCATCGACGAAGAAGGGCGCGTCCAGGTGGTCGAGCGGCAGGTCCTGGGCGGCGCGCACATGGAGATTGAGTAGGCTTTGAGCCGGGTCAGGGGTTTCGCAGGTCCTCGATCTTGGTCAGCGTCTCGCCCTCGACGATCTCGACATTCATAGTCTTGCTCACATTGAAGCTTGGGTTGTCGAGCGTGATGCGGTGCTGGCCCGCCTGGAGCGGCAGCTTCAACTGCGGCGTCGTGAGCCCGGTGTCGCGCCCATCGATCAGGATCTTCGCCCAAGGCTTGGAGTTGATCTTCAGGTAGCCCATCGCGGAGGGAGCCCTGGCCGTCGCGGCGCCGCCGCCCTTCCTGACGCCTCCGGCGGAGCCGCCGGGCCCGCGCTGAGCCGCGGAGTCAGAACCGCGCCCGGAGCGATGGCCGTCGCCACCGCCGCCTGCCTCAGCCCACCCGGCGGGGTGCGCGGAAGACCGGCCGGCGCAGCTCATCTCGGCGTCGATCGCCACAGGGCCGCCTTCGAAGCGCAGCGGCTGCGACCACTGCTCACAGCCGCTTCTCTCGAGGCTGACGACGTAGCTCTTGGCCGCGTCGAGGTCCTTCATCGCGAGCGGCGTCTTCCCCATGAGGTGCCGCGCGCCGTCGAAGGTGAGGTAGACCTTGGCGCCTGGAGGCCGCGATCGGAGATCGGCGCTGCTCGCCGCGGGTTCGAGCGTGAAGTCCAGCCGCACCGGCGCGGCCGCCTCGGCCGTCGCGCGCCGGCGTACCGGCTGGTAGCCGGGTTTGCGCAGCTCGACGAGATGATCGCCCACCGCAATGGCCGACACGCGAATCGGCGTGGCGCCGTCGAGCGCGCGTCCGTCGAGCGTGATCGACGCCCCCGCGGGATCGGAATAGACGAGGAAGCCCGCCGCCAGCATGGGCGCGAGCCGGAGCGGAAGCCGATGGCGTCCACCAGCCGCGACGCGCACCCGTTGCTCGGCGGGCTCGTATCCGTCGCGCTCGACACGCACGACGTGCTCGCCGGCCGGCAGCGAGACGGTGAGCGGCGTCGCCTCGCCGGGCTGGCGTACGCCATCGACGAAGACGCGCACGTCGGCAGGCTCCGAGCCGACCGAGAGGGTGCCGGGGCGACGCGCGTGCACCCACGCGGCCGCGCCGCCGCTCGCCAATGCCAAAGCGACGACTCCGGCGGCGATCAGCAGGGAGCGCGAGCGGGGCGCCGCGGCCGGCGGTGGCGAGGGCAACGCCGCGCTCATCGACGACTGCGTCCCGGCGCCGGACGCGCCGGGCTGGGGTCCGAGAGCCACGGGCGCGGCTTGGGCTCCCGAGCCTTCGCCGTCGCGGTAGACGTGCGTCTCGGCCTCGTCGGGGCGAGGCTGCGGCGACGGAGGCCTGGCGGAGCGTGCGGGCGCCTCACCCCGCGAGGCGGGCTGCCTCAGCCCGTCCGACGGGACGTGACGTGGTGGTGCGACCGCGGGCGACCCGTGCGCCGGCGTGTCTCGCGGGGGCGACTGGATGTGCTTGTATTCCTCGAGTTGCCGCGTCTCTTCGTCGATCTCCTTGGCGAAGAACTTCTTCATCCACGCGGACAGATCCTTGCGCGAGTAGAACTCGCCGGAGCTGTAGAGAAAGGCCTGCAGCTCGTCGTGCAGATCGATCGCGTTGGCGTAGCGATCCTCGACGTCCTTCGACAGCACCTTGAAGACGATGCGCTCGAGCTCCTCGGGGATCTTTCGATTGTAGGTCGAGGGCGGAAGGATTTCGACGTTGCGCACCTTCTCCAGGGTCGAGAAGTCGCTCTCGCCGAGGAACAGGCGCTCGCCGGTGAGCAGCTCGTAGAGGATGATCCCGACGGAGAAGATGTCCGAACGGCGGTCGAGCCCGAGGCCGCGCACCTGCTCGGGCGACATGTAGCCGAACTTGCCCTTGAGGATTCCGGCCTGCGTGTTCGAGCTCTTCGACGCCGCCTTGGCGATGCCGAAGTCGATGAGCTTGACCTCGCCTTCGTACGCGACCAGCACGTTCTGCGGGCTCACGTCGCGGTGGACCAGGCCGAGCTCCTTGCCCGCCGCGTCGCGCTTATGGTGCGCGTAGTCGAGCCCCTCGCACACCTTCATGATGACGAAGCAGGCCTGCGCCACCGGCATCGGCGTGCCGAGCTGCGCGCGGCAACGATCGAAGATCGCGCGCAGATCCTTGCCGCTGACGTACTCGAGCGCGATGAAGTAGCTGTCCTCGACTTTTCCGAGATCGAAGATCTGGGCGACGTTCGCGTGCTGGAGCTGCACGGCGATCTTCGCTTCGTCGATGAACATCGTGATGAAGTCTTCGTCCTCGGCGATGTTCGGAAGGATGCGCTTGACCGCGACCAGACGCTCGAAGCCCTCGACGCCGAAGGCCTTCGCCTTGAACACCTCGGCCATCCCGCCGACGTTGATGCGATCGAGCAGGACGTACTTGCCGAACGGGATGGGTTTCTTCACGGCTTATACGGCCTCAGTGGCTCACGCATGATCCGCGAGGCGTTTCGGGGGTACGCGAGACGGCGTTGGCAGTCAAGGGGTTGCCCTCCCCGTCGCCTGGCGGAGGCGCGCCGCGCGGCCGGCGGCCACGCGCCCGGCGTCGATGGGGAGGCGCGCCAGCGAGTCGAGCAGGCGCAAGGCGTCATCGGTGGCGCCGCTCCGCGCCAGCGCGTCGGCCAAAGCCAGCCGGCACTCGACGTCGCGCGGTCGAGCGGCGCAGGCGCGCCGTAGCGCGCCAACGGCCTCGCCATGCCGCCCGAGGCTGCCGAGCGCGGTGCCCTCGTTGAACCAGGCATCGGCGAAGGACGGGTCGAGCGTTCGGGCCACGCGCAGCTCGTGGAGCGCCTCGTCGATCCGGCCGCGCTCGGCGAGCACGGCGCCCAGGTTGGCGTGAGCGCGCGCGGATGCCGGCGAGACGCGCGTGGCGTCGGCCCACAGGTCGAGCTCGTCGGCCCACACCCGGGACCGCCGCGCGGTCGCCGTGCAAAGCACGAACGCGAGCGTCACGGCCCCGGCGACGGCGATGGCCGGGCGCGCACGCGCCGCGACGCGCTCGAGCGCGATGGCGACCGCGACGATCGGTCCGACCGACGGAAAGTAGAGGTGGCGTTCCGCGAGCACGTCGGCGAACGGGACGATCGAGTTGGTCGGCGCGATCGTGACGGCGAACCACCCGATGGCGAGCGCGAGCAGCGGCGCCCGCCCGCGCGCCGCGGCCCAGGCCCACAGCGCGAGCGCGGCGGCCACGGTCAGCGCCGGCAGAACGAAGGACGGCTCGAACCAGCCGGCCGGCAGTGGCAGCGCGTGCTCGACCGTCTGCCCGACCGGCCACACGAGGAGACGCGCAAGCGAAAGGATCGCGGCCGGCTCGGCACGCAGATGCGCGGCGGCTTGCGGAACGGACGCGCCGATCGTGCCGGCGTGCGGGCTCGGGAAAACGGCGAAGATCAGCGGGAGCGCGAGCGCCGCCGGCACCAGCAGCCACGCGCGGCGGCGCGGCGCGCCCGCACGCGGCAGCACGACCAGCCACGCGAGCGGCGCGAGCACCGCACCGACCTCCTTGGCGCCCACGCAAGCGACGGCGAGCAGCGCCGCCGCCGCGCCACCCAGGCGCCCGAGGCCTGGACGCGCCGCGACGAGGAGAGCGCCGAGGCCCAGGAGCGTGCACAAGATGCCCGAACGGCTGTTGACGTAGGCGACCGACTCGACGTGCACGGGATGGAGCAGGAAGATGCTCGCGGCCAGCAGCGCCGCGGGAGATGCCGCGCCCAGGCGCCGGGCGAGCAGCGCCACCAGCGCGCCGCACGCGAGATGAAGCGCCAGGTTGGTCGCACGAAACGGCAGCGGCCGCACGCCGAAGATTCCGGCGTCGAGCGCGAGCGAGAGGTTGTAGACGGGACGCGTTCCCTGCCAACCCGAGAAGAGCACGCCGACCAGATCTCCGGGCTTGCGAAGCGCCGCGTTGCGCGCGACGTGAGGGAGATCGTCGAAGACGAACGGCCCGCGGAGAGACGGTGCGTAGGCCAGCACCGCGAGCGCCGCACCCGCGGCGAAGGTCGCCGCCGCGACACGGCCTTGGATCGCTAGGCTTCCTCGATCCACACGCGGCGCATGATGTCGCCTGCGCGGATCTTCTGGACGACGTCCAAGCCCTTGACCACGCGACCGAAGACGGTGTGCTTGCCGTCGAGGTGCGGCTGGGCTCCTCGGCACACGAAGAACTGGCTGCCGCCCGTGTCGGGGCCCGCGTGCGCCATCGAGAGGCTGCCGTCGAGGTGCTTGTTCGGGTTGATCTCGCACTTGATCTTGAAGCCGGGCCCGCCGGTGCCGTTGCCGACCGGGCAGCCGCCCTGGTTGACGAAGCCCTCGATCACGCGGTGGAAGGTCAGCCCGTCGTAGAAGGGCCGCTTCACCTTGCCCCCGGTCTTCGGATCGGCCCATTCCTTGGTGCCGGCCGCCAGTCCGACGAAGTTGGCGACCGTGTTCGGCGCGTCCTTCTCGTAAAGCTCGATGACCATCTCACCGCGATCCGTCTCGATGTGCGCTTGCTTCATCCTCGTCATCCTCCTCTTGCGCTAACCCGCCAGCGCCTCCGCCGGCTCCATTCGCGCCGCGCGCCGCGCGGGAACGAAGGCGCCCGCGAGCGCGCAGACAACCGCGAGCGCGACGGAGCCTAGCAGAAGCGCGGGCGGGAAGTGAAAGTAGGTCGCAGGCTTGAAGGGAAAGTCGGGTAGCGCGCGCGCGGCGCAGAAGTCGCAGGCGCGGGCCGCCGCCCAGGCGAGCGCGAGGCCGCCGACGCCGCCGACGAGACCGACCACGCCCGCCTCGCCCAGCACGATCGCGCGCACGTCGCCGCGGCTCGCCCCGACCGCGCGCAACACGCCGATCTCGCGACGACGCTCGGCGACGATCATCAGGAACGTGTGCGCCACGCCGAGCGCCGAGACCACGATCATCGCCACGCTGATCAGCGCGAACAGCAGCGTGCCGAGCGTGACGAACAGGCCGACCCGCTCGGCCTCGGACTCCGCTTGCTCGAGGCCGAGAGACTTCACGTGCGCGACGAAGGACGTCGCGTCGCGCTTGTCGCGCACGCGCACGACGATGCTCGAGTACTCGCGCGCCTCGCGATCGCCCGCCCATCGCGCATTCCAGCGCCGCACGTAACCGAGCGGCACGGTCATGCCGAGCGTCATCGCCTTGTCGCTGATGCCGACGAGGCGGAAGCGGCGCTGCGCGGGCGCGGCGCGCGACGAGGTATCGCCGAGGTACGAGCGGCCGAGCTCGACGGTGAAGGTCACGCCGTGAAAGCTGCTCGTCATCCAGTCGCGGATGAGCGGCCAGCCGTGCGCCTTTGCGATCGAGCCGTTGTAGAGCTCGAGCAGGTGTCGCGACACGATCACGGGCACGGGCCGGTCGGCATCGGACGTGTCGGCCTCAAAATCGGAAAACTCTCCTCCCGGCAACTCGCCGGCGACCAGCCGCGGGTCGATCCCGTCGAGGAATCCCGACACTTCGAAGGCGAAGTCGCGCCCGAGCAAGCTCTTGCCACCCCATCCGCGCGCGGGAAAGGCCAGCTTCATCTTGGGGTGAACGGCGCGCACGTCCGGTCGCCCGGCGAGCCGGCGCGCGACGCCGTCGTCGAGCTCGACGCGGCGGCCGAGGAGGTCAGCCGCGAGGCTCGCCCTCGGCGCTACCACCTCGAGGCGGTCGAGCGGGAAGATCTCGCCGAGCAGAAGCCGCCGTGCCCCGGCGCCGAGCGCGAGGAAGAAGGTGAGCGTCCCGATCCCGACGACGATGCCGGCGGACGCGAGCGCGTGGGAGCGCGCGTGACGACGAAGATTCTCGCCGACCAGCCGCGCGAGCTTGCGGTTCACGGCACGATCCTCCCATCCTCGAGGCGAATCGTCCGGCTGGCGGCGCGGGACACGCGCTCCTCGTGGGTGACGACGACCAGCGTCAGGCCGTCCTCGGCGACGATGCGGGAGAAGAGCGCGATCACCTCCTCGCCCGTGTCGGCGTCGAGGTTGCCGGTCGGCTCGTCGGCGAAGACGATCGACGGCCGCGTGAAGAGGGCGCGCGCAATCGCCACGCGCTGCCGCTGGCCGCCCGACAGCGCCCCCGCCTTCGTGCCGGCAAGCGAGCCGAGCCCGACGCGCGTGAGGGCCGCGCCCGCCCGGCCGCGGGAATCCCGATCGTCGGCGGACGCCGCGGCGAAGAAGCTCGGCAGCCGCACGTTCTCGAGGCAGGTGAGCGGCTCGAGCAGGTTGAAGCACTGGAAGACGAAGGCGACCCGCTGGTTGCGGAAGCGCGAGAGAGCGCGATCCGGCAGCGCGGCAAGGTCGAACCCCGCGACGCGAGCGTCGCCGCGGTCTGGCCGACACAGGCCGCCGGCGACGTTGAGCAGCGTGGTCTTTCCCGAGCCGCTGCGGCCATTGATCGCCACGAACTCGCCCGCTTCCACCCGCAGCGACAGGCCGCGCAGGACCGGCTGGCGGCCATACGATTTCTCGATGCCCTGCAGCTCGATGATCGGCGCCGGCAACGCGGCGGATATAGCACATGGACTGGACATGGCTCGTCCGGGCATCCGCGTGATAATGTGGCAACGTTCGTCGTGTCGTCGTCGATAATCAGAGTGGACGCATGAAGATCCAAGGCCCCGGCGATACCCCGCCTGCCTCGCCGACCGAGGCCGGCGGCGCGGAGGCTTCCGCGCCCGTGGCTGCCACCGAGCCGACACGCGAAGCGGCCGGGGTCGACGCGCTGCGGGCGCTCGCGGAGGATCTGCGCACGGGTCGGATCACGTCCGGGCAGGCGCTCGACCGTCTGGTCGAACGCGCGGTCGCCCAGGTTGCGGGCGCTGCCAGTTCGGACACGCTCGAGCGACTGCGCGCCGCGCTGCTCGACCTCGCGACGCGCGACCCGATCCTCTCCGAGAAGCTGCGCCGGCTCGACCGTTAGCCGTCCGACGGGACGCTCCGCGAACGCCGCGGCTAGAAGCTCGCCTTCGCGCCCAGATAGATCTCGTCGTTGCGATCGTAGAAGGCGCCGAGGCTCCCTTCGCGTCCTTCGAAGACGTGGGCGCCGGCGCGCAGCGACCACGTATCCGACACGCGATAGACGACCTGCGGGCTCGCGACCAGCGACCGGCGCGTCGCTTCGAGCACGGCGAGCGCGCGCAGCTCGAGATCGCCGTCCATGAGCGCCCAGCGCAGCAGCAACGCGGCGCCGTAGAGACTTGGACCGCCGAAGAGCAACTCCTGCCCCTCCGGGTCCTTGAGCATCCGCTGGTGGAACGCCTCGGCGTGCAGCACCACGTCCTCGACACCCGCGTACTCGACGCCGAGCGTGGTGTCGACCGCGCCGCTGTCGATCGACGGACGAAAGTGTTCGTCGTCGATCGAGCGCAGCGGGAAGGCCCCGCCGAGCGGGTACTCGCGGCGCGGCGTGAAGGCGCCGTCGGCGCGCACGCCGAAATCGCCGAGGTTGGTGCCAAAGCTCGCGCCCGCTGATAGCGAGCGCCGGTAGTACGCGCGATACCCCGCGCGCGCGGCGTCGAAGTCGCCGGCGGCGAGCGCCGCGAACGCGTCGGCGTCGATCTCGATCGTCGGCAGACGCGCCCATCCGTAGAAGACCTGCGCCGCGACGTCGTAGCCGCCGGCGCTCGAAGAGAGGCGCGCGCCCACGGATCCGTTCGCGGCCGTCTCGTCGGGCATCTCCGTCTGCAGCAGCACGGGCTGCGCCTTATCCTCGATCGAGTCGTCGATCGAGTCGTCGAGCGCGTCCGCGAAGCCGCGCAGCGCCGCCGGTGCGCCCGGGCCGAAGAGCGCCCAGTCGCCGCCGAAGAGATCGACCCGGTCGGCGCGAAAGAACGGCACCCACAGCGCCTCCGCCGAAAGCGGACCTACCGGCGCGCGCGCGCGCAGCGCCACGACCGGAAGCCGCGCCGTCTCCGGCTCGAGGGAGACGCCGTGTCGGCGGTCGCGTGGGTTCACGACGTCGTTCGGGTTCACCAGATCGTTTTGACCCCAGACGACGATCAGGTGTCCGGCGGTGAGCGCGACCCGCGCAAGGTCGGCGTCGACGAACGCTTCGCCCAGCGTCGCCTCGTGCTCGGCCTTCCAGCGCTCGCCGTTCGCAATCACGAGCGCGTCGTCTCCGCGCTCGCCCGTCAGCCACCAGTCGAGCCAGCCGTCGAGGTGCAGCCTGAGGCGCGAGACGCGGTAGTCGGCGCGCGCGAAGGCCTGCGCACGGAGCGTCATCGCGTCCTCGCGCACGTCCGTCTCCTGCACCGTGTCCTGCGCAAGCTCCGTCGAGAAGAAGCCCCCGGCCTGCGCCTCGGGCGCGAAGCCCTCGGCCGCAGAGCTAGAGCCGCGGCCGGGGCCGCCCTCGTCGTCAGCGATAATCTCGATCTGCGCGCTTGCCGCGGTCGCGACGAGCGACGCGAGCGCACGGGACACTAGCCCTGCTCGAGCTTCTGGACGGTGAAGTCGCTGACCGGGATGTCGTCGCGAAAGTCGATCTTCTCGATCACGAACGTCGTCGCGTGCGACTTGTCGGCCGCCTCCATGCGCGACTCGGTAATGACGATCTTGCCCTCCACCGTCTCGATGCGGCTTACGGAGAGCGTCTTCACGAGCTTTCCGCCGGCGCCGTAGAAGCGCGTCCTGACGCCGACGCCGTTGTCCTGCCGAATCCACGTCTCGAGGCGCGCATACGGCGATCCGGCGCCCTTTTGCGGGGTGGCCTCGATCACCCAGCACGGCTTGCCGGGGTGCCTCACCCCGTCCGACGGGACGCAAGCGGCCTCCTCTCCCTTCAAGCGGTAGCTCGCCTCCTCGATGTCGCGTCCCTCGAGGTCGGCGTAGGAAAAGTCGCTGCCCATGAAGCTCTGGTTCTTCTGGCCTCCGCTGATGCGCCGCACGCGGCGCAGCGCGGGCAGCCACAGGAACTGGTCGTCGTCGCGTCCTTTGTTCTCGATCAGCAGGAAGCGCGTGCCGGCGACGTCCGCGGGAGAGAGGAAGTTGACCCACGAGCGCGCGAGCCCGCCCTCGGCGCGGCTTTTCACGTAGAGGCGCCGGTCGCGCTTCTCGCCGCGCTTGTTCTCGAGCACCATGCGCACCTGCATCTCGGCGCCACCCGTGCGGAAGGCGACGTGATCGAGCGAGCGCCGGACGATCGCCGCCGGGTCCTCGGCCGCCGCCACGCCGGCGGCGAGCACCGCCGCGAGCACGCGAGCCGTCATGGCTCGTCCCGCTGGTTCATTCCCGCCGCGGTGTGGCGCGCCACCAGCTCGCGCGCGTGTGGCGAGAGGAACACGGCCTCGAGATCGAAGGTTGCGAGGGCACGCGCGAGAACCGACACCTTCTCGCCCGGCGACGATCGCCGGTCGACGATCACGCGCCACTCGCCCTTCACCTTGCAGAGCCCGCCACTCGACATCCCTTCGCCGGTCAGCTCCGCGTAGACGACCTTCACGCCGACCTGCGCGCACGCGGCCTCGAGCTCCTCCTGGATCTTCGCGAGATTCATGTTCACTCCTTCTTCTCCTCTTCCGCCGCCGCCTTGTCGAGGTCGAGGATCTCGGTGCCTCCGACGTACGGCTTGGTCTCGTAGCGGGTGATTCTGCCGATCTTGCGCACAATCTCGGCCATGCGCTCCGCCTCTCTCGCGATCGTGTCGATCGCGGGGCGCTGCGGATCGTCGGCGGCGATGCGCCGCCGCACCAGCTCGGCGTAGGCGAGGATCGACGTCAGCGGTTGATTGAGCTCGTGCGCGGTCGTGCCGGCGAGTTGGGTCACCAGCGCCTGCTTCTCGCTGATCTCAAGCTTCTCCTGCGCGTGCCGCAGGCGCTCGGCGGTGCGCAGGTGCTCGCGCAGGTCCGAGAACACGCCGATGGTCGCGACCTCTTCGTCGCCCTCGTGGACGATCGCGGCGGCGAGCTGCATCGGGATGATCTCGCCCGACTTTGAGAGCCCGTCATGGCGGCTCTCGACGATCCGTCCGCGTCCGCCGTGCTGCGCGCTGCGCAGCAGGCGCATCACCGCCTGCGCGCCGCCCGGCGGATACAGGCGTTCGACGGAGAGCCGGCCCACCACCTCGTCGGCGCTGTGGCCGTAGATGCGTTCGGCCGCCTTGTTGAAGAGGATGATCGTGCCCTCGCGATCGGCCGCGACGATGCCGTCGGGCGCCGAGTCGATGAGCTTGGCGAGGAAGTCTTTCGTGCGGCGCAGATCGATCTCCAGCGCGCGCGCCTGCGTGACGTCGCGGAAGTGGAGCAGCGCGACGTGCGAGTCCGAGAGCAGCGTCCCGATCGACGCCGAAACGACGAGCGGATCGCCGCTGGTCGTGCGCAGCTCGAGATCGAAGCTGGCGAAGCGCGCGCCACCGGCGGCCTCGCGCAGCATCTCGATCAGCATGCCGCGGTGGTGCTCGGCGACAATCGCGCTGAACGGCTGGCCCACCAGGCCCGTGCGCGAAAACCCGGTCATCTGAACGCCGGCGCGGTTCAGATAGATGATCAACCCTTCGGCGTCGAGCACGACCATGCCGTCGGGCGCGGTCTCGAAGAGGTCGCGGTACTGCGCGAGGGCGCGGATGCGGCGCTCGGCCTCGATGCGGCTCAGCGCCACGCGATTGGTCTGTTCGCTGATCGCCTCGCGAAAGCGCGCCCCCGACAGCGCCAGGCCGAGCGCAGCCGCCGCGATTCGGCCGATCGTCTGGCGCGCCGGATCCAGGTCGGGCCGCTTCTCGCTGCGGCGGAAGAGCAGGACGGCGCGTGGGTGGCCCTCGACCAGCACCGGGAAGAGAAGCAGCGAGCCGATGCCGCGCGCGGTGATCAGCGCCGAGACTTCCTTCAGAAGGGGGTGATTGGGCGCGTCCTCCACGACCAGCGGCTGCGTCGACTGCAGCACGGCGGCGACCTCCGGGTAGCGGTCAAGCGCCACCCTCAGGCGCGCGAGCGCCGGCTCGTCGCTGGCCGCGACGACGTGGAGCGTCCCCGGCTCTTCGCCGCGCAGGAACACGCTGCCGGTGTCCGCCTCGAGCGCGTCGCACGCGCGCGCGATGAACTCGTGCAGCGCCTGGCGCGCGTCCGCGCCGGTCGACAGGGCCTCGCAGATCGCCAGCGCCGTCGCCTCCAGTCCGGCGGGCTCGGAGAGCTTGCGCGTGGAGCGCGGCGTCGGAGTCCGGTCAAGCTCGGTGGTCTTGTGGTCCATTACCCCGAGGCGCTCCTAGTTCGCCGCGCCCATCGTCGGCGTGGCATCGACGGTCCAGTCGCTCGCCTGATCGCCGCCGCCGTCATAGGCGATCGAGCTGCCGGCGGAAAGCCCGCCGACGGAGACGAACTGGTCGTTGGTCCAGATGCCACCGGAGAGCGCGGCGGCCTCGCGCGTGTGGTTGGCGGCGCCCCACTGCACGTAGTCGCGGATGTTGGCGCCGTTCGAGAAGCCCGAGTTGTTCTGGAAAAGCGCAAGCTCTCCGTCGGCGTCGCCCAGGCCCGCCTTGGGGCCGGTGTAGATATCGGTCGCGGTGTTCGTCCCCGATTCGTTCCAATGGACGACGACATAGCCGCCCGCCGGGATCGTGATGCTCGGCAAACCCCAGTACGCCGCCGGGCCGATGCAGAGAAACCAGCCGGCCATCGGCGCGTCGATCGGCCCGAGGTTGGCCAGTTCGACCAGCTCGTCGTCGGCGCCCGCGGGCGCGAAGATCACCTCGCTCAGCACGACGTCGTTGCACCCGACCGAGCGGCTGGTCGTCGCCTCCGACACGTCCGTGCACCCGTCGTTGTCGTCGTCGTCGTCGCAGGCGTCGCCATCGGCGTCGCCGTCGAAGTCGAGCTGATCGGCGTTCGCTGCCAGAGGGCAGTTGTCCGCGCCGTCAAGGTCGCCGTCGCCGTCGTCGTCGTCGTCGCAGGCGTCGCCGTCGCCGTCGCCGTCGGTGTCGAGCTGATCGGCGTTAGCCACGAGCGCGCAATTGTCGGCCGCGTCGAGGTCGCCGTCGCCGTCGTCGTCGTCGTCGCAGGCGTTGCCATCGCCATCGCCGTCGGTATCGAGCTGATCGGCGTTAGCCACGAGCGCGCAGTTGTCGTCCACGTCGTCCGTCCCGTCGTTGTCGTCGTCGGCATCGCAGGCGTCGCCGACGTTGTCGTCGTCGGCGTCAGCCTGATCGGCGTTGGGGACCAGAGGGCAATCATCGGCGCCGTCCGGCCAGCCGTCGTCGTCGGAGTCGATCTCGCCGTCGCACGCGTCGCCGAGTCCGTCCTCGTCGTCGTCCGTCTGATCGACGTTGTCGACGACCGGGCAATTATCCTCGCCGTCGTCGATGCCGTCACCGTCGTCGTCGTCGTCGCAGGGATCGCCCGTGCCGTCGAGATCCAGGTCCGCCTGGTCGGCGTTGGGGAGCAGCGCGCAGTTGTCCGCCACGTCAGAGGCGCCGTCGCCATCGTCGTCGTCGTCGCAGGCGTCGCCGTCGCCGTCGCCGTCCGTATCCGTCTGATCCGCGTCGGCGACGAGCGGGCAGTCGTCCGCTTCGCTAAGGACGCCGTCGCCGTCGTCGTCGTCGTCGCACGCGTCACCGTCGCCGTCACTGTCGGTGTCGCTCTGGTCGGCGTTCGCGAGCGACGGGCAGTTGTCCTCGCCATCGGACACGCCGTCATCATCCGCGTCGTCATCTTCCGACTCGGATTCGGATTCGGATTCCGACTCGGATTCGGACTCCGCCTCGGATTCCGCCTCGGACTCGGCCTCGGACTCGGCCTCGGACTCGGCCTCGGACTCCGCCTCGCCCTCGGCCTCCCCGCTCTCTCCGCACGCGGTGGCCAGCAGCAATCCCCAAACAAGCAAACGCACGCGCATCGCTAGCCTCCTTTATCGTCCCATGTTTCACCGCGGCTCATCGAATGAACAGGGTGACTTTTATCGGACCTTGCGTCCAACCGCCAGCGCGCCTACAGGCCGACACGCACACGATCTTCCACCGCTCGCCGATTGAGTGGATCGACGTCCCGCGCCCGGTCTCTGACCTGGCCGAAACTCGCACCCCGTGCGAGCGCGCGCTTCGCGCTGGCAAGAAGCAACGGGCGTGCCGGAGCGGGTCCTTACTCGTCGCCCTCTTCCGACTCGCTCTCCTCACCGTCTTCGTCCTCGAACTTCCCGTCTTTTTCGTCGTCGTGGTCGTCGTGGTCGTCGTCATCGTCATCATCGAAACGGACGCCACCGGCCACGACCTCGTCGTCGCCGCCGGGCTCTCCATCGCGATCGACGTCGCGGTAGAGCGTCGCCGAAGCGGCGACTCCGTCGAGGAAGCGGTCGATTGCGCCATCGTTGGCCTCGCCGTCCAGGCGCGCCGAGCCGTCCACGATCGGCAGCTCCTCGGGAGCGATGCCCGCGAGCAGCACGGCGCGGTCGAAGACGATGATCGCCGCCGCGTCGTCCGCGATTCCCGAGTCCTGTGCTTCGAACGCCAGGGCAAACGGGCGCTCCGGCGTGATCCGCAGCGGCGTGCCGTCGGCGAGCGCGCCGGTCCAGTCGATCGCGTCGACCTCGAGACGCACGCCGCAGAGAGGCTGCGTTCCCGGCAGGACGGCGACTTGCGCGAACCCGTCCGAGGCGAGGTCCACTTCCGCCAGCGGCTCGTCGATGACTTCCTCGCTCGCGCCGCCGCCGCCGTCGCACGCCTTCGCCCGGGATGCGACGACGCGCGCGCTCGAAACGGGGGCGCGCTGTAGCCGCGGCTGATCGGCCGAGGGCTGTCCCGTGGCGCCGAGGTAGAGCGCGACGCCGTTGCCGGTTTCCGTCCCGACTTGCGGCGAGCACGCGGCGAGCAGGATGGCGAAAGATCCGATTCGAGCGAGGATCATGGCTGGCTCCTGTCCTTCTCCCGGCGCGGGCGTGGCGCCGAGCCGCCGGGACGGCGCGTGAGCGGGAAGAGCTGAATGTTGAGCTGGTACACGGCTTCGCGCGCTTCGCCAGCGTCGCACGCGCACATGGCTTCCAGCAGCATGCGGCGAAGCTCGTGTACGCGGGCGACGATTTGCGCGGCGCGCGCGCGCGACATGGCCACCGTCAGGCTGCTCGCGTGGCGCTCCTCCACCGGCAGGCGATCGAGGGCCTCTTCGGCGCGCTGGATCATCGCGCGGTGGAAATTGCGGACGGCGAGCGATTTCACCTCGGGGCCCGTCGACAGCACGGCGTCCGCCTGGACGAGTCGGCCGTCGCCGTCGCGCCGCAACAGATCGAGCCGCAGCAAGAGGTCGAGGCTGTCGGCGGCCTGCGCCGGCGTGATGGCCGGCTCGAGCTGGCGCGCGATCCACGCCGGCTCTTCGCGAAAGCCTTCCACGGCGACGAGCTCGCGAATCGGCGGGGCGTACCAGGTGGAGTAGTAGTCGTACTCGTCGCGCTCCAGCCGGCGCACGCGCAGGTAGCTTTTCATGTGGCTGAGACGGTCGTAGTGGAGGTTGCGCTCGCCTTCGCTGCGCGCCTGCTCCATGAGTACGAGGTGGGTGAAGAACTCGCGCTGCGCGCGATCGAGGCGCAGCGCCTTGGCGAAGCGCAGGATGCTCGAAGGCGTGAGGTTGCGCCGGCCGTCCATCACGAGCTTGAGGTAGTTGGGCGCGGCGAACCCGGCCTGGCGCGCGAAGTACCGGTGCGAGAATTGCGGCTTGGTCGCCTTGAGGAAGGCGTAGGTGTCGCGCAGGAACGCCCGATAACTGCGATAGGCGAAGAGGTCGGGCTCCTGCGGGGGCGGGGTCGTCGTCACGAGCGTGTCCAGAATGCCGGTATGAGCGCGAGGGCGCAAGCCATAAAGAGCAATAATCCGTATTCTGGAGAATACGGACATAAGTCGTATAATATGTAGCATATCATCATGTTATAACTGATTCGTGACGTTTGTCATGTGTGCTCATGATGCTTGACGGAATTCACCCGGGAGGCCAGAGTGCATGCAAGAAAGGGAGGGCAAACCCATGCACCTCAGACTCACGACGATTTCACTTCTGCTTCTGGCCGGGTGTCCGAGCGAAGACGAGGCGGCCGACGGCGAGGCCACCGGCGGGCTTCTCTGCGACGACGCCGACGACGGCACGACGACGTGCGGCACCGACGAGAACGGCAACGGTGCCCTCGACGAGGCCGAGGTCGCGTGCAGCGACAACGATCCCGCGGAGACGGGGGAGAAGGACGATGACGGGGAGAAGCACGATGACGGGGAGAAGGACGACGACGACGTGGAGTGCAAGGACGGCGTCGATGCGAAGACCGGCGCCGCGTGCGAGGACGACGATGAGGGCGAGGAAGAGGAGAAGGACGACGACGACGTGGACTGCAAGAACGGCGTCGATGCGAAGACCGGCGCCGCGTGCGAGGACGACGACGAGGGCGAGAAGGAAGAGGACGAAAAGGACAAGGACGATGACGAAGACGGGAAGAAGAACGACGACGACGACGGGGAGAAGGACGACGACGACGCCGAGGAGAAGCTCGAGGACGACGACGGCGACGGCATCCTCAACGGCTCCGACTGCGACGAGGTTCTGAAGGACACGGAGGAGGGCGGCGAGTACGAGGATGACGAAGACGATGACGACGACGATGACGAGGACGCCGACGATGACGAGGATGAGGACGACGACGACGACAAGAAGGACGACGCCTAACCCGCCTCCCGACCGCCCCGACGTTCCTCGCTAAAACCCCAGCAATCCAGGCGTCGCCGCAAGATGCGCGGCGACGCCACACTCACGTCGCCACCCCCCGTGTGTCTCATTGTGTGTAGTTTCATGTGTCGTATCTCTTGACGATTCAGACACATATTGCTACACATCCTGCATGATCGACAGCGACGGGGTGCTGGCCCGATGGGCGCGCGAGGCGACGCCCGCCTACGCCAAAGAGACGACGCGGCTCAATCTCCAGCTCCCTCTTGGCATCAAGGTGGCGCTGGAGCGGATCGCAAAGGCCGAAGGGCTTGCGACGCCGGAGCTGGCGCGCCGCCTGCTGGCCGCCGACGTGCGGGCGTTGGAGCGTGCCGCGCTGGGGCGCCAGGCGAGGGAATCGTATGCCGCCACGATCGGGCTCCGTCGCGGCATTTCGGACACGTGGCAGCAGGTCGATGAACGGTCCCTGGCCGATTGGCCTCGCTCGAAGCCGCGGGGGCGCCGCCGTGCCGGCAAGACGCGCTGACCTCGTCGCCCTCCGGAGCCAGCGGATCGGGTTCGCGCGAAAGGCGGACCAGACCGCCGCCCTCGCCGTCGTCGTGCAGAACGACGACCTGTGTGCGGTGGCGGCGCAGGTTCTGCTCGTGCCGCTCGTCCGCGTGGCCGGAGCGCAGCCCGCGTTTCCCGGCTGGGTCGTTCTCGACGGCGAGCCGGACCTCGGTGGCCGATGGATCGCCGCCACCGACGAGCTTCGCCGAGCTTCCCTCGAGGCCGTGGAGCCGGGCGTGCGCGGTCGCCTCAGCGACGACGCGATGCGTCGCATCGGCGCCGCCCTTCGGTGGGTCTTCGATCTGTAGCGTGACGGGTCGATCGATCTCAGTACCCGTACCCGCCGCCGGGCGTCTTCTTGGGCTTGGGCTTCGCCGCGGGCGCCTCGTCTTCGGCCGCCTCGGGCGCGGCGAGATCGTCGAGCGTGAAGAAGCCACGCACGGCAATCGGCGCGGCGCCGAAGAACGTGCCGGCGGTCGAGTCGAGGAGGTCTTCGTGCAGGACGACGCCCTGCGCGGGGCCGACGGTGAGGCCGACCTCGTAGCCGGCGCGCGAGACGCCGACGTCCGAGCCGAGGTCGAGGTCGGTGGCATAGTGCCAGCCCTCGGCGATGCCGACGACGGGCAGCAGCGGCGCCTCGAACGCGTCGCCGGTGTCGACGTTGGTGAGCGTCAACGCGACGTCGAGATAGGGGACGAAATCGCCCGCGTTGCGGCCGCCGAGAAGCGGGCCGGCGTAGCGGATCTGCGCCTCGAAGTGGTACGTGCCGGCGGCGACGTCGGCGGGAGGGATGCCCCACGCCTCGGTGAGCGACGCGATCTCGAACTTCAGCGTCGCGGCGCCGCCGGCGATCGGCGTGGCGTCGATGACGACGACCTCTTCCTCGAGAGAGGGCAGCTCCGTCGCCTCCGTCGGGATCGGCTGGTCCTCGCACGCGGCGAGAAGCAGGAGGGTAGGGATGAGGGTCAGGCGCTTCATGGGATCACCTCCGTCTGCGCCAGCTCGTCGGCTTGGAGCAGGCCGTTCATCGTCGCGTTCAGGCTCTCGACCAGCGTCACGGCGTCGCCTTGCGCGAAGGTCGTGGAGTCGCGCTCCTCGAACGCCTGAATCAGCACGGCGTCGTCGTCGGCGGCGAAGAGGTACGCGATCGTCCGGTAGAACGCGCGCGCCTCGACGCGCGCCTTGTTGTAGCCGGCGTCGTCGGCCACGAGGATCTTCTCGCGCATTGCGATGATCTCGTGGACGACCGCGAGGTACTCGACCTGGAGCAGCTCGCGTTCGACCACCGCGCGCGCCGCGTCGAAGCCGGCGCCGCCGCCGATGAGGATCGCGTTGGCGCCGCTAAGCAGCGCGGCCTCGATCGCCGCCTCCATGCCGCAGGCGATGCCGGCGCCGAAGCGGCCATCGTCGCAGTTCGTCTGCCGCTTGCCCGCCGTCGCTTCGAGCGCGCGAAAATACGCCCACGCCTCGTCCCACTTGTGCGCGGCGCCCTCCACCGCGTCGAGCGCGCCCTCGGCGATCGCCCGGCGCGCCTCGTCGATCTCGTGAAGGATCGACAGGTAGAACGCGCGCTCGATGCCCTTCTTGATCCATTCCTTGCACTCGGACGCGACGACCGCGCCGCCGGTCAAGCAGTCGGGCGCCGGGCCCGTCTGCGCGAGCGCGCTCTCGACGTTGGTCGAGAGATCGGCGAGCTGGGCTTCCGTGATCCCGCGCGCCGCGTCGTAGCCGGCGACATCCATGCGCCCCTCGAACATGCCGGCGAGCGACGCCTCGAAGCTCGCCGCGGCGCCGGAAAAGTCATTCGCGTCGAGCGCCGCGAGGATGTCGGCGTAGGCGGCCACGCGATCGAGCTGCTCCTCGACGTCTCCGACCGGCATCTGCAAAATGCCGCCGAAGGCGACGTCACGGTCGAAGAGGACCAACGGCTCGACGCGCGCGAACAGTCCGGACGGCGGCGAGGCGTCCGCGTGCGTGGCGATCGTCATCGCGGGCGCAAGCGTGACCGTCACGCGGTACGCGTCCTCGAACGGATCGGCTTCGGAGTCGCCGGGTGGCAGGAGCACGTTGGAGGCGTAGTGCCAGCCCTCGGCGTGGCCGGCGTGAGGCACGAGGTCCATCTCGATGGTGTCGTCGGCGGACGCGGTGGTGGTGTTGACGATCGTGACGTGCACCTTCTGGTAGGGCACGAACTCGCCGGCGTTGCGGCCGCCGAGCACGTTCGCCGCCGCGTAGCGGAGCTGGAGCTCGAGATGGAAGTCGGCCAGGCCGTCCATCTCGACACCGTTCAGCAGCGTCGGGACGGTGAAGTCGAGCGGAGCCGCCTCCAGCTCCGCCTCGACGGCGCCGCCGTAGAGATCGTTCTCGGAGAGCACCTGCTCGGCCGCGAGCGCGCGCGTGCGCGGGTGCTGCGGCGGGCCTCCGGCCTCTTCGGCCTCTTCGGCGCGCGCCGCGGTGGCGCACAGCAATGCGAAGGTCAGTCGTTTCATGTTTTTCCTCTCATGCGGCGGTGAGCGCCTGCGTCTCGATCAGGCGCGGATCGTTGCCGACGCGGTAGATGCGGGCGCGCTCGGGCGCTTCCGACCCGGCGATCTGCCGCGCGGCGAGAAAGCCCATCTCCATGGCGGCGTCCATGAACACGTAGCGGAACAGGCCCTGGCGCCCGGCCGTCCAGACGTTGCGGAAGCGTTCGACGCCGGCGAGCAGCGCGTCGCAGTCCTGCCGATAGGTCAGGTGATAGATGGGATATCCGTGCTCGACGCGCTCGGAGAAGACGCCGAGCATGTGCGGGCGCACGTCGAAGCCGAGCGAGGCGAGGTCGCCCAGCATGCGCTCGGCCAACTCCGCGTCGGGCACGGTCCAGAGCGCGTCGCCCGGCTGGCACGGGATCTCGAGCATCAGCGAGGTCTTGCCCGGCGGCGCCATCTCGGGGCTGCGCCGGCGCGGCTCCTGGATGCGGCTCATCGGGTAGCGCGGGTCGGACACGTACATCCACGTGCTGTCGGAGACGTCGGGCAGATCGAGCAGCAGGTTCAGGAAGCGCAGGCCGCGGAAGCGCAGGCGCGAGGCTGCGGCGGTGGCAAGGCCGGGCGCGAGCTGACGCGCGAGCGCGGCCAGCGGGATCGTCGAGACGACGTGCGAGCAGGCGACGGTGCGCGCGCGGCCTTCAAAGTCGCGGAAGGTAACGGCGGCGACAGAATCGCGCTCGACCTCGAGGCCGGTGACCTCCGCGCCGAGGATCACCTCGCTGCCGCTCGCGGAGACGTGGTCTGCGAGCCTCGCGAAGAACTGCCCCATGCCGAGGCGCGGGTAGAGGTAGCGCCGCGCATACGTGCGCACGGGTGCGCGGCGCAGGCCCGCGAGGCGCAGCGCGACGTCGCCCAGATCGAGCAGCGAGATGCGCTGTGCCGCCCAATCGCCGGAGATCTGCGTCGCGGGGACGCCCCACAGCTTTTCGGTGTATGGGCCGAAGAAGCGGCGGTAGAGCGGCGCGCCGAAACGCGCGGTCACCCAGCCCGCGAACGTGGCGTCGTCGCGCGGGGCGAAGCGGCGGCGCAGCCGCTCCCACAGAAAGCCGCCGAGCGCGGCCACGTTCGCGCGCACGCCGAGGTTGCGGAGCAGATCGCCGGCGGCCAGCGGGTAGCGGAAGCGCTTCCCGCCCGCCAGCACGACGCTCTTTCGCTCGGCCTCGAGCAGGAGGTCGCCCGCCAGCGCGGTCACGCGCCGCTGGAGCTCGCGGTTGCCGGTGATGAAGCGGTGGCCGCCGAGATCGAAGCGCCAGCCGCGGTGCTCGACGGTGGCGCAAAGGCCGCCGGGCCGCGTCTCGCGCTCGAGCACGATCGACGGCACGCCGCGGTCGCAAAGCTCCCACGCCGCCGCGAGGCCGCACGGGCCGCCGCCCAGGATGAGGACGGGATCCGTCATCAGAAGATGAAGCCGCCTCCCAGGAAGATCGAATCGGCGGCGGGCTCCGCGGCGTCGGAGACCTGGTGCTGGTATTCGCCCTTGACGACGACCTGCGCGAGAGGCTTGAAGTCGAGCCCGGCGGCGATCGCGACAATGCGGCGCGCCTCGTCGGCGGAGCGGCCGGCGATCTCCGGCACGTCGCGCTGCGTGTCGACGCGCTCGATCCGAGTCCACGGCGCGAGCGACCAGGTCGCGGTGCGCGAGAAGAGCGGCACCAGATCGTAGGTCGCTTCGAAGTACCCGCCGAAGACGTCGGAGGCGACGAGACTCGTCCCGTCCGGATCGACGGTGAGCGAGAGCTGCCCGGCGTTGCGGACATGGCCGATGGCTCCGAGCGCGCGCAGCTCGAGGCCGCCCACGCGAAGCTGCGCGTGCCCCTCGCCGAGCGTCGTCTCGACGGAGAGCTCGTCGCCGGCGGCATCCACGACCTTGCCCTGGTCCGCGCCGCCCCAGTAGAACGAGCCGCCCGCGCGCACGTGGCGTCCGGCGTCGTAGTCGACGCGCGCGACGATCGCGACGTCCTCGCCGACGGCGTTGCGGCCGTGCTGGCGGCCCGCGGCCCAGCCGCCGGCGGAGAACTTCGTCGCGTCCATGCCGGTCACGACGTAGAGCCGGTAGAGCAGGCCCTCGAACGGCTCGCCGAAGATTCCGGCGCCGATCTCGCGCCACGTCGTCGGGATGACGCGGCGCTCGACGAGCGGCCGTAGGTTGCCGCGATACACGGTCGGCTCGTGCATCTCGTTGATGATGCCGACCGGCAGCAGCATCAGGCCCGCGCGCAGGTTGATTTCGTCCGCCAGCAGGAAGTCGAGATACGCGAACTCGACCTCCGCGACCTCCGCGTGCTCGAACTCGAACTCGACGTTCATGAGGATGCGCGGCGAGAACTTGTAACCGCCGTAGAGCACGACGCGCGGGATGTCGAAGCGGTCGACGTCGGCCGGCGCCGCGTCGGCCACGACGTTCTGGTAGTGGAACTCGCCGTAGCCGCCGAGCGAGAGGCCGCGCGTGGCTTGGTAGACCTTCGAGGCGGCGGGACCGAGGCCGTAGGCGCTTCGGTATTCTTCCTTTTCGGGCAGCACCATCTGCTCGCGCAGGCGCGCGACCTCTTCGGCGAGGATGTCGACCTTTCGATCGATCTCTGCTTCGTGCTCCGCCTCGTGCTCCGCTTCGTGCTCTTCTTCGTGCTCCGTTTCGCGCGTAGCCGCGGGCAGCGGCTCGGCGAGGCTTCCATCCGCGAGAAGGAGCGGCGTGATGAGAATGAAAGTCAAAATCACTTTCAACATGGCGCTTATCTAGCCGAGGGTCTCGTGGCTGTCAACAGAAAAGACACACTAGATTACAAGTCGCTGTAGTTGCTTAATTCTTCAGCTTCGACAAAATAGTACTTGAAACTGACTTTGATTTTTGATTTCATTCATGACCGATGCGGCGGCTGTCCCTCATGACGCTTCTCGTGGCCACGGGCGTTCAGGCGGAAGTCTTCCACTCGAAAGAGTCCGCGCTGCGCCTCGCGTTCCCCGACGCCGACACCGTCACGCCGAGGAACTTCTTCATCAGCGACGCGCAGAAGGCCGAGGCCGAGGCGCTCGGTGGCGCGGCGCTCGAGTCGCGCATGGTCACCTGCTACGTCGGCGCGCGCGCTGGGCAGATCCTCGGCTACGCCTTCATCGACACGCACCTCGTGCGCACGCTGCCCGAGACGTTGATGGTCGTGCTCGCGCCGGACGGCCGCGTCCGCGCGACACACCTGCTCGCGTTCCACGAGCCGCCCGAGTACCAGCCGCCGCGCCGGTGGCTGCGCCAGTTCGCCGAGCGCCGCCTCGGACCGTCCGTGCGCCTCGGCGCCGACATCGTCGCCATCGCCGGCTCGAGCATGACCTCGGAGGCGGTGACGGCCGGTATCCGCCGCGTCCTCGCACTCTACGAGGTGCTGCTGCGCCCGAGCGGTGGCGCGCGCGCCGGCGGCGTCCGGCCCGGCGCGTAGGGCACGTTGCGCTTCGTCGTCACCGGTGAGTGGGGAAGAAATCGCCTCCTGCGGGTGATCCTCTCGCTGTTCCTCTGCTACGTGGCGCTCTTCTGGGTCACGAACTTCGTTCTGTACTTCGGCAAGATGACGCTCGCGCCCTCGTCGGTGGTCGCGTACTACCTGGGCGACGAGTCGCGCTTCATGCAGCCGCGCTCGCTGCAGGGCCTCGCGGAGGTCGCGCACTTCCATCTGTTCGCGATGGGCATGCTGGTGATGACGCTGACGCACCTGCTGCTGTTCGTGCCGTCCTCGCTGCGCCTCAAGGGGACGCTCATCATCGCGGCCTTCGCGGCGGCGCTGCTCGACGAGGGCTCCGGATGGCTCGTACGCTTCCTGCACCCGGGGTTCGCCTACGTGAAGGTCGCCTCGTTCCTGACGCTGCAAGGCGCGCTGGCGGGGCTGATCGCGCTGATCGTGCGCGGGCTGGCGTTTCCGGAGCGCAACGCGTACCGCGATTCGGAAACGACGTGAAGGCGGCGATGCTGCTGATGGCGGCGGGCTGTGCCAGCGCGCCGCCGGCGGTCGCTCGGCCCGCACCATCGGTGGAGCGCGCCCGCTGGGTGATGGGCACGCGCCTGCGCATCGTCGCGTTTCACGAGAGCGAGGCGAAGGCCGCCGCGGCGATCGAGCGGGCGTTCGGAGAGGCGGAACGGCTCGACGCGCTGCTCAGCCATTACAAGGCGGACAGCGAGCTCTCGGCGATCAATCGAGACGCCGGCACCTGGCGCGAGGCTTCGCCCGAAATGCTGACGTTCGCGCGTGCGTGCCTCGACGCGGCGGCGCGCACCGACGGCCTCTTCGACCCGACGGTCGGCCCGCTGGTTCGCGCCGGCGGCGCGACCGACGCGCGCGCGCTCGTCGGCTGGCGCCTGCTCGAATTCGACGGCACGCGGGTGCGGCTGGCGCGAGCCGGCATGGCGCTCGATCCGGGCGGCATCGGCAAGGGCTACGCCGTCGACGCGATGGTCGCGGCGCTGCGCGCGGCCGGCGTCTCGCGCGCGCTCGTCGACTTCGGCGAGTCGAGCTTCTATGCGTACGGCGAGCCCGGCTTCCGCATCGCGGTGCGCGACGCCTCGGGCCAGCCCTTGGGGCCCCACGTCGAGCTGCGCGACGCCTCGCTCTCGACCTCGATGACGCGCACGTTCCCCGACCGGCGCACGCACATCTTCGATCCGCGCACCGGGCTCGCCGTCGAGACGGCGCGCACGGCCGCGGTGGTCATGAAGTCGGCGACGATGGCCGACGTGCTCTCGACCGCGCTCTGCGTCGGCGGCGCCGAGCGCATGGACCTCGTCGAGCGCTTTCCCGGCACCTGGGCGTGGTTTCACGAACAAGGTTCCCCGCCCGTCGAGCGGCGGGCGCGCTGACAGACAGGCTTTGGCTTAGACGGTACGGATCTCGGCGCGGGCCGAGTCGGCTGCCGCCGCTTCGAGGTGCGCGACGTCCGGCGACGACATGCCGCCGTGACCGCTGCCTTCTCCCAGGTGGTAGCCGGCCTCGCCGTGAGCCGTATCGTCCAGACCCTGCTCTTCCGCTTCGGCGCTGGGCCTGAGACCGAGGACCGCCTTCAGCGCAAACGCGAGCACGGCCGCTCGCGGTCACGGACAGGGCCAGCGTCAGGCCGATCGTGCAGCAGGGCGAACTTGGTTCCGCCCAGAAGCGAGCTTCCGCCGGCGAATGCGAAGCTGTAGCCAATCGCCCACCAGATTGCCGTGACCAGGCCCGCGCAGCCCAGGCACTGCGCCAGGACCGACAGGACGTTCTTCCGTTGGACGAGGCCGCCGTAGAAAAGGGCCAGGCCCGGAAGCGTCATGAACAGCACCAAGGCGGTCGACGTCATCATCCAGGCGTTGTGACCAGGCCCCGGGGCGGAAAGGATCTTGGGTGCGCCGTTGGTCACGTACGCCTCGAGGTCTGCCACGCGTTGCGCGAGATCGGGCGCCTCCCCCGCAAGCGCCATCTTCGCGGCCAGGGTGGCGAGGCAGACCGCCGCACCGACCATTGCTGTTTTGCCGATTCTCATTGGGATGGCTTTCCTTTCTCAGAGGGGAGGCGACTAAAGGCCGATGACGCTACCGAGCATTGGTTTCATGTGCCGGGAGACTACGCGCGGCTTGTTTCTGGGATGTGTCCAGCGAATGGCGACTCGGAAAATCGGGCGGGAATTTCTGGGTGCCAGTTGGGCACACGCGTGCCGCGGCGTCGCGCTCGGCGAGGTGCTCGTCGATACGCCCACGCTGCTCGTCCGCGCGCTCGCCGCGCCGCAACTGCTCGCGATGAAGCTGTGCGCTTGGCGCGACGACGTCGACATCGGCGACGCGCTCGTGGCTCGGCAGTGGGTCGCGGACGCTGCGCGCGCCGGCATCGTTTGGACCACCGTCGCGCCTCCCACGCGGTCGGATCCGATCGCGATCGCCGTGGGCGCCGGAGTCGTCGAGTTGCTCGCCGCGCGGGCCGGGCATGAGCCGCCGCCCTGGACCACGCTCGTCCCGGGGGCGCCGCACCCGGTGTTCCTGGTCCGGGCTGGCGAGACCATGCCGCGCCTGCGGCGGGCCTGCGAAATCGACGGACCCGAGCCGCTGCGTCGTCGGCGCCTCCTCGCTCCCGCGGATTTCCTCACCGCGGCGTGAGTGACGGGGCGCCGCTATGGCGCGCACGCGTGGCAGCCCCGTCGGCCGCCGCCGGCGGCGCGCAGGCAGCCGGCGCACAGGACGTGCAGGCGGTCGTCGCAGAGGCCGAAGGCCAGGACGCCCGCGGCGCACGCGTCGCAGCCTACCGGGTCGAGTTCACGCGTGAGCGCGCTCGCGTGCAGGCGCACGTCGCGCTCGGCCTTGCGGCGGCGCACGCGCAGATCGATCGCCACCGAAGGCGCGCGCACGATCGCCACCGCGACGGGCGTGAGCTCGATCGCGACGGCGAAGCGGGGCGCGAGCGCTTCGATTTTCGCATCGAGGTCGGCCGCGAGCGAGCTCAGGCGTCGCTGTTGCGCCGTGGTGTCGCTGCCGCGCGCGCGGCGGCGGGCGATCTCGGACCGCACCTCGACCTCGAGCGCGCCGTAGTACTCGCGGAGTCGGCCTCCGTCGCGCGCCTTGCGCCGGCGGACGCCGTCGACGAAATCGGCAAGGCGCTCGCGCGCCGCCCGCGCGGCGATGCGCGCGATACGCGCCGCCAGCGTGACCGTGTCGACCACGGCCGGCGCGGGCCGCATGTCGTCGATGCGCTGCTCGAGCGCCGTCGTGGCCGCAGGCGTCTCGCCGCCGGCCGGCCCGCAGGCGATGGAGAAGAGCGTCTCGCGTTGCTCGTCGGCGCGCGCGACCGCGTGGAAGTGCAGGATCGCGTACACGGCCTCGCCGGGGCCTTCGCTCGCGCCCGCGATCACACCGTTCAGAATCTGCACCCTGTCTCGCGCCGAGCGGGCCGCCGAAGCGGGCGGGGTGTCGTCGATTGCCAGGCCGACGGCGCTCGGCGCCGCGCACGCCTCGGCGACGAGGCGATCGAGGCGCGCGCTGCCGAAGCCGACGCCGGCGCCGTCCCGAGCGTCGGCGGGCGCGTCGAGGAGCCGTCCGGCCTCGGGCAGGCCGAGCGCCGCCGTGGCCTCGGCGGGCAGCACGTAGTCGAGCGCCCCGCCTGGCGATCGCTCGGCCAGCGCGCCGCGCGCGGCCAGCAGCGCCGCCGCGAAGTCGAGCGCGTCGCCTGTGCCGGAACCCTCGATCATGCTTCGTAGTCTCGGCCGAACAGCGCCTCGTCGAGCGCCCGCGCGCGGTCGTAGCCGAGGCGTGCCTCGGCCAGCTCGGCGCCGAGCCGGTCGAACGCCTCGTGCACCTCCGCGTCGTCGCGGGCGTGCGCGTAGATGTCGAGGATGCGCGATCCAAGCTCGCGCTCGTCGGCGAGCTGCCCGAGCACGAGGTCCAGCTCGCCGACGACCAGCTCGAAGAGGTTGATGCGCCGCTCGAGCACGCCGAGCATCCGCTCCTCGGCGGTGCCGCGCGCGGCCAAGTTGTAGACCGACACCTCGCGCGTCTGGCCGAGGCGGTGCAGTCGCCCAATGCGCTGCTCCAGGCGCATGGGGTTCCACGGCACGTCGAAGTTGACGAGCGTCGAGGCGAACTGGAGGTTGCGCCCTTCGCCGCCGACCTCGGTGGCCAGCAGCACGGGGACTTCGTCGCGGAAGCGCGCGACCGCGGCGTCCTTGGCCTGGGCCGTCATCCCGCCCGAGAAGACCGCGAATGCGACTCCGCGGGCCGCGAGGCGTTCTGCGAGATAGGCGAGCGTGTCGCGGAACTGCGTGAAGACGACCTTCTTTTCGCCGCCCGCCGTGACGAGACCGAGCAGGTGCTCGATCTTGCGCGTGTCGGCGAGCGCGGCGGCGCGCGCGCCGAGGTCGCGCAGGTCGCTCGCGGCGGCGGGCGCGAGCGTGTCGCCGGCCGCGAGGCGTGCGCACGTGCCGGCGAGCGCGCGCGGGCTCGACCCGGCGCGTTCGAGCATCTGGCGCAACGCCAGCGGCGCCAGCGCGCCTTTGTGCGCGCGCACGATCTCGACCGCGCGGGCGTAGAGGGACGCCTCGGCGTCCGGCGGGTCGACGACGATCGTGGTCGCGCGCCGTGGCGGAAGCCGCACGCCCGCGAGCGCGCGCGTGTTGCGGATCATGACCTCGCCGAGCAGCGCGCGTAGCCGCTCGCGGTTGCGTGGCGAGGTCGGGTCGTCGGGATCGACGAACTGCCGCCGGAAGTCGGCCGGTGTGCGGAAGTGGCCGGGGCGGAGCAGCGTGACCAGCGCGTAGAGCTCGTCGAGGTTGCGCTCAACGGGCGTGGCCGTGATGAGCAGAAGGAAGCGGCTGCGGAGGCCGTCGACGAGCGCGTGCGCTCGCGTCGATCGGCGCTTGAGGTGGTGCGCCTCGTCGACCAGGACGAGGTCGAAAGCCTGCGCGCGCACGGCGTCGCGGTTGCGCGCCGATGCGGCGGTGGCGAGCGACGCGACCAGGATCCCGGCGCGCTCGAAGAAGCGCGGCCCCTCGCGCGCGTAGTCGGCGTCCTCGGTGGTCGCGCACGCGAGGCCAAACTTGGCGGCCAGTTCCTCCCGCCACTGCGAGACCAGCGCCGGCGGCGCCAGCACGAGCGCGCGTCGCGCCATGCCGCGCACGACGTACTCGCGCAGAACCAGGCAGGCCTCGATGGTCTTGCCCAGACCCACCTCGTCGGCCAGCAGGGCGCGCCCGCGGAGCGATCCGAGGACGCGGCGCACGGCGTCGAGCTGGTAGGTCAGGCGCTCGAGCCCGCTCGTTCCGGCGAGGCCGAGGATCTCGTCGAACCGGCCGGCAACGGCCAGGCGGTGGCCGAGGAGCGCCGCTCGGCGCGCCGGGAGATCGCCCGCGCCGGCGGCGGCGAGCGCGAGCAGCGCGGCGGAGTCGCCCACGCGGACGTCGACGGCAGGCGGGTCGTTCTCGGGGCGGCGGGCGGGCGCGGGCAGCGTCGGCGCCGGCGTCGGCTCAGCTCGCGGCGTCGCCGCGCGCGCAACCAGCGGCGCGATCTCCAGCGGGCGCGCGATCTGCGACGTCGGCGGGATGTGACGGCGCTTGATCTCGGCGAGCCGCGCCTCGAACGTCCGCCGGAAGTGCAGCGCGTCGAGGGGCTTCATCTGCGCGCGATTTCCCGTGGTGACGACGTGCAGGCCGCGCGCGAAGGCCGCGCGTGCCGCATCGGATCGGCTGGCCGCGAGCTCGAGATCGCCCAGCTCCTGGAGCGCCCACGGCGCTCCCTCGCCGGCGCCGAAGCCGAGGCGGAGCGCCTCGCGCTGCTCGTGGGCGCGGCCCAGCGCGCGAGCGGCCTCGTAGCGGAGGCGGTGCGCATCGAGCGAACGCGGCAGTCGCGCGCCCGCCCGCCGCGCGCAATCCAGCGCTTCGGCGAAGCGGCCGTCGCGAAGCGCCTCGCGCCCGTCGAGCACGAGCAGGAGAGCGCTCCGCCGCTCGGTCCGCGCCTGTCTCGCGCGGCTTCGCGCTCTCTGCCCGCTTCGGTCCCGTTCCTTGCGAGAAGCGCGCGACACGCACGCGCAGCAAAGCAAAGGCCAAGCGCGTGATCAAGCGATTCCTTCCAGGGAAGTGAAAGTCGGTAGAGCTGACCGGGCTCGTCTCTCGGATCTGACGGCGGCGGTCGAAGCGAAGCTAGCGAATCAGCGAGGGGAATTCTGTGGAGCTGACCGGGATCGAACCGGCGACCTCATGAATGCCATTCATGCGCTCTCCCAGCTGAGCTACAGCCCCAAGATACGTCAGATACGTCGCGCGGGCGTCGCCGCGCGGGTCGGAATCGTCAAAAGCTGGTGAAGCCGCCGCCGCCGCGCTCGCCCGGATCCGGCTCGTCGTCGTCTTCGACGTCGAGGTCGTCGTCTTCCGGTTCGTCGAAAGCGTCGGGCTGGCCTTCGGCCCCGGGCGGTGTCGCCTCTGGCGCCAGCGGCGGGAACGTCGACGCGGCCGTCGCCGGAATCGACCGTACGACCGCGGGCTTGGGCGCCGCCGCGCGCTGCGTCACGGGCTTGCGCGCCTTGGCTCTCGCCTTCGCCTTGACCCTCGGGCGTCGCGCCGCGGCGCGCTTACCCTTGCTCGGTTTCGCCTTCGCCTTGGTCTTGCGCGCCGCCGCCTTCCGCCCCTTGCCGCCTTTCTTCTGCGCTGGTTTGGCTGCCATGGCCGTGCTCCTTTCTCCTCGCCGGTGCGATCTTTTTCGCACTTCGTTTCGCACCTAACAACCTTCCCCCCGCTTGTCAAATGGACAAAACGATCAATTCGGCGACGGAATCAGTCGACGACTTCGATCTCTTCCGGCTGCTTGGTGCGGAAATTGGCGTCGATGTGATCGATGAGCTCGATGAGCAGTGTCTCCATCTGGGCGGAGCCGGCGACCACCGAGTCGAGGTAGAAGGTGCCCTGTTCGCAGCCGTCGCCGTCCTCGGGCGCCGGGTCCTGGGGGAGCTCGAAGCCGGGGCGGCAACGGCCGTCGACGTAGACGACGATGAACTTCTGGTAGCGCTTCGCGGGGTCGGGGTTGACCATGAAGTTGGCCGGCAGCACCGAGAGATCGACCAGATCGCCCGGCGACATGCCGTAGCCGTGCAGGAAGTAGACGACGGGGTAGGTGCGAGCGGCATTCTCGGGCTCGAAGTAGCCGGGCGGGAGGAAGAGCCCGTACGGACGCTCCTGGCCGGTCGACGGGCTCACGAACGACTCGTTCTCGCGAAAACTCTCCACGCCGGTGTTGAGCGGCGCATCGTCGCGGTCGCCGCCGGGCCAGCGCGCGTCGATGAAACCGAAAAGCGTGAAGACGCGATTGATCACCTGGCTGACCGTGCCGACGTGCCGCCCGTCGCCCTGGTTGATGCGCGAGTCGCTCGCGTCGGGATCGCCGTAGCGCACGTAGATGTGCTTGCCGAGCGTCGCGAAGTCGACGTCCTCCGTCGAGCCGTAGTGGAAGTCGTCCTCGCTGCCGTCGAGCGTGTAGAACTGGTCGTAGACGCGCAGGCCGCCGGTGAGGGACTGCAGCACGCCGGCGAGCTGGTTGGTCGCGACGTGCGCGTTCAGGAAGTCGCGGATGCCGGCGTCGAGCAGGATGTCCATGTCGGCGAGCGCGCGCGGATCCATCGCGAACAGCCGGTGGCGCGGATCGTGATCGAACCAGCGCAGCGTGCCGAGCGCGTAGTCGAACTGGGCGTTGCCCTCGCCGTCGTCGTAGCAGTCGTCGCCGTCGCCGTCGCCCAACTGGCACGTTCCTTCGACGCCGTCGACGCCGAAGTCGTCCCACGGCTCGCCGTCGTCGTACTGCCAGTTGCCCTCGGCGCCGAGCGGGTTCTTCGAGTAGTGATAGTCGTCGGCGGACGGGTCGGGATTGTCGTTCGCGTCGTAGCCGGGCTCAAAGGCGCTCGCGAGGCCGTCGGCGCCCACGTCCTCGAAGTGCTCGTAGGAGTGCAGCACTATGGGCTCGCCCGAGTCGCGCCTGCCGCTTTCGTTCACGTCGACGGCGAGCAGCACCTGCGCGGGGCTGGTCGGCTCGAGGCTGGGATCGAAGACGCCCAGGCCCAGCTCCGAGCTGTCGACGCCGTCGCAGAACGTGATGACGGGCCACGCGCCGTCGGGGTTGTACTCGCGGTCGTGAAAGCCCCGCAGGACGACGGGCTCGGCGCACTGCTCCGCGGCGGTCTTTTCGAGGTAGCTCTCGGGCACGCCGGGCGGCAGGTAGAGGCTCTCGGGGTTCGAGTACGCCGGGTTGCCGAACGCGCGGCTGACGTCGCGCAGCGCCTTGGTGTAGAGGTTGCGGCGCAGCGTGAGCCCGGTGCCGGTGCCGCCTTCGTAAATCTGCGCTTCGTACGACGAGGGACGCTCGAGCTGGCGCACGAGCGGCGCACGCGGCACGGGGCAGAGCTCGCCGATGGAGCCGTTTCCGGCGGCCTCGTCCTCGGCGGTGCAAAAGCCGCCGAGAAAAAAGTCCTGGAAGTAGCCGGCCATGTACGTGAGGTCCGCGCCCGGATCGGCGCCGAGCGGCGCGACGATGTCGAAGAGCTCGGGGTGGCGCATCGCGATCATCGCCGAGGCGACGCCGCCCATCGAGATGCCGGCGATAGCCCGCCACAGGTGGCGGCGCGTGCGCGGCGTGCCGGCGTTCTCGCGCACGCCGAGTTGGAAGATGCCGAGCTCGTCGGTGAGGAAGCTCGCGCGGCCGGCGGGTAGATCGATCAGAAGGTTGGCGACCGCCGGCGAGAGGGGCTCCTGAGCGCCGTCGCGCTGCCAGAAGAGCTGGATGTGGCCGCGGTGCGCGCCGTCGCGAAACTGCGAGCAGCGCAGCGGCAGCGTGACCTTCACCTCGCGCGCGAACAGGCGCGGCGCCGGCGTGATCGCGATGGCCTTGCCGACCGGCACGAAGCCGTCGGGGAGGATGTCGTCGGCGCAGGCGGCGTCGACGTCGACCGCGTCCAGCGCATGGCCGGACGGCCCTTCGAGCGCGAACCCCTCGAGGTCGCCGAAGTCGGCGCCGACAGCCTCGACGCGCGTGCCGTCGAAGCTCGCGGAAAACGCGCTTTGGCAGCCGACGAAGTTTTCCGAGGTGCAAACGCCGCCTCCGTCCGCGCCGCCATCGGCGCCTCCGCCTCCGCCGTCGCCGTCGCCGCAGGCCGTGAGCAGGAGCACCAAGCCGAAGAGGGAGCGCCGCATGGCGCGCAGCCTAGCGAAAGCGCGCGTTGTTTGCTACGAAGCCTGCCATGTTCGCGTTTCCAAGTGTCGAGTGGGTCGCGGCGTACAAGGACGCGCTGGGCGCGAGCGAAGCCTACCGCAAGGCGGCCGCCGGCTGGACGCACGGCGCGGTCGCGCTGGTGACCCGCGCCGATCCGGCGGTCGGGCTCGCCGAGGACACGGCCATCTGGCTCGACCTCGATCGGGGAGTGTGCCGCGAGGCGCGCATCGCCTCTGCGGCGGAGGCGCAGCAGGCGCCTTTCTGCATCACCGGCGAGTACGCGCGCTGGAAGCAAGTACTGAAAAAACAGCTCGATCCGATCCAGGGAATGATGCAAAGGAAGCTCGAGCTGCGCGGGCAGATGACGATCATCGTGCGCTTCGTGCTGGCCTCGAAGGAGCTGGTCGAGGCGGCGCAGCGCGTGCCGACGAAGTTTCTCGACGAATAGGCGGCGATGGTCAGCTACGGCGCCGATCTCTCCTTCCGCTACGTGCAGAGCGCGCGCGTGATGTTCGGCGCGGGCGTGGCGGGCGAGGCGGGCCTGGAGGTGAAGGCGCTCGGCTGCGAGCGGGCGCTGCTCGTGACCGATTCTTTCCTTCGCGGCAAGACCGATCTTTGCGCGCGCGTCGAGAAGGCGCTCGGCGCGCGTCTCGCGGGAATCTTCGACGGCGTCGTGCCCGACGCGTCGGTCGAGACCATCGACGAGGGCGCGGCGATGGGGCGCCGGCTCTCCGCTGACGCTCTGGTCAGCCTCGGCGGTGGCAGCGCCATCGACACGGCCAAGGGCATCGCCGTGTGCCTGACGCTCGGCGGCGGCATTCGCGATCACCAGGGCACGCAGTTCCTGGGAAAGCGCGCCACGCCGCACGTCGCGATCCCGACGACGGCGGGCACCGGCAGCGAGGTGTCGATGTACGTGGTGGTCAAGGACCCGGTCGCGCGCGAGAAGATGCACTACGCCGACGAGCGGCTCATCCCCGACGTGGCGCTGCTCGATCCCGAGGTCACGCTCGGGCTGCCGCCGGCGCTGACGGCGGCGACCGGCTTCGACGCGCTCACGCACGCGGTCGAGGCCTACACGTCGACCAACCGCAACCCGCTCTCCGACGCGCAGGCGCTGCACGCCATCGGGCTCGTCGCCGAGCACCTGCCGCGCGCACTGAAGGACGGGGGCGACCTGGTCGCGCGCGGGCAGATGCTGCTCGCGTCCAACCTCGCCGGCGCTGCGATGTCGAACTCCGGCGTCGGGCTCGTGCACGCGATAGCGCACGTCGTCGGCGCGCGCCACGGCGTGCACCACGGGGCTGCCAACGCGATCGCCCTGCCGCACGTCATTCGCTGGAATGCAGACGAGCCGGCGCTGGCGCCACGCTACGCCGACGTGGCGGCGGCGCTCGGCGCCCGCGGCGGCGACGCGGCCGACGCCAGCAAAGCGCTGCTCGCGCGCTGCGGCCTGCCGTCGCGCTACCGCGACGTTGGCGTGCCCGAGGCCGATCTGGCGGCGATCGCGCAGGCCGCCATCGGCGACGGCGCGATCGTCTACAACGGCAAGTTCGCCGCCGAGGCTTCGCTCGTCCTCGGCGTGCTGCGGGAGGCGTGGTGAGCTTCGACGTCGCCGTCGATCCCGGCGCGGCCGAGAACGGTCTTGCGCTCATGCTCGCGCAGCTTGTCGAGGAGAACCTGCAAGATCCGGCCAAGCGCGCCGACTTCGACCGGCTTGAGCTGCGTCTGGGCATCGTCGCCTCCGACGCCGGCGTGAGGCTCACGATGATCTTCTCGCGCGGCCGGCTCGCCGTGTACGACGGCCTGGCGGCCGAGCTCGATCTCATGATCACCACGACGTCCGAAAAGATCACGGCGCTGTCGCTGCTGCCGATTCGCCGCCTCGGCCCGCTGCGGCTTCCCGACTACGCCAGCGCGCAGGGCCGCGCGATCGTCGCCGACCTCGTGCGCGGCGACGTGAAGATCCGCGGCCTCTTGCGGCACCCGATCGCGCTCACGCGCCTGACCCGCCTGCTCTCCGTCGCCGGATCGTAGAGCGCCCCCCGTCGGGCGGGCTCACAGCGACGCGTGCTACACTGGTTGCCGATGACGCTGACGCTCAGGGCCCGCGTGAAGGCAGGCCGGCTGGTTCTCGACGAGCCGGTCGATCTGCCGGACGGTTCCGAGGTCGATCTCGTTCCGGCCGACCAGGATGACGACCTCGAGGATGAGGACCGCGCTCGGCTGCACGCGGCGTTGGAGCGCTCGGTCGCGGAGTTCGCCTCCGGGAAGGCGATCGACGCACGCAAGGCGCTGAAGCGGCTGCCGCGGTAGCCCGCGGGTGAAGCGCTACCGCGTCGAGATGTCGCCGGCGGCGCACGCGCAGGCGGATGCGATCGCGGCGTGGTGGGTGACGAACCGCCCGGCGGCGCGCTCGCTCTTCTCCGACGAGGCGCAGGCGGCGGAGAAACAGCTCGAGAAGACTCCCCTGGTTGGCGGCCGCTATCGACGCGGACGCGAGGGCATGCGTCGGCTCCTGCTGCCTCGGACGCGCTACCACCTCTACTACGTCGTAGACGAGGGCGCGCTGGTGGTGCGCATCCACGCGTTCTGGCACACGGCACGCGGCAAGGGACCGTCGCTGAGATAGCTGCGCGGAGGCCGCAGTGGGCGCGCCGCCCTTGTCCACGACCCAGACACCGCCGGGCGGCTCGCCGTGTACGACGGCCTGGCGGCCGAGCCCGAGCTCGTGATCACGACGGCGTCCGAGAAGATCACCGCGCTCTCGCTGCTGCCGATCCGCCGCCTTGGCCCGCTGCGGCTGCCCGACTACGCCAGCGCGCCCGGCCGCGCGATCGTCGCCGACCTCCTGCGCGGCGACGTCACGATCCGCGGCCTCTGGCGCCACCCGATCGCGCTCACGCGGCTGACGCGACTGCTCTCCGTCGCGTAAGTCGCCTCGCGGGGCGGGCCGATCGGGACCCGCAGCAATACGTGCGAGCGGGCACGGCCTGCGGCGGCGGAATGCGCGAAGCGGCGCTACGGCGCGTAGCGGCCGCCGGTGCCCCTCGTTACCGAGGGCGCGGTGCGCTCCTACCGCACCTTTTCACCCTTGCCTCGGCGCGAGCGCCGGGGCGGTCTCTTCTCTGTGGCACTGTCCTTCGAGTCGCCTCGGTTCGACGACGGGCCGCTGGGCCGTGCGTCTCGGAGACGGCGGGCTGGGGTCTACTCCGCCTCTCGATTGCGGCGCGCTCATTCTGCGTCGGAAGGAAGCGCTCCTCCGTCCAGCTCGAACTCGCATGTGCTGTCGGCTGCCTCGCACTCATCCGTTTCCACGTGCGCC
>JBBTFH010000023.1:0-1642 GCA_038041915.1 Myxococcota bacterium
GCATCGCTCGCGCGCTGGCCTTGCGCCTGCGCCACACCGACGCCGAGGTCCGCGCGCTCCAGGGGTCGTAGGTCCGGGGGCCGGACCCTTCGGTCGCCCGGCCGCTTCAGTCGCCCGGATCTGTAGACGGTCGCGAGGAAACGCGGGATCTTGATCGCGCTGACCGCGATCCCACGAATTCCCAACCCCGTGATTCGCGCTCCGATTTCGTTCAACCGCGCCGCGTCGAGGCCGATCGACGCATGGTGGGCCTCGATGATCGTCTCCAGAGTGGACCTGCGCGACCAGACGGTGGAGGACGCCGAGTTCTTCGGCGGCGGCAAGGACCCGAAGGACCCGCGCGGTCGCACCCCGCGCCCGCGGCCGTGCGTGCGAGATGCGACCGGCGACACGCCCCGTCCCGCCGCGATGTAGGACAAGGTGCGATACTTGATCGATCAATCACAAGGGGGGTCGATCGCGCCGCGCCCGCGTGCTGGCCATTCGCTACGTCGACGAGGGACGGTCTTCGGGAGGCTGGCGCCTCCAGCGACGCCCGTAGCCGAGGCGCACAGGCGCAGCGTCACCACGACGAGAGCAGGGTCATCCCGACGGTGCAGCCGACGATCATCACGCACGTGACGATGCTCCGCCGCCACCGGCTCCTCGCTCCACCGGACTTCCTGACGTCCTCCCCAATCGGAAGTAGTAGGTCAGCGCGCGTCGGCCCATGTGCGGCCGTGGCCGATGTCAACGACCAGCGGGACACGCAGCGGCATCACGGTGAGCAGTATGCTGGTGCACGCGCTCGCCGCTTGCGCCTGCTATCATCGCGTCGGTGTCGCTCCTTTCCCGCGACGATATCCTACGGGCTCTAGAGGCTCTCGCGCGGGCGCTTCCACGCGGCGCGAAAAAGATCGACATCGTGCTGGTCGGCGGAGCGGCCATCGTGCTGCTGTACGGCGCTCGCGCGGCGACCAAGGACGTTGATGTGATCGTGCTCGGCCTGGCCACGGCCGAACCTCTTCGCGCAGCAGTCCGGCAAGTTGCCGCCGATCTGGGGTTGCCGGACGACTGGTTGAACGATGCGGCCAAGGGCTATGCGCACGGAATCGCGCTCGGAGATCTGCTCCTCGACACGCCGGCGCTTTCCGTACGCGCGGCAGCCCTGGAGCAACTGTTGGCCATGAAGCTCTCCGCGTGGCGCGACGACGTCGACATCGCGGATGCCGCGCTGCTGCTGTCAAAGCTGTCCGGCGAGCGAGAAATGGTATGGGGTTGCGTCGCGCCGTTTCTCGTTCCTGGTCGAGAGCTGAAGGCACGCTACGCTTTCGACGATTTGTGGGAGAGCCGACATGGATCTGCGTGAGCTGGTAAATGCGCTCGTCATCGGCGACACGCTGGCCGCGCGGCAGTGCGTCGCCGACGCGGAGCGAGAAGGTTTCGTCTGGACAAAGGTAGCCGCGCCGCGGCTATCAGACGCGATCACGATGGCCGTGGCGGCGGGCGTCGTCGAGATGCTCGCCGCGCGGGCCGGCCAACCGCCGCCCTCGTGGACATCGTCGGTTCCCGCGGCCCCCCACCCGGTCTTCCTCGTGCGCGCGGCGGAGCCCATGCCGCGTCTTCGGCGCGCCTGCGAGACCGAAGGCCCAGAGCCGCTCCG
>JBBTFH010000024.1:0-8086 GCA_038041915.1 Myxococcota bacterium
ATCAACCCCGGCTCGCTGATCCTCTCGGGCGTGAAGATGCTCGAGCACCTGGGATGGGACGAGGCGGCGAAGCTAGTCGTGCGCGGCATCGAACGCGCGATCGCCGACAAGACCGTCACCTACGACTTCGCGCGCCAGATGCCCGGCGCGAAGGAAGTGAAGTGCTCGCAGTTCGCCGAGGCGATCGTGGAAAGGATGGAATGACATGGCCGCACGACCCAAGATCAGCATCATCGGCGCCGGTAACGTCGGCGCGACGGCGGCGCACTGGGCAGCGACGCGCGAGCTGGGCGACGTCGTTCTGATCGACATCGTCGACGGGTTGCCGCAGGGCAAGGCGCTCGACATGAGCGAGTCGTTCCCGGTCGGCGGCTTCGACGCGCACTACGTCGGCAGCAACGACTACGCGGCGACCAAGGGCTCGGACATCGTCGTCATCACGTCGGGCGTGCCGCGCAAGCCCGGCATGTCGCGCGACGACCTCTTGGCGATCAACACGAAGATCGTCCGCGAGGTGACCGAGAAGGTGGTTGCCAACTCGCCCGACTGCATCCTGATCCTGGTGTCCAATCCGCTCGACGCGATGTGCCACGTCGCGATGAAGGTGTCGGGCTTTCCGCGCGAGCGCGTCGTCGGCATGGCGGGCATCCTCGACACCGCGCGCTACAAGCACTTCATCGCCGAGGCGGCGGGCGTGTCGGTCAAGGACGTGCACGGCTTCGTGCTCGGCGGCCACGGCGACACGATGGTGCCGCTGCCGCGCTACACGTCGATCGCCGGCATCCCGGTGACCAAGTTCATCGCCAAGGACACGCTGCGCGCCATCGTCCAGCGCGCCCGCGACGGCGGCGCCGAAATCGTCTCGCTGCTCAAGACCGGCTCGGCGTACTACGCGCCGGGCGCGGCGGTGATCGAGATGGCCGAGGCGATCCTGCGCGACCGCAAGCGCGTGCTGCCGTGCGCCGCGTACCTCGACGGCGAGTACGGCATCAAGGGCCTGTTCATCGGCGTGCCGGTGATCCTCGGCCGCCGCGGCGTCGAGAAGATCGTTGAAATCGATCTCGACGCGACCGAGCGCGCGGGGCTCGACAAGTCCGCCGCCGCCGTCAAGTCGCTCGTCGAAGCGCTGCCGCTGTAGCTCCACCCTCGCCGCCTAATCCGCTTGACGCATTGCGTCGTGGGCGGGCAGATTGGCGACGAAGTCGATGAATCCGCGAGGAAGCGCGCCTCCCAAGCAAGGTCTCTACGATCCGCGCTTCGAGCATGACGCCTGCGGCGTCGGCTTCCTCGTCGATCTGAAGGGGCGCAAGTCGCACGCCATCGTCGAGCAGGCGGTGCAGATCCTGCTCAACCTCGAGCATCGCGGCGCCTGCGGCTGCGAGAAGAACACCGGCGACGGCGCCGGCATCCTCATGCAGATGCCGCACGCGTTCCTCGCCAAGGAGTGCGACGCGCTCGGGATGAAGCTCCCCCCCCCGGGCGAGTACGGCGCCGGATTGGTGTTCCTTCCGCGCGATCCCGCCGACCGCGCCGTCTGCGAGGGGCTGTTCGAGCAGTTCGCGCGCGAGGAGGGCCAGCGCGTGCTCGGCTGGCGCACGGTCCCGACCGATCACGGGCCGCTCGGTGCCACGGCGCGCGCGGCGGAGCCGGTCGTTCGCCAGATCTTCATCGTGCGCGGCGACGGCGTGGCAGACGCCGCCGCCTTCGAGCGCAAGCTCTACGTCATTCGCAAGCGCGTCGGAAAGTTCGTCAAGGCCTCGTCGATCGGGCAGCGCGCCACCTTCTACGTGCCGTCGCTGTCGCACAAGACCATCGTCTACAAGGGCATGCTGAACTCGGATCAACTCGCGCCCTATTACCCCGACATCCTCGATCCCGCCGTCGAGAGCGCGCTCGCGATGGTGCACTCGCGTTTTTCCACCAACACCTTCCCCAACTGGGCGCGCGCCCACCCGTACCGCTACATCTCGCACAACGGCGAGATCAACACGCTGCGCGGCAACATCAACTGGATGCACGCGCGCGAAAGCCTCTTTTCGTCGGACGTCTTCGGCGACGACATGAAGAAGGTGCTGCCCGCGATCAACGCCGACGGCAGCGACTCGGGCGTGTTCGACAACGTGCTCGAGCTGCTGGTGCTCGCCGGACGCTCGCTGCCGCACGCGATGATGATGATGATCCCCGAGCCGTGGAGCGGCGACCCGTGGATGCGCCGCGAGAAGCGCGCATTCTACGAGTACCACTCGTGCCTGATGGAGCCGTGGGACGGCCCGGCCTCGATCGCGTTCACCGACGGCACGCAAATCGGTGCCGTGCTCGACCGCAACGGCCTGCGCCCGTCGCGCTACACCATCACCAAGGACGATCTGGTCGTCATGGCCTCGGAAGTGGGCGTGCTCGACATCCCCGCCGAGCGCGTCCTCTACAAGGGCCGCCTGCAGCCCGGGCGCATGCTGCTCTGCGACACGGTGGAGGGGCGCGTCATCGACGACTTCGAGATCAAGTTCCAGATCGCGACCGAGAAGCCGTACGCCAAGTGGCTGCAGGCAAACCTGGTCGCGCTCGAGGATCTGCCGGCGGCGCCGCCCGCGCACGAGTCGGACCATCGCACCGTGCTCGAGCGCCAGCAGGCGTTCGGCTACACGACCGAGGATCTGGCCATCGTCATGGCGCCGATGGCGGCGACCGGCAACGAGGCCGTCGGCTCGATGGGCAACGACGCCGCGCCCGCCGTGCTCTCCGACCAGCCGCAACTGCTTTACGGCTACTTCAAGCAACTCTTCGCGCAGGTCACCAACCCGCCGATCGATTCGATCCGCGAGGAGCTCATGGTCTCGGTCGACACCGTCGTCGGCCCCGAGCGCAACCTGCTCGACCCGCGGCCCGAATCGGCGCGGCTGATCAAGCTTCGCTCGCCGATCGTCGACAACGACGATCTCGACAAGCTGCGCGCGCTCGACGGCAGCGGTCGCGGCGGCTTCCGATCGATCACGCTGCCGATCCTCTTCGATCCCAAAGGCGGCGGGCCGGCGCTCTCGCGCGCGATGAAGGACCTCTACGCCGCGGCCACCTTTGCGATCGCCTCCGGCAACCACATCCTGGTCCTCTCCGATCGAGGCGTTGACCGGACGCGGGCGCCGATCCCGGCGCTGCTCGCGGTCGCCGGGCTGCACCACCACCTCGTGCGCGAAGGGCTGCGCACCAGCGTGGGGCTGGTCGTCGAGAGCGGCGAGCCGCGCGAGGTGCACCACTTCGCGTTGCTGATCGGCTACGGCGCGGCGGCGGTGAACCCGTACCTCGCGTTCGAGTCGCTGGACGACATGAGCCGTCAGGGCAAGCTCGGCGACCTCACGCACAAGCAGGCGGTCAAGAGCTACGTCAAGGCTGCCAACAAGGGTGTGGTCAAGGTGATGTCCAAGATGGGCATCTCGACGGTCCACGGCTACCGCGGCGCGCAGATCTTCGAAGCGATCGGACTTGCGCGCGATTTCGTCGACGCGTACTTCACGTGGACCGCCTCGCGCATCTCGGGCATCGGCATCGACGTCGTCGCCGAAGAGGCGCGGCGCCGCCACGCGCGCGCTTACCCCGAGCGCGCCGTCAACGGCCACACGCTCGAGACCGGCGGCCAGTACCAGTGGCGCGACGGCGGCGAGCACCACCTCTTCAGCCCCGAGACCGTCCACAAGCTCCAGCACGCCTGCCGCACCGGCGACTACGGCGTGTTCCAGCAGTACACGGCGCTCGTCGACGATCAGACGCGCCGCATCGGCACGCTGCGCGGCCTGTTCGAAATAGTTCCCGCCGGACCGCCGGTTCCGCTAGATGACGTCGAGCCCGCCCAAGCGATCGTGCGGCGCTTCAAGACCGGCGCGATGTCGTACGGCTCGATCAGCCAGGAGGCGCACGAGACGCTGGCCGTGGCGATGAACCGGATCGGCGGAAAATCCAACACCGGTGAGGGCGGCGAGGATCCGGCGCGCTACCTGCCCGAGGACAACGGAGACTCGCGCAGCAGCGCGATCAAGCAGGTCGCCTCGGCCCGCTTCGGCGTCACCAGCGAGTACCTGGTCAACGCGCGCGAGCTGCAAATCAAGATGGCGCAGGGCGCCAAGCCCGGCGAGGGCGGACAGCTTCCCGGCGCGAAGGTCTATCCGTGGATCGCCAAGGTGCGCTACGCGACGCCGGGCGTCGGGCTGATCTCGCCGCCGCCGCACCACGACATCTACTCGATCGAAGATCTCGCCGAGCTCATCCACGATTTGAAGAACGCCAACCACGAGGCGCGCATCAGCGTGAAGCTGGTCGCGGAGGTCGGCGTCGGGACCATCGCCGCCGGTGTCAGCAAGGCGCACGCCGACGTCGTGCTGATCAGCGGCCACGACGGCGGCACCGGCGCGTCGCCGCTGACCAGCATCAAGCACGCCGGCGTGCCGTGGGAGCTCGGCCTCGCCGAGACGCAGCAGACGCTCGTGCTCAACGACCTGCGCTCGCGCATCACCGTCGAGGTCGACGGCCAGCTCAAGACCGGTCGCGACGTCGTCATCGGCGCGCTGCTCGGCGCCGAGGAGTTCGGCTTCGCCACCGCGCCGCTGGTGGCGCTCGGCTGCATCATGATGCGCGTCTGCCATCTGAACACCTGCCCGGTCGGCGTCGCGACGCAGGACCCGACGCTGCGCAAGAACTTCACCGGCGATCCGGCGCACGTGGTCGCCTTCATGCGCATGCTCGCCGAAGAAGTGCGCGAGTGGATGGCCCGGCTCGGCTTCCGCACCGTCGAGGAGATGGTCGGGCGCGCCGACCTGCTGCGCACCCGCGCCGCGGTCGATCACTGGAAAGCCAAGGGCCTCGACTTCTCGGCGATCTTCCACCTGCCGGACGCGCCGGCGAGCGTTGGCCGCACCTGCCGGATCGCCCAGGACCACGGCCTCGAGAAGTCGCTCGACATGACGACGCTGCGCGAGCTCTGCCGCCCCGCGATCGAAGACGGCCAGCCGGTGACGGCGACGCTGCCTATTCGCAACCGCAACCGCGTCGTCGGCACGATCGTCGGCAGCGACGTGACACGGCGCCACGGCGCGCGGGGCCTGCCCGAGGACACGATCACGCTGCGCTTCCAAGGATCGGCCGGCCAGAGCTTCGGCGCGTTCATCCCGCCGGGCATGACGCTGATCCTCGAGGGCGATGCCAACGACTACGTCGGCAAGGGGCTTTCGGGCGGCAAGATCGTCGTCACGCCGCCGGCCGGCGCGACCTTCGTTCCCGAGGAGAACGTGATCATCGGCAACGTCGCCTTCTACGGCGCGACCGCCGGCGAGGCATACATCCGCGGCATCGCCGGCGAGCGCTTCGCGGTGCGCAACAGCGGCCTCTCGGCGGTGGTCGAGGGCGTCGGCGACCATGGCTGCGAGTACATGACCGGCGGTCGCGTGGTCGTGCTCGGCCTGGTGGGCAGGAACTTCGCCGCCGGCATGTCGGGCGGCATCGCCTACGTGCTCGACGAGGCCGGCAGCTTCCACGGCCGCTGCAACAAGGAGATGGTGGCGATCTACGGCCTGGACGATGAGGAGGAGCGAGACACCGTGCGCGCGATGATCCAGCGCCACGTGCAGTGGACCGCGAGCGAGCGCGGCGCGCGCGTGCTCGCCGAATGGGACGCGATGGCGCCGAAAATCGCCAAGGTCTACCCGAACGACTACCGCCGCGTGCTCGAGGCGCAGCAGCGCGCCCGCCAGATGGGGCTCTCCGCCGAGGCGGCGGTCATGGCCGCGTTCGAGGAGAACGCCCGCGACGTCCGGCGCGCCGGCGGGACCTAGCGGCCCCGTTCCCCCGATGGGCAAGCCGACCGGATTCATCGAATACCCGCGCGAGACGCCGCCGCACCGCGCGCCGGCGCTGCGCGTGCGCGACTGGGGCGAGATCCACGTCCATGCGCAGGACGGGATGCTGGCGAGGCAGGGCGCGCGCTGCATGGACTGCGGCGTGCCCTTCTGCCACTCGGGCACGCTGCTGTCCGGCATGGCGTCGGGTTGCCCGATCCACAACCTCATCCCCGAGTGGAACGATCTGGTCTATCGCGGGCTCTGGCGCGAGGCGCTTGAGCGGCTGCACAAGACCAACAACTTCCCCGAGTTCACCGGGCGCGTCTGTCCCGCGCCGTGCGAGGGCTCGTGCGTGCTCGGCATCCACGAGCAGCCGGTGACCATCAAGAGCATCGAGTGCGCGATCGTCGACAAGGGCTTTGAGGAGGGCTGGATCGCCGCCGAGCCGCCCGCCACGCGCACCGGCAAGCGCGTCGCCGTCGTCGGCTCGGGGCCCGCCGGGCTCGCCGCCGCCGCGCAGCTCAACCGCGCCGGCCATCGCGTCACCGTCTTCGAGCGCGCCGACCGCATCGGCGGATTGCTCATGTACGGCATCCCGAACATGAAGCTCGACAAGCGCCTGGTCGAGCGCCGTGCCGCGCTGCTCGCCGCCGAGGGCATCGCGTTCATGACCGGCGTCGAGGTCGGGCGCGAGCTGCCGGTCGATGAGCTTCGTCGCGAGTTTCACGGCGTGGTGCTCTGCGGCGGGGCGACGCGTCCGCGCGACCTGCCGATCGAAGGACGCGCGCTCAAAGGCGTCCATTTCGCGATGGAGTTTCTGCACGCGAGCACCAAGAGCCTGCTCGACAGCGCGCACGGGGATGGCAAGTTCATCTCGGCCAAGGACAAGGACGTCATCGTCATCGGCGGCGGCGACACCGGCACGGACTGCGTCGGGACCGCGCTTCGCCACGGCTGCCGGAGCCTGGTCCAGTTCGAGATCCTCCCGCGTCCGCCCGACGCCCGCGCGCCCGGAAACCCGTGGCCCGAATGGCCGGTGATCTACCGGCTCGACTACGGTCAGGAGGAGGCCGAGGCGCTCTTCGGCCGCGATCCGCGCGAGTACTGCGTCATGACCAAGCGCTTCGTCGGCGACGCCGGCGGGCGTGTGCGCGAGCTTCACACCGCGCGCGTCGAGTGGGTGAAAGGGCAGGACGGACGCGGCGCGCCGCGCGAGGTCTCGCGCACCGACGAGGTCTGGCCGGCGCAGCTCGTGCTGCTCGCGATGGGATTCCTTGGCCCCGAGTCGCAGCTTCTCGACCAGCTCGGCGTGGACCGCGACGCGCGCAGCAACGCCAAGGCCGATCACGGCGCGTTCACGACCAACGTCGACGGCGTGTTCGCCGCCGGCGACATGCGGCGCGGCCAGAGCCTCGTCGTCTGGGCGATCGAGGAGGGCCGCGGCGCCGCGCGCGAGTGCGACCGCTGGCTGATGGGCGAAACCAGCCTGCCGTAGCAGCAGCCCTACAGCAGTTCGCTGAACTGTTCCACCGTCAGCCCGGTTTGGCGAAGCAACTTGCGCAGCAGGCCCGGCCCGATCCGCTTGGAGCCGTGCACCGGAACGGGCACCGTCCGGCGATCGCTCTCGCGAACCAGGACGGGGTGCTTGCCGTGGCGTTCGACCACGAAGCCGGCGCGCTCCGCGGCCCGGATGAAGCGCTCGCCTGTGACGTCGCGGGGGAGCTTCGCGCTCAGACGGCGACCTGGATCGTGGAGACGGTCGCGTCGGACTCTCTGGGTATGCTCCACCCCTTCGCGCGACGAGCAAGGAGGTAGCTCTCGACGGTCTCCTCGAGGCTACGGAGGGCAGCGCGGCGGGTTCGACCCTGAGCGGCGCAGCCCAGGGCCGGGGCGCTCGCGACGACCCAGCCATCCTCGTCCTTCTCGAACACGACCGTGTAGCGGAGGCGCATCGTACGAATCCTAGCACGGCGCGTTCGCCACCAACGTGCAGGGCGTGTTCGCCGCCGGCGACATGCGGCGCGGCCAGAGCCTCGTCGTCTGGGCGATCGAAGAAGGCCGCGGCGCCGCGCGCGAGTGCGACCGCTGGCTGATGGGCGAGACCAGCCTGCCGTAGCGTCGGAGCGATCGCTCGATGGAAGCGCGCTGGCGCGCTCGGGCGGCGCGTGTAACGGTGTCGCTGATGCGCGGACCAGCAGACATGCCCACCATGCCTTCCCCGACCGGGCTGGTCCTGGTGGCCGCCCTGTCCGTCACCACCTGCC
>JBBTFH010000025.1:0-9503 GCA_038041915.1 Myxococcota bacterium
TCGAGATCCGCCACCCCGAACTCCGCTACACCATCGACACGCTCTCCGCGCTGGTCCCGACGGCGCTCTTCCGCAGCGACTACCTCTTCCTCACGCCCGAGTTCCAGCACACGTACGCGCGCGTGATAGCGAAGCTCGCCGAGGCGGTGACGATCGACGGCGTGGACGTCGGCGCGCTCGTGCCGATCGGCGGCAGCGGCTTCGGTTGGGCCATCGTCCCGCTCGCGCCCGGGCCGCATCGCGCGCGTGCCGACGAGCCCTTCGGCCTGATGATCTTCGGCAACCAGGACGCCGGCTACGTTCCCGGCGGCTTGCCCTCCGCCTTCGAGATGCCCGGCGGTCTCGACGTGCGGACGGTCGCGATCGACTGACCTTTCGAGGACCGTCGACTTCGATCGTCGCGTTTTCGACTATATTGGCGCCCCAATGCGTTTCTCCCGCTCGTTCATTCCGACGCTGAAGGAGGCTCCCGCCGAGGCGACCTCGCCCAGCCACGTGCTGCTGTTGCGCGCCGGCTGCATGCGCAAGGTCGCCGCCGGCATCTACACGTTCTTGCCGCTCGGCCTGCGCGCGCTCGCCAAGATCCAGCGCATCGTGCGCGAGGAGATGACGCGGGCCGGTGCGCAGGAGGTCCTGATGCCCGCGGTGCAGCCGGCCGAGCTCTGGCAAGAGTCCGGACGCTGGGAGCAGTATGGGCCGGAGCTTCTGCGCTTCAAGGATCGCAAGGGCACCGAGTTCTGCCTCGGGCCGACGCACGAGGAGGTCATAGTCGACCTCGTGCGTCGCGACGTGCGCTCGTACCGGCAGCTACCGGTGTGCCTGTTCCAGATCCAGGCCAAGTTCCGCGACGAGCTTCGGCCGCGCGGAGGCCTTTTGCGTGGGCGCGAGTTCATCATGAAGGACGCCTACAGCTTCGACGCCGACGTTGATGCCGCCGGGCGCTCTTACGACGTGATGTTCGCCGCCTACGAGCGCATCTTCCGCCGCTGCGGCTTGGAGTTCCGCGCCGTCGAGGCCGACACCGGCCCAATCGGCGGCACGCGCTCGCACGAGTTCCAGGTGCTCGCCGACACCGGCGAGGACTCGATCGTGGCGTGCGACGCCTGCGATTATGCCGCCAACGTCGAGAAGGCCGAGGCGCGCGCCGAGGGCGCGACGGGCGCGGTGTCCGAGGCCTCCGCCGCGCCGCCCGTCGAGAAGGTGGCGACGCCCGGCAAGCGCACCGTCGAGGAGGTCTGCGCCTTCTTGCAGGTTTCGCCGAGCGCGCTGGTCAAGACGCTCATCTACCTCGCCGACGGCAAGCCGATTGCCGCGCTCGTGCGCGGCGATCGCGAGGTCAACGAGGTGAAGCTCAAACGCGCGGCGGGCGCGCGCGATCTGCTCCTCGGCAACGACGCCGCGATCGCGGCGGCGACGGGCGGGCCCGTCGGCTTCTCGGGGCCCGTGGGCCTGAAGATTCCGATCTTCGCCGACAACGAGGTTCGGGCGATGGCTGACGCGGTGGTGGGGGCAAACGCGGCGGACACGCACCTTCGGCACGTCGCCTTCGGGCGCGACTTCGACGCAACCGTCGTGGATCTGCGACAGGCGGCGGCCGGCGACGCGTGCCCGCGCTGCGCGCGCGGGCGCTTTCGCTTCTTCCGCGGCATCGAGGTCGGCCACGTCTTCTTTCTCGGCACGAAATACTCCGAGCCGATGAAGTGCACGTTCCTCGACGAGAAGGGCGTCGAGAAGCCGGCGATCATGGGCTGCTACGGAATCGGCATCACGCGCATCGCCGCCGCCGCCGTCGAGCAGAACCGCGACGCGGCGGGCATCGCCTGGCCGATGCCCATCGCGCCGTTCCACGTCACGGTGCTGCCCGCCCAGATGAACGTTCCGCGCGTGGTCGAAACGGCCGAGAAGCTGCACGACGCGCTCGAAGCGTCCGGCGTCGAGGTGCTGCTCGACGATCGCGACGAGCGCGCCGGAGTGAAGTTCAAGGACGCCGACCTGCTGGGCGCGCCGCTGCGCGTGACGATCGGCGAAAAGAGCCTCGCCAAGGGCGTCGTCGAGCTCAAAGAGCGCCTCGCGAAGGAGCCGGAGCTGGTGCCGGTCGAGGACGCCGCCCGCGTCATCGCCGAGCGCGTGAAGGCCCGCCTTGGCTGAGCTGATCGTCGCGCTCGACGTGCCGACGCTCGCCGAGGCGACGGCGCTCCTCGACGCGCTGCGGCCGGACGTGCGCTGGTTCAAAATCGGCCTCGAACTGTTCGTCGCCGCTGGGCCCGACGCCGTGCGCGCGGTCAAGCAGCGCGGCGCGAGCGTCTTCCTCGACCTCAAGCTTCATGACATCCCCGAGACGATGGCGCGCGCGACCGCGACCGCCGCGACGCTCGGAGCGGAACTCATGACGGTGCACCTCGGAGCGGGCGAAGCGGCGTTGCGCAAGGTAACGGCGGTGAGCCCGCGGCCGCGCGTCGTCGCCGGGACATTGCTGACGAGCCTCGGGCGCGCCGACGCGTTGGCGCACGTGGTCGGCGCCGCCCGCCACGCGCTGCTGTTCGGCTGCGACGGCGTGGTCGCGTCAGCCGTGGAGGCGCCCGCGCTGCGGAGCGCGCTCGGCGACGAGTTCACGCTCGTCACGCCCGGAATCCGCCGGTCGGGCGCCGCCCCCGACGATCACGCTCGCTCGGCGACGCCGGCGGCGGCGGTGCTCGGCGGCGCGACGTATCTCGTCGTCGGCCGGCCGATCCGCGACGCGGTCGATCCGAGAGCGGCGGCGCGGGAGATCCTCGCCGAGATGAGGGCGGCGCGTGCCTAGGACGCTTCTGGGGCCGCATGCCGTGCGCGAGGCTCTGCGTGCCCGTCGCGACGTTTCGCTCGTCTACGTGCTCGAAGGCAACAAGCCCGGCGACATCGAGGCGCTTGCGCGGTCGCGCGGCATCGAGGTCGTTCCGCGTTCGCACGAGGCGCTCGAGCGGCTCGCCGAAGGCTGGCGGCACCAGGGCGTCGTCGCGATCGCCGGCGAGTTTCCTTATGTCGATCTCGACGAGTTGCTCGCGACCGCGAAGGAGCCGCCGCTGCTGCTCGTGCTCGACAGCATTCAGGATCCGCACAACCTCGGCGCTCTGGTCCGCAGCGCCTGCGTGCTCGGCGCCGACGGCGTCGTGCTGCCGCGCGACCGCGCGGCCAAGGTCACGCCCGCGGTGGTGCGCGCGTCGGCCGGCACGACCGAGCACATCCGCATCGCTCTCGTCACCAACCTCGCGCGCGCGATTTCGGAGATGACCGAGCAGGGGCTGACGTGCATCGCAGCGATGTCCGAGGGAGGAGCGCCGCCATGGGAGGTCGATCTGCGCCGCGGCGTCGCCCTCGTCGTCGGCGCGGAGGACAAGGGTGTGCGGCGGCTGGTCGGCGAACGGTGCGGCGAGCGCGTGACGATCCCCGCGAGCCCGCTCGCGCCGCTCAATGTTTCCGTGGCGGGCGCGCTGCTGCTCTACGAGGCGCGGCGACAGCGCTCGGCGTCGGGTTGAGCGAAGCCGCGTGGACGCGGGAGCATCCGTCGGGCAGAGGCCCGGCGCTGCGGTCGCTACTTGAGGGGTATTGCGGGCAGCCGCTTCAGCGTCTTGTTGGCCGGGTCGACCAGGATGCCGACAGACTCCAGCGCGGTGACCCCGAGCAGCGGCGAGGCCTGTTCTGGGCCGAAGATCACGCGCCCCGACGTGATCTCGCCCATGAATTCGATCCGCGCGAGCGAGAACTCGTATTCGACGACGCTTCCATCGGCAAGCTCGTAGACGGTCTTCCCCACCGCCTGGAAGCCTGCCGCGCGTAGAGCGCCGGCCGGCGCGAGCGTATCGGTGGCGCCGGTGTCGACGAGGAAGTCCGCCTCGTATGCGCCCCCCGGCGCACCGACGGGCTTGAGCGCCACGGTTACGTGTGTGAGCCCCATCGAGGAGAGCCTAGCACGTGGGCTGCCTGCGGTGCGTGACGCGTCACGATACCCGCGAGCCCGCTCGAGCCGCTCAATGCCCCTTCGTCTTGCGTAGCGCCTGATCGAGCGCTCGCCGCGACGCGCGCGTGATGAGGATGGTCGCAGCGATCGTCGCCGCAAGGCCGCCCCAGTAGAGGATTTGCCCGGCGGCGCCGGCATCGGGGCGCTCGCCGGCGGCGAGCCGCGACGCATTCGTGATCAACGAGCCGAGGTAGTTGTAAAGAAGCGTTCCGGGGAGCATTCCGACAAACGAGGCCAGCACGTAGTCGCGCACGCGCACGCGCGTGAGGCCGAGCGCGTAGTTGAGCAGGTTGAAGGGCAGGAGCGGCGACAGGCGCAGGAGCGCAACCATGCGGAAGCCGCTGCGCGCCATAGCTTCGTCGATCGCCGCGAGCCGGGGACGCGCGCCAATTCGCCGCTCGACCCAGGGCCGCGCGCGCGAGCGCGCGATCAAGAACGCCGCCGTCGCGCCGGCGACGCTCGCGGGTGACACGACGAGGGTTCCGCCGATCGGCCCGTACGCGAAGCCCGCCGCGAGCGTCACGATCGATCCGGGCAGCATCAGCACCGTCGCGAGCACGTAGACCGCGGCGTAGACGGCGACGCCTAAAGCGCCGGCGTCGCGGATGAACGAAGCGGCGCCGGCTATCGCCTGCGTCACGCCAACGCTCCGCCGCAGCTCGAGCCGGCGCCCGCCGTGCAGCCGAAGCAGTGGGACATGGTCGCGATGGCCGCGCCTTCGAGCGCGTCGAGGCTCGTGACGTCCCAGATCGTGCACGCGCCCGCGCCGAGAGGCAGGTCCTGCATCTGGTTGAAGTCGCAGTCGAAGAGCGCGCCGTCCCAGCCGACGCTGACGAGCGAACGGCACATGAGGCCGGGCACAGTCGCGGGGTTGAAGTGAGAGGCGAGCAGGCTGAGATACTCGTCCTCGCGTCCGCTCATCGCCAGAAAGTCGGCGAAGCGCTTTATGGGCATGTTCGTGAGCGTCAGCAGCCGGTGGAACGCGATGCCGAACCTTTGCTGGAGCTCGTCCTTGTAGCGGAGTTCGAGCGCGGCCTGCGGCGGCGGCAGGAACGCGCCGACCGGGTTGTAGACGAGATCGAGGCGCAGCGGCGATCCGTCGTGGCCGTAGCCGAGCGCGTTCAAACGCCGCAGCGCGGCGATGCTCTTGTCGAAGACGCCTCGCCCGCGCTGTCGGTCGACGTTCTCCGCCGAGTAGCAAGGAAGGCTCGCGATCACCTCGACGCCGCTGCCCGCGAGGAACTCGGGAAGCTCCTCCATCCCCGGCTCGAAGAGGACCGTCAGGTTGCAGCGATCGATCACACGGCGCCGCAGCCGGCGCGCTTCGACCACCAGCCAGCGAAAGTTCGGGTTGAGCTCGGGCGCACCGCCCGTCAGGTCGACGACCTCGATCGATGGGCTTGCCGCAAGCAGCGAGACGACGCGCGCGGCGGTGTCGCGCGTCATCGCCTCGGTGCGCCGCGGCCCGGCCTCGACGTGGCAGTGGTGGCAGGCCTGGTTGCAGCGCTTGCCGAGGTTGATCTGCAGGGTGGTGACCGTGTCGCGGCGCAGCGGCCCGAGCTCGCGCGCGATGAGCGTCTGGTGAAAGTCGGCGCCCGTCGCGACCTGTGCCATCAGCAGCAAGATCCGCCCGGCTCGCGAGGGCTCGCGTACGCGCCCGTGGTCGCGCCTCCGCCCGCGTCCTTCGTCTCGCGCGGATCGCGCACGCGCGCGGGGACGTCGCACGGGAAAGGTGGCGCCTCCACTAGCGGCACGAGCACGCGCGGCGGCACGGGCTCGAAGTGCTCGCGGTACGGCTCGCCCGTGGCGATGCGGAAGGTTTTCTCGCAGACGGCCGTGCGCGCGCCGCGCCGGAAGACATGCCCGTCGTCGTCCTCGACCTGGCGGAACGGCCCGCGGTAGACGACGGCGTGTCGTTGGTCCCAGCACGGCCCGTCTTTGCCGCGGTACGCGGCGACCGTGACGCTGCGGAACTCGATGCCATGGGCGGTGCGCCACGGCTCGGCGCCGCGCTCGAGCAGCGTGATGCCGTAGAAGCCCGCGTCCTCGAACGCGGCGAGCAGGCGATCCTCGCGAAAGGTCCCCGCGATGCAGCCGCTCCACAACTCCGGATCGCTCTGGAGGCGCTCGGGCACGTCCTCGTCGCTGACGATGTCCGAGATCACCGCGCGGCCGCCGCGTCGCAGCACCCGGAAGATCTCGCGGAAGAGCACCTGCTTGTCTTCGGTGCGCACGAGGTTGAGCACGCAGTTCGACACCACGACGTCGATCGAGCCGTCGGCGACGAGCGGGCGCGTGCGGCGGAGCTCCGCCATCGTCTCGTCAAGCCGCGCCATGTCGTCGGCCGAGCGTACCGGGTGTTCGGCGAGGTGCCGGTCGAGCAACTCGAGGTCGAGCGCGAGATCCTGGATACGGCCCTTGCGGAAGTCGACGTTTTGCCAGCCGACCCGCCGCGCGACCTCGGATGCGTTGCGGCGCGCGACCGCCAGCATGTCGTCGTTCATGTCGACGCCGATGACGCGCCCCGACGCGCCGACCACCTGGCTGGCGAGGAAGCAGCCCTTGCCGCTTCCCGCGCCCAGATCGAGCACGGTTTCGCCCGGCCGCACCCAGCGGGTCGGATCGCCGCAGCCGTAGTCGCGCTCGCTCACCTCGGCGGGAATCGCATCGAGCAGCTTCGGATCGTAGGACACGGGACAGCAGAGCGACGGCTCGCGCGCTTTCGCGCCCTCCGAGTAGCGAGCGCGCACGGCGGCTTCGAGATCGGCGGACATCGGATCACCTCCCGTTAAGAGACCAGTCGTAGTCGAGGAACGCGACGCGAACGTCGCCCTTGCGGAGTTCGGAGGCAACGGCGTCGTCGGCGTAGCGCGCGACGAACGTCGTCAGCCCTCCCTCACCCGCGAAGTCCTCGCCGAACCAGTCGAAGATGCGCGAAAGCCGCAGCGTGCGCGTGGAGACCTCGAAGCGGTTCTTGGTCGGGTCGCGCAGGAACTCGCGCGCCTGCTCATCGAGTTGGCGGTCGAGATCGGCCGCGCGGTACGGCTCGGCGCGGAGTTTCGGGCAACTCTTCGACGCGCACACGATCGCGAAGTGGATGCGCGGCTCGTGGAAGTCCTTGCGCAGGATGCGCTGCTCGAGGTCGTCGAGCGAGAGCTTGCCGCGATCACCGTGCGCCCGGATCGCGATGAACGACGTGCGGAACGCCGCGCCCGGCAACAGGCCGATCGTGCGGATGCTCTCCACCGAATAGTGCGCGACCACCAGCCTGAGCGCGTACGCGTTGTAAGCGTTCAGCCAGAAGGCGAGCTTCTGGGCGTCACTCCATCCGGCATACGCGGCGGGCTCGACCGCTTCGAACGGACGCAGCGCGGCGTCGAGATCGGCGCGGGCGTCACCTGCGAGGCGCGCGTAGTCGACCATGCCGTCCTTCACGTGACGAGCGAGCAACGCCCCGAACGCGCGATGCTCGTGATCGAATGCGGCGGTCGCGGCGACGCCCGCGGGGGCAGCCGCTCGCTCGCGCGCGCAGACGGCCAGCGGGCCGAGGAGAATCGCCAAAATCCCCCTCATCATGACAACTGGCGCTCAGTCAACGGTCGGGTTGATGCAGCTCAGGTTGAGCCCGCCGATGTATGCGTAGGCACAGCCGCCGCCCGTGCCAAAGAGGCTCAGTCCGACGCCGCACTCTTCCTTGGGGCCGGCGCAGGTCGTCGAGATCACGTTCGACTCCTGGAATCCGTTGGCGCCTTCGGTGATCGCGGTCGACTCGAACGCGCCGTCGCTGCCCACAAGCGTCCAACTCGCCGTCATGGCGACGTCGTTGAGCTGCACGCTCGCGCCGACGTGGCGCACGACGCGCGCGTGGTCGATGAAGAACGGCGGCGCGAGGAACGCGTAGCGGTCGAGCCACTGCTCGACGGGGACGACCGTGACCATCGCCGGGTCGCCGACGGCGTAGGAATCCCACATCGTGAACTGCGCCACGAAGACCGGCTCGGTCGCCGCCACCACGAACTCGCACGGGTTCTGCCAGCTCCCGTTGGAGGTCAGGAACTCGGCGAACTGCCCCGTGTCGAGCGCGATCGGCGCCGTCGGCAGGCCGACGCAGTCGCCCTGCGGATCGAACGACACCTCGGTGCCGTCTTCCGACGCCATGATCTTCCACGAGTTGGGCAGCGTCGTGAAAGCGTTCACCTGCACGAGCGGGCTGGCGACGAAGTTTTCGCCCCACGTGTAGACCGGCATCATCTGCTCCTCGATTCCGTCGGCTTCGGTGGTCAGCGAGCCGTCGCCCGTCGAGATGACACGCGCGCCCTCGTGGTGGGCGAAAACGGCGATCGGCCCGTCGGCCTCGACCTTCGTCCCGCTCATGTCGCCGGTCGAGCTGGCGAACGCGAGCACGTCGCCCTCGCCGATCGTGTACGTGCCGGACTCGCCGGGCGCGAGCGCCGCCACGCCGGGGCCGGCGTAGACCGCCGCCGCCGGCGTCACGGTCACCGTCGTGCCGTCCTGCATGCCGGCCACGGTGACCAGCGAGTCGGCGTTCGGGTTGGCTGGGCGCGTGACCGCGTAGTAGCGGCTCATCGTGACGCCGCCGCAGCCTTCGAGCGCCGACTTCGGGTAGAGCGTGGAGGCGTTGGCGGACCACGAGCCGCCACCGGCCTCGATCGCCGAGTTGAACTGGTAGGCGACGATCGGCTGCGTGCTGGTCACGCGATAGCCGCCGCAGCCGAGCAGGCCGGTGCCTTCGATGTGCGTGTCGACGCCCGGCGGGCGGCCGGGATAGATGAAGGCGTATGACTCGCCGGGGCTGAGCGAGGCGGTCCCGGGCGAAACCAGCGACCAGTCGCCGGTTACGCAGTTGCGCCGCTCGATCGTCACGTCGGCGATTCTTTCGGGGTCGGCGTTGGCGACGACGACGTCGTAGTCGTTCGAGTCGTCGTCGAAGTCGCTTCCCGTGCCGCGGTTGTCGAGGTCGACGCCATAGTAGAGGCAGCCGACGAAGGAGTGGCGAAGCGTAGCGATGGCGCAGGCCGATTGGCAGAGGCCCTCGTAGCACTCGTCGTAGCCGGAGCACTTCTCGAGGACCACGAGGCGCGTGCCGAACTCGTTGCAGAGCTGCACCGTGCTGCCGTCGGCGCAGGACTGGCCAGGGATGCAGATCTGCGGGACGCAGTCGGTGCCGCGACCGGGGTCACACGCGCTGCCCGCGTCGCAGTTGAGCGGATCCTCCCAGCCGCCCACCGCTTCGCCGCAGCGCTGCCGGGAGCCACCCTCGGTGCAGCGCGAGACGGTGCTCTCGCACGCACGCTGCTCGCACGCGCCGGCCGCGGCGTCGCAGGCGCCGTCGCAGTGCCCCGCGCGTCCCCAGGCGCCGTCCTCGCAGCGATCGAAGCGCGAGCCGTCCTCGGAGTCGGGCGTGCAGCGGTAATCGCCCTCGTCGCAGTCGCCCTCGCCCTCCGATTCGGCCTCGCGCCCGCCGCCCTTGAAGCTGTCCGCGGCGCAG